>CALEYZ010000001.1 GCA_937928195.1 uncultured Limnohabitans sp.
CACAGGCCCCATCAAGGTTGTTGGCGACAGCACCGTGAGCGTGGCATTGCACACTGACGTGGTGGTTGACATCACCGTGTCTGTGTACGGTGAAACCGCTTAAGGTTTCCCGCTCCACAAAAAGCCGCTCTTTGGAGCGGCTTTTTCTTTGCTTATCCCGTCATTTCCCCAGCCAACGCACCGTTTATCCACAGGGTTATCCCATGCGAAAGTGCCCTTCAGGGCTTAGGATGTGCGTTTTACAGGATTCCTATGTCAGCCGTGTTGTCCAGCCTTGAAGAAGGTTTTTCTGCCGATCAGCAAATTGCGCAATTGCGTATTCCGCCGCATTCGATTGAGGCGGAGTCCAGCGTGCTGGGCGGCTTGTTGTTGGACAACGGGGCTTGGGACCGTGTCGGTGATCTGTTGGTGGATGGCGATTTCTACCGCTACGAACACAAACAGGTCTATGCCGCCATCGGTGCCTTGGTCAACGCCAGCCGTCCCGCCGATGTGATCACCGTGTATGAGCATTTGCAATCTTTGGGCAAAGCCGAAGAAATCGGTGGCTTGGGTTATTTGAATGCCTTGGCTCAGTACGTGCCTAGTGCCAGCAACATTCGTCGCTATGCCGAGATCGTGCGCGAGCGCTCGATCCTGCGCAAGTTGGTCACGGCCAGTGATGAAATTGCCACCAATGCCTTCAACACACAGGGCAGGGCAGTGGCCCAAATCTTGGACGAAGCCGAGCAAAAAATCTTCAACATTGGTGAAGAAGGCTCGCGCATGAAGCAAGGCTTTCAAGCCATGCCGCAGTTGGTGGTGGACTTGCTCGATCGCGTGCAAGAGATGGCCGACAACCCCAACGACATCACGGGTGTGCCGACCGGCTTTTATGACCTCGATCGCATGACCTCAGGTTTGCAGGCTGGCGACCTGGTCGTTCTTGCTGCGCGTCCTTCGATGGGTAAAACTGCTTTTGCGATCAACATTGCAGAACACGTGGCCTTGAACGAAGGGCTGCCTGTGGCCGTATTCTCCATGGAGATGGGCGCCGCTCAGTTGGCGGTTCGTGTGGTGGGCTCCATTGGCCGCATTGACCAAGGTCACTTGCGTACCGGTAAGTTGACGGATGAAGAGTGGCCCCGTTTGACGGATGCCATTGAGCGCTTGCGAACAGTGTCGTTGCACATTGACGAAACGCCTGGTCTAACGCCCAGTGAATTGCGTGCCAATGCAAGGCGTTTGGCGCGCAAGTGTGGCAAGCTGGGTTTGATCGTGGTCGATTACTTGCAGCTCATGAGTGGTTCCTCGGGGGGCGATGGCGATAACCGAGCCACAGAGCTGGGCGAAATCTCTCGCGGCTTAAAGATGCTGGCGAAAGAGCTTCAGTGTCCTGTCATTGCTTTGTCGCAGCTCAATCGCGGTGTTGAACAAAGAACCGACAAGCGCCCCATGATGAGTGACTTGCGAGAGTCCGGCGCTATCGAGCAAGACGCCGACATCATCATGTTCATTTACCGTGATGACTACTACAACAAGGATTCTAAAGATCCTGGCGTGGCCGAGATCATCATTGGCAAGCAGCGTAACGGCCCTACAGGCGCCGTTCGCTTGACCTTCTTGAAGCCGCTGACGCGCTTTGAAAGCTTGGCATCGAGTGGTGACAGCGGCGATTATTAAAGGCGCCGCTGTAACTTCATTTGAGCGGCTTTAAAGCACTTCACTGGCGAAGTCAGCCAGCCTTGAGCGTTCACCCCTTGCCAATGTGATGTGGCCACCATGGGCCCATCCTTTGAAACGATCGACGGCGTACGTCAGACCAGATGAACCCTCTGTGAGGTAGGGGGTGTCGATTTGGGCCAAGTTTCCCATGCAAATGATCTTGGTGCCAGGGCCCGCACGTGTAATCAAAGTTTTCATTTGCTTGGGGGTGAGGTTTTGCGCCTCGTCGATGATCACGTACTTGTTTAAAAATGTTCGGCCGCGCATGAAGTTCATGCTTTTGATCTTGATGCGGCTGCGAATCAATTCATTGGTGGCCGCACGGCCCCATTCACCGGCATTGCCGCCATCACCTTTGGCCAAAAACTCCAGGTTGTCATCCAAGGCACCCATCCATGGACCCATTTTTTCTTCTTCAGTGCCAGGGAGGAAGCCAATGTCCTCGCCAACGCTGACGGTGGCTCGCGTCATGATGATTTCTGTGTAGCGTCGATCGTCCAGCACTTGGGTCAGGCCCGCGGCCAATGCCATCAAAGTTTTACCTGTGCCTGCTGTACCGGCCAAAGTGACAAAGTCAACGTCGGGATCGGTCAGCATGTTCATGGCGAAGTTTTGCTCGCGGTTGCGGGTTGTGACGCCCCAAACGGCATTCTTGGCATGGCCAAAATCTTTCAGCGTTTTCAAAACCGCTGTCTTGCCGCGAATCTCCGTGACGCGTGCGTAGAGGCTGGGTTCGCCTGGCGCTTCCAGATAAACAAATTGATTGATGAGCAGGCTGGGAACCAGAGGGCCAGTGAAGCGGTAAAAAGTGTGGCTGCCTTGCTGCCAACTTTCAATGGCCTTGCCATGTTGGTTCCAAAAATCGTGGGGTAGGGCCAGTGCACCGGAGTACAACAGGTCGCCGTCTTCCAAGACTTTGTCGTTTTGATAGTCTTCTGCGGCCAGTCCCAAGGCGCGACATTTGACGCGCATGTTGATGTCTTTGGAGACCAACACAACCTCTCTCGGTGCATGCAATTTGCCGAGGGCTTGGACCACACCCAAAATCTGGTTGTCGGCCTTGCCTTGAGGCAAGCTCATGGGCAGGCTGACATCCATCAATTGGGTTTGAAAGAACAGTTTGCCACCCGCCTCGATGTGCCCGGTGGTGTTGAGTGGCAATCCTTGACGAATGTCGGAACCCGGCGTTGCGGCCAAAGCATCCAAGGAGCGGCTTGTCTGACGTGCATTGCGTGCAACTTCGGTCATGCCCTTTTTGTGACTGTCCAGCTCTTCCAGAACAATCATCGGCAAGTACACGTCGTGCTCTTCAAATTGGAAAAGGCACATGGGGTCGTGCATCAGCACATTGGTGTCCAAAACAAACAACTTGCTGGGGCCATGGTTCTTTTTAGAGGCCTTTGCCTTCTTCGGGGGAGCTTGTTCGAGGACCGTCCGTGACTCTGGTGCCGGTTTTGTGTCGAGGCGTGTTTCGGCCACTGATTTCTTGTTGCTGGTTTTCTTTGTCGGAAGCTCTTGGCTTGCGGCAGCCACAGGTGCGCTTTTGTTTTTTTCAGTTTTGGCCAATGCTTGTGATGAAAGCAAGGAAGCGCGCTGTGTCGGTGCGGGGGGCAGTGGCATGGGTCGAGGCCTCAGTTGAAGAGTTGAAAACAAGAACGCAAAGAAAAAGCCGCCTGGAGACCGAGGCGGCTTTGCTTAAGAGAGAGATCTGAATGGGGCTGTAATTTCAGCGGCATGACGCCATTATGCGGCTTTTTTCAGGGCCTTCACGGCTTTGAGAACTTCTTCGACGTGACCTGGAACTTTCAAACCACGCCATTCTTCTTTGACCAAGCCATCAGCGCCAATCAAGAAGGTGCTGCGCTCAATGCCTTTGACTTTTTTGCCGTACATGATCTTGTTTTTGACAACACCAAACATGTGGCACATTTTTTCTTCTGTATCTGCAATCAATTCAAAGGGTAGTTCAAGCTTGGCTTTGAATTCGTCGTGTGATTTCATGTTGTCGCGGGAGACGCCAAACACGGTAGCACCTGCTTTTGCAAAGTCTTTGTACTTGTCGCGGAATTGCATGGCCTCAGTGGTGCAGCCAGGCGTATTGTCCTTCGGATAGAAGTACAAAATCATGACTTTGCCGTTGTGAGATGTGTTTGAAACCTTCAGGCCGCCCGTTGCGTTTGCTTCAAATTCAGGGAGGGGTTTGTTAACAACGATCGCCATAGAACTAATCTCACGTGACAGAAATGAACCGTATAACCGATCTGGTGCAAGAGAGGCAACATCACCGGACGGCAATCTGATATTTTATCCTGAAACCCGAGGGGGTTTCGCAATAACCCTCAAAACAGCGAAATCAGGCGTCGATCAGGGGTAGAAAGGCCAAGACCACATGACGGCCTTCTCCCGCCAAGACGTTGAAGGTTCGGCAGGCTGCGCCGCTGTCCATGGTTTCTACACCGATGCCTTGTTGGATCAGACCCTGCAAAAGCTTGGGTGAGGGGAATTTCAAGCGTGGGCCACTGCCAAAAATGACCAACTCCGGCTGAAAAGCCAATAATTCGTCAAAGGAGGCTTGGGTCAGGCTTTCGAAAGTTGCCGCGGACCATGCTTGTGGACCTTGAATGGCGCATAACTTCAAGGGGCCAGTTTGCAGTTTGCCATT
Organism: uncultured Limnohabitans sp.; assembly: GCA_937928195.1. Lineage (GTDB taxonomy): Bacteria > Pseudomonadota > Gammaproteobacteria > Burkholderiales > Burkholderiaceae_C > Limnohabitans_A. Next base: position 4,367 of record CALEYZ010000001.1, read on the forward strand.
GACGATCACGCCTTCATCGCTGTAGCTTTGGATGGAATACGCGTTGCTGGCGTCTGGATGGAGTTTCATGCGGTGGTGTTTCTTAAAAATGGCCAGTTCTGTGGTCAAATTATAGGTTTTCCCCAGCGACAACACCCCTCGGAGGGATTTTGAAAACTATCCAGAAATCGGCCAAGCTTGCCAACGTTTGTTATGACATCCGCGGACCCATCATGGACCGTGCCCGACAAATGGAAGAAGAGGGTCACAAGATCATCAAATTGAACATTGGCAATTTGGCCGTGTTTGGTTTTGACGCGCCCGAAGAAATTCAGCAAGACATGATTCGCAACCTGCCCAACTCGGCGGGTTACTCGGACAGCAAAGGTATTTTTGGGGCCCGCAAGGCGGTCATGCATGAAACCCAAAAGCAAGGCATTCAAGGCGTCAAATTGGATGACATTTATTTGGGGAATGGCGCCAGTGAATTGATTGTCATGGCCACCAATGCCTTGTTGGACAACGGTGATGAACTGTTATTGCCAGCGCCTGACTATCCCTTGTGGACTGCGGCTGCCAGCTTGTCGGGCGGTACACCTGTTCATTATTTGTGCGACGAATCAAAGGGCTGGATGCCTGACCTGAACGACATTCGCGCCAAAATCACACCCAAAACCAAGGGCATTGTGGTCATCAACCCCAACAATCCCACGGGGGCTTTGTACTCCGATGAACTGTTGCTCGGCATTGTCGAAATTGCCCGTGAGCATGGCTTGGTGATTTTTGCCGATGAAGTCTATGACAAGGTTTTGTATGACGGCGTGAAGCACACCCCCATTGCCAGCCTCAGCCAAGACGTTCTCACCATCACCTTCAACTCGCTCTCAAAAAGTTACAGGTCATGTGGCTACCGCGCTGGTTGGATGTTTTTAACGGGTGACAAGCGTCCCGCCAAAGACTACATCGAAGGTTTGAACATGTTGTCCAACATGCGACTGTGCCCCAATGTGCCCGGACAGTGGGCCATCCAAACCGCTTTGGGTGGTCACCAAAGCATCAACGAGTTGGTGAACGAAGGCGGTCGTTTGCGCAAGCAGAGAGATTTGGCCTATGAATTGATCACGGCAATACCTGGTGTGACATGTGTGAAGCCAAGCGCTGCACTCTACATGTTCCCCAAGCTTGATCCCAAGGTCTATCCGATCCAAGACGATCAACAGTTTTTCTTGGAAATGCTGCAAGAGACCAAAGTAATGTTGGTGCAGGGTACCGGTTTCAATTGGGCCGAACCTGATCACTTCCGGATTGTGTTTTTGCCCCATTTGGACGATCTACGTGATGCCATCGAGCGGATGGCCAAGTTTTTAGAAAAGGCGCGTCAGCGTTTTGGTACAGCGGTTTAAGTGAGAACGAAATGAAACCAATACAAGTAGGCCTGTTAGGCATGGGTACAGTTGGCAGTGGCACTTTCAATGTGTTGCAGCGCAATCAAGAAGAGATCAAACGACGCGCTGGCCGGGGTATTGAAATCTCCATGGTGGCTGATTTGGACGTCGCCAAAGCACAAGCCTTGTGTGGCGATCAGGTCAAAGTGGTCAATGATGCACGTCAGGTCATTGCCAATCCCGAAATCGACATTGTGGTTGAGTTGATTGGTGGTTATGGCATTGCCAAAGCGCTGGTGCTTGAAGCCATCGCCGCAGGTAAGCACGTGGTCACAGCCAACAAGGCCTTGTTGGCGGTGCACGGCACGGAAATTTTTGCGGCTGCGCATGCCAAAGGTGTGATGGTTGCGTTTGAAGCGGCAGTGGCCGGTGGTATTCCCATCATCAAAGCTTTGCGCGAAGGTTTAACCGCCAACAGCATTCAGTGGGTGGCAGGCATCATCAACGGCACCACCAATTTCATCTTGTCTGAAATGCGCGAAAAGGGTTTGGACTTTGATGTTGTGCTCAAAGAAGCGCAACGCTTGGGCTATGCCGAAGCCGATCCTACTTTTGACATCGAAGGTGTAGATGCAGCGCACAAAGCCACGCTCATGAGTGCGTTGGCGTTTGGCATCCCGGTTCAATTTGACAAAGCTTATGTGGAAGGCATCACCAAGTTGGGTGCCGCCGATATCAAGTACGCTGAGCAGCTTGGCTATCGCATTAAATTGTTGGGCATCACCAAGCGCACAGAAGCGGGTGTTGAATTGCGCGTGCACCCCAGCTTGGTGCCGACACAGCGCTTGATCGCCAATGTCGAAGGTGCGATGAATGCTGTGATGGTGCAGGGCGATGCCGTGGGCACAACGCTTTACTATGGCAAGGGCGCAGGCTCCGAACCTACCGCCAGCGCGGTCATTGCAGACTTGGTCGACATCACCCGCTTGCACACTGCAGATCCTTTGAACCGCGTGCCGCATTTGGCCTTCCAGCCCGATGCCATGAGCAATTTGAAAATTTTGCCAATGTCAGAGGTTGTGACCAGCTATTACTTGCGTTTGCGTGTTGCCGATGAAGCCGGTGTGTTGGCCAAGGTGACAGGCTTACTGGCCGAAGCCAACATCAGCATTGATGCAGTACTGCAACGTGAAGCAGACCAGGTGAGCCAGGCGGGTGAAAATCAAACGGATGTGATCATCCTTACGCATGACACGGTTGAAGGCAAGATGAATGAAGTGCTGGCGCAGATGCAAGCACTGCCAACGGTCATGGCACCTATTACGAAAATTCGCAAGGAAGAGTTGAACTGATGCGCTATTTGTCGACTCGCGGTCACGCCGATCGCAAACGGTTTTGTGAAATTTTGCTGGAAGGCTTGGCGCCCGATGGCGGTTTGTACTTGCCTGAAAGCTACCCACAAATTTCACAGGATGCTTTGGCGAAGCTGCGCCAAGTTTGGCAAACCCAGGGCTACGCCGCCTTGGCTTTTGAAATTTTGTCTTTGTACATCGACGACATTCCTGCCAACGATCTGCAAGCCTTGTGCCAAAAGACTTACACCGAAGCCAGTTTTGGAACGCCTGAAATTGTGCCTTTGAAGTCGATCAAAACCAAAGCCGTTGCGGGTGCGCAAGTCAGCTTGGAAGCCTTGTCCAATGGCCCAACACTGGCCTTCAAAGACATGGCCATGCAACTGCTTGGCAATTTGTTTGAGTATGAATTAGCGCGACGCAATGCCGAGTTGAACATCTTGGGTGCAACATCGGGTGACACGGGCAGCGCAGCCGAATACGCCATGCGTGGAAAAAAAGGTGTGCGCGTGTTCATGACGAGCCCGCAAGGTCGCATGAGCCCCTTTCAGCAAGCGCAAATGTTCAGTTTGTTGGACGAGAACATTCACAACATTGCCATTGAGGGTGTTTTTGACGATTGCCAAGACATCGTCAAAGCTGTCAGCAATGATTTGGATTTCAAACGCAAATACAAGATCGGCACTGTCAACTCCATCAATTGGGCGCGTTTGCTGGCACAAGTCGTGTACTACTTTGCAGGCTACTTTCAAGCGACGCAAGAAAATTCGCAGAAAGTTAGTTTCAGCGTTCCCAGTGGCAACTTTGGCAACGTCTGTGCCGGGCACGTGGCGCGCATGATGGGTTTGCCCATTGACCAATTGGTTGTGGCCACCAATGAGAACGATGTGTTGGACGAGTTCTTCAAAACCGGTGTTTACCGCGTCAGGGGCACAGCCGATACCCATGAAACATCGAGCCCTTCGATGGACATTTCCAAGGCCAGCAACTTTGAACGGTTTGTGTTTGACCTGCTTCATCGCGATGCCGCAAGAACCAAAGATTTGTTTCATGATCAGTTGAATCAAAAAGGTCAATTCGATTTAGGTCAGGACCCATTGTTTGCCGCAGCAAAAATTCAGTTTGGATTTGTCAGTGGCAAGAGCACCCACGCCGATCGTCTCAAAACCATTCAAGAAGTCTATGCAGACAATCAGATCATGATTGACACGCACACCGCCGATGGTCTGAAAGTGGCTGTACCTCTTGCAAAACCAGGTGTGCCGATGCTTGTTTTGGAAACGGCGTTGCCCATCAAATTTGCTGCCACATTGGTCGAGGCCTTAGGCAGGGAGCCCGATCGTCCTGCCAAGTTTGAGGGCATCGAAGCCTTGCCCAAGCGTGTGCAGGTGATGCCCATGTCGGCTGATGCCATCAAAACCTATATCGCGCAGCACTGCGACTGAACTTATGGCCACAGACAACGTCCCAAAGCGCCCGCCTTTGATGTCATTGGACGAGGCCTTGAACTTTGTCTTGAAAGATGTTGCGGTCTTGCCATCGCATGAATTCGTTCCAACCTTTGATGCGGATGGTCGTGTGTTGGCGGCGTCACTGGTGTCGCAGCTGCAAGTGCCACCTCAAGACAATTCCTCTATGGACGGTTATGCCATACGCGTGGAGGATGTGGCCTCGCCTGGTGCGCGTTTGAAAGTCACGCAACGCATTCCGGCGGGTCATCATGGTCATGCACTGAAGACCGGCGAGGCGGCGCGCATCTTTACCGGTGCGCCCATTCCGCCTGGCGCCAATGCTGTTGTGATGCAAGAAGAGACACAACTCGACACCACAGCCGAAGTGCCTGAAGTCAGCATCAATGGGGTGCCAAGTCAGGGACAATGGATTCGCCGAAGTGGTGAAGACGTGATGCGCGGCGCCGTGGTGTTGCCCAAAGGAACGCGCTTAGACCCCGCGGCCTTGGGCTTAGCGGCCAGCATTGGTGTTGCCCAAGTGAGCGTGGTGAAACGGCCGCGTGTGGCCTTGTTTTCAACCGGAGACGAGTTGGTCATGCCCGGGGATGTGGCACCGCAAGACATGCGGCCCGGCGCCATCTACAACTCCAATCGCTATTTCTTGCGCGCATTGTTGATGCGTGCTGGCTGTGATGTGACCGATCTGGGCATCGTGCCTGACAACTTCGATGCCACTCAACAAGTCCTCAAGGATGCAGCGGCTGACCACGATTTGATTCTGACCAGCGGCGGCGTTTCGGTTGGGGAAGAAGACCATGTCAAACCTGCTGTCGAGTCCTTGGGGCGATTGAACTTGTGGCAAATTTCCATGAAGCCAGGAAAGCCATTTGCTTTTGGCGAACTTCATGCGGGCGATGCACCCACACAAAAGAAGGCCTATTTCATGGGACTTCCAGGAAATCCTGTTTCAAGTTTCGTGACGTTTCAATTGTTGGTTCGTCCATTTTTGCTTGCGATGCAAGGGGTCGTTCAAGTGCAACCGACACCCTATCGATTGCAAGCTCATTTTGATTTGCCCAAGCCTGACAAGCGCAGAGAGTTTTTGCGTGTCAAACGCAATCAACAAGGTGGTCTTGACTTGTTTTCCAATCAAAGCTCGGGGGTTCTAACTTCTGTGGTCTGGGGCGATGGCGTTGTAGATAACCCAGGAACTCAGACAATTCAAGCTGGTGATTGGGTTCTGTTTTATCCGTTTGCCGAGTGGTTGCAATGAAACTTCGTGTGCGTTATTTCGCGTCTTTGCGCGAGGCAATTGGGACTTCTCATGAGGAGATCAGTACTTCTGCGCAGACAGTCGGTGAGCTGAGAGATCAGTTGCTTGCACAAGGCGGGACGTACCTTTGTTTGGCGCGCGGTAATGCTGTTCGGATGGCTTTGAATCAGGTCATGGTGTCCGAAGATGCAGGCTTGATTGATAACGCAGAGCTGGCTTTTTTCCCGCCCGTCACGGGAGGTTGACGCATGTTCCCTCGTGTCGTCATACAGACTGAAGATTTTGATGTGACGGGGATCTTGTCACAACTGCGTGCCCAAGATTTGCGAGTTGGCGCAGTTTGTTCATTTGTCGGTACAGTGCGCGATACGCGCTTGCTAACGGGGCAAGCGATTGATGAAGTCGTGACGCTGTCTTTGGAGCACTACCCTGGCATGACTGAATCGTCGATTGAGGCCATGATTGACGAGGCACATCGGCGTTTTGATTTTTACCAAGCCAAGGTGATTCACCGGGTGGGCGACTTGAAACCTGCAGATCAAATTGTGATGGTGGCGGTCACGTCTGCACACCGCGGTGAAAGCTTCAAGGCTTGCGAGTTCTTAATGGACTATCTCAAAACCCAAGCGCCATTTTGGAAAAAAGAAGAAACGCCTGAAGGCGCGAAATGGGTCGATGCGCGAGTCAGTGATGATGAAGCCTTGGCCCGTTGGGGCATTCAATCGCGCAACGCCTAAGGCCCAAGCTTGGGGCCTAAGCTTCGGGCGGTGATGCCTGATGCGCACTGCCAGTTGACACTTTAGTGCGTCAGTGTTGGTAAGCAGGGCGCTCTGTGCTTGAAGCGTCCAAGTTGTCTGGACGTTGCGAGAAGTCGGGTTGTTGCCACTGTGCCTTTTTCAAAGCTTGTTCAATCAGGTGCAGCAAGCCATGCAGCAAAGCGGCTTGTAGGTTGAATTCGCAAGAAGCACCGCTGGCATTCTCACCACTCTTGTCTTGGAACAGCAAATTCAAACTGCCACTGTTGTGCAAATTCAATTGCACATCGGTGACCAACATGGGTGTAGGGCCTAAAGGCAGGCTGAGGTTTTGCGACACAAAGGGTGTTGAAAAATCTGCTTGCGACAGAAAATTTTCCCGTTTGAGCTCAGCCAACATCTGCTGAGCTGTGGTGTCAGTGGCCATGACTTGAGGGTCTCTGGCTTCCAGTTGCACGACGGAAGCTTGTAAGTGCGGTAACAAACGCAAGGTCATGGCGCGTGTGAGCCATAGCCGAAATTCTTGACTGTCTTGATTGCTCACCCGAAGGGCCAAGCGATCTTGACGTTCGTCATATTGGACTGACATTTGGTGAATGTTCATGGGGTCATTCTAGGTGCTCTGGCACCCGGAATGCTTCAATTTGCTTTGCCTCTTGAAAAATAGCCGCATCGGCCCAAAATGGATGTCAATAGGAGATTCAGATGCGAATTGACAAACTCACCACCAAATTTCAAGAGGCACTCGGAGATGCTCAAAGCTTGGCTTTGGGCAAAGACCATGCTTACATTGACCCTGCCCACGTTTTGCAGGCCATGCTGCAACAGCAAGATGGTCCTAAAGCTTTGCTGCAACGCGCAGGTGTCAACACCACCGCCTTGCTGTCAACGGCCACCTCGGCGGTTGACCGTCTGCCGCAAGTGACAGGACAGGACCAAGTTCAAGTAGGTCCAGACTTGGTCAAATTGTTGCAGGCTGCTGAAAAAGAGTCGCTCAAACGTGGCGACTCTTTCGTGGCCAGCGAACTCTTTTTGTTGGCGCTGGCCGACAGCAAATTGGAACTGGCTCGCAGCGCAAAGGCTGCAGGTCTGAGTCGTCAAAGTTTAGAAACTGCTGTTGATGCAGTGCGTGGAGGACAAAACGTGAACAGTGCAGAAGCCGAAGGACAACGAGAGTCTTTGAAAAAATATTGTCTGGACCTGACGGAACGGGCTCGCATGGGCAAGCTCGATCCTGTGATTGGTCGTGACGATGAAATTCGCAGAGCGATTCAGGTCTTGCAACGTCGTACCAAAAACAATCCAGTGCTCATTGGTGAGCCTGGCGTGGGCAAGACGGCCATCGTGGAAGGCCTCGCGCAGCGCATTGTTGCGGGCGAAGTGCCCGATTCTTTGAAAGGCAAACGCGTCTTGTCATTGGACATGGCGTCTTTGCTGGCGGGGGCCAAGTTTCGAGGTGAGTTCGAAGAGCGCCTGAAATCGGTGCTGAACGAGCTTGCCAAAGACGAAGGCCAAACCATCGTGTTCATCGATGAATTGCACACCATGGTGGGTGCCGGTAAGGCTGAAGGTGCCATGGACGCTGGCAACATGCTCAAACCAGCTTTGGCACGGGGAGAGTTGCACTGCGTGGGTGCCACCACCCTGGACGAATACCGAAAATACATTGAGAAAGATGCGGCACTCGAGCGTCGTTTTCAAAAAATCTTGGTGGGCGAGCCCAGTGTGGAGGCCACCATTGCCATCTTGCGCGGTTTGCAAGAGAAGTATGAAATTCACCATGGTGTGGACATCACTGACCCTGCCATCGTGGCTGCGGCAGAGCTCAGCCATCGTTACATCACCGATCGTTTCTTGCCGGACAAAGCCATCGACTTGATTGATGAAGCAGCGTCCAAAATTAAAATTGAAATTGACTCCAAGCCTGAGGTCATTGACAAATTAGACCGTCGCTTGATCCAGCTGCAAATTGAACGTGAAGCGGTGAAAAAAGAAACCGATGAAGCGTCTCAAAAGCGCTTGGGTCTGATTGAAGAGGAAATCGTCTCGCTGAAAAAAGAAGCGGCCGATTTGGAAGAAATTTGGAAGACGGAAAAAGCACAAGCACAGGGCAGCCAAAACGTTCGAGAAAAAATCGACCAATTGCGTCAGCAAATTGAAGAGCTCACGCGAAAAGGCGACTTCAACAAAGTGGCGGAACTGCAATACGGTAAGTTGCCTGAACTTGAAAAACTCTTGTCCGAAACACAGGCCAAAGAATTGAGTCCCGCAGCGGGCTCAGCGCCGCGTCTGTTGCGCACACAAGTGGGTGCCGAGGAAATTGCAGAGGTTGTTAGCCGCGCCACAGGCATTCCTGTGTCCAAGATGATGCAAGGTGAGCGCGAAAAATTGCTTCAAATGGAAGTGAAATTGCACGAGCGCGTGGTGGGCCAAGACGAGGCCATCGCAGCGGTGTCTCATGCCATCCGCCGTTCAAGATCGGGCTTGTCTGATCCGCAAAGACCTACAGGGTCATTCCTGTTCCTGGGGCCTACGGGTGTTGGCAAAACAGAACTGTGCAAGGCCTTGGCGGGCTTCTTGTTTGACAGCGAAGACCACCTCATTCGCATTGACATGAGTGAATTCATGGAGAAACATTCTGTGGCCCGCCTCATTGGTGCACCCCCCGGCTATGTCGGCTATGAAGAGGGTGGCTATTTGACAGAGGCCGTGCGCAGAAAACCATACTCAGTATTGCTTCTGGACGAAGTGGAGAAAGCGCACCCCGATGTCTTTAACGTGCTGTTGCAAGTATTGGACGATGGCCGTTTGACCGATGGTCAAGGTCGCACGGTGGACTTTAAGAACACCGTGATTGTCATGACATCCAACATCGGTTCGCACCTGATCCAATCCATGGTGGGCGAGTCCAATGAGGATGTTAAAGAAGCTGTTTGGGGCGAATTGAAGAATCATTTCCGTCCAGAGTTTTTGAATCGCATCGATGAGACCGTGGTGTTCCACAGTTTGGATGCCAAGCACATCGAATCGATTGCCAAAATTCAATTGCAGATTTTGGAGTCGCGTCTTGCCAAGATGGATTTGCAACTCGAGGTTTCAGCCGCAGCTTTGGCCGAGCTGGCCAAAGTTGGTTTCGATCCTGTATTTGGTGCGCGACCCTTGAAGCGTGCTGTCCAGCAACGGATTGAGAATCCCTTGTCTAAGCTTTTGCTTGAAGGCAAGTTTTTGCCCAAATCTGTCATTCCTGTAGATGTCGACCCCGTCAAGGAGCCTGGTGTCTTTAAATTTGACAGAGTGGTGAGCTCAAGGTGACCTGGGAAGGTGTTTGCAATTGTCTTTGAAAGTATCATGCGGCCTTGATCACAAGAGGCCGTATGAGCAATCAAAACGACAAACTGAAAGAAAACTGTGCCACCCCTCAAATGGGCGGCCATCTGTTGGTGGAGTGTTTGGTCGCACAAGGTGTGACCCATGCCTTTGGCGTCCCGGGAGAGAGTTACCTGGCCGTCCTTGATGGTTTTCACAAATACCAAGATCAGATTGAATTCGTCACATGCCGCCAAGAGGGTGGGGCAGCCTTCATGGCAGATGCACAGGGCCGTTTAACAGGCCGTCCAGGCGTTTGTTTTGTGACGCGGGGGCCAGGTGCCACCAATGCATCGATCGGCGTTCATACGGCGTTTCAGGACTCAACCCCCATGGTGTTGTTTGTGGGGGATGTGGCCACGGATACCCGCGACCGTGAAGCCTTTCAAGAGGTTGATTTTTGCTCTTTCTTTGGCCCCAGCACCAAGGGCATGGCCAAGCGTGTAGAGCGCATAGACGACGCGAAGCGCATTCCTGAATATGTTGCGCGCGCGTTTGCCACCGCCATGAATGGCCGGCCGGGTCCTGTTGTGTTGGTCTTGCCCGAAGACATGCTGACGCATGAAGTGACTGCCAAGCCCTTGCCAAAGCTTTCGCCCGTGGAGGCTTGGAGCGATCCAGGCAGTTTGCGTCAACTGCGCGAAATGCTTTTAGTGGCCAAACGCCCATTCGTCATTGCGGGTGGTGGCGGTTGGACACCTCAGGCGGCACAAGCGCTCCAAAGATTCGCAGAGAATTGGCAATTGCCTGTGGGCAACGCCTTTCGATTTCAAGATACCTTTGACAACTTCCATCCTTTGTACGCAGGTGATGTGGGCATTGGCATCAACCCCAAATTGGCGCAACGCATCAAGGACAGTGATCTGATTTTGGCCATCGGCCCCCGCCTGGGAGAAATGACCACCAGTGGTTACACCCTGTTGGAAGTGCCCAAACCTAAACAGACATTGGTGCACATCCATGCCAGTGCCGAAGAACTCAACCGCGTTTACTCAGCAGACTTGGCCATTTGTGCCACCATGAATGCGGCAGCCAGAAGCCTTGAAGTTTTGACGGCACCCCCCTCAGTGCCCTGGGCCGATTGGGCGGTACAAGCCAATGCCGACTACGTGGCCAATATCCAGCCTCAGCCACTTGCTGGGTTAACGCAAGACAGCCCCCAAGGCTTGGTCAACATGCCGGAGGTGGTGGCTGCATTGCAACGTCATCTGCCGCAGGACGCGGTATTGACCAATGGTGCCGGTAACTTTGCCAGTTGGGTTCACCGTTACTACCAACACCATGGACTGAGCAAAGGGTTTAAAACGCAATTGGCGCCCACTGTTGGGGCCATGGGCTATGGCGTGCCCGCAGGTGTCGCAGCCGCCATTCTGTCCAAACGTGTGGTCTTCACCATTGCAGGCGACGGCGATTTTTTGATGAACGGACAAGAGTTGGCAACTGCGTCACAACACGGTGCGAAATCAATTGTGGTGTTGTTGAACAACGGCATGTACGGGACGATTCGCATGCACCAAGAGCGCGAGTTTCCAACGCACAACATGGGCTCGAATTTGAACAACCCCCACTTTGCCAATTTGGCCAAGGCTTACGGCTACGAAGGCATTCGAATTTCACGTACTGAAGAGTTTGAACCGGCCTTGCTGGAGGCGCTCAAAAGAGAGCAGGGCACTTTGATTGAAATCATGCTGGACCCCGAGGTGATCACCACCCGTGGCACGCTATCGGCCATCACGCAAAGTGCCTTGAAATCTAAGGCATAAAAAAAGCCGGGGTAACCCGGCTTTTTTCATTCGAGAAGCATTGAATTACTTCAAGTGCTTGCCAATCAGGCCGGCCATCTCGAACATGCTGACTTGGGCTTTGCCAAAGACGGCTTTGAGTTTGTCATCAGCGTTGATGTTGCGCTTGTTGACTTTGTCTTGCAGGTTGTTTTTCTTGATGTAAACCCACAGCTTGCTCACGACTTCCGTACGTGGCAGAGGGGCTGCACCCACCACAGCAGCCAATGCGGCGCTTGGTGTCAAAGCCTTCATGAACGCAGCATTAGGTGTGCGTTTTTTGGCTGGGGCTTTTTTAGCTGCAGGCTTTTTAGCGGGAGCAGCTTTCTTTGCGGGAGCAGCTTTTTTAGCGGGTGCTGCTTTTTTAGCAGGCGCCGCTTTTTTCGCTACGGGTTTTTTGGCGGGTGCTGCCTTTTTTGCAGGAGCAGCTTTTTTTGCCGGGGTTTTTTTTGCAGTTGCCATTTTGAAATTCCTTAAGTCGGAAGTTGGTTCGCAGCCGGAAACTTATTTATCCGGCTGAGCGGATGCTACTGGAGAAAGGTGATGTTTCCAAGGGGAAGTTGAGTTTTTTTGCCCTTGCTGTTGCAGATACCCCTCTCGTGCCACATTCATTGTTTGATTTGTCTTTGCAGACTGCGGCAAGCGGGGTGTACTTGACGCATTGTGATTCCTGGAATCTGGTTTCATAATGCGGAAAGTTGTAGTGCTGCGGTGCAATATTATTTCTCAATATGAGAGATGATATTTTGCAATGAGAAATAAACAATCTAACTTTATGTTTTTAAAGGTAAAAATAATTGTCTTATATAAGACATAAGATGTTTTGGTGGTCTTCTATAAGACCTAGAATTTCAACCAGTGCCGAAGAGTTTGAAGAACGAATTGGCCGAAATATCAACCACTCCCAAGGAAATCGTCATGCCACAAAATCTCGTTGAACAACTTAGCCGTGAACAACAAATTGCCGCTTTGGAAAAAGATTGGGCCACCAACCCCCGTTGGAAAGGTATCAAACGCGGTTACTCCGCTGCGGATGTGGTCCGTTTGCGCGGTTCCTTTCCTATCGAGCACACATTGGCCCGACGCGGTGCTGAAAAATTGTGGAACTTGCTTCACACAGAAGACTACATCAATTGCTTGGGCGCACTGACCGGTGGTCAAGCCATGCAACAAGTGAAGGCCGGCATCAAGGCCATCTATTTGTCCGGCTGGCAAGTTGCCGCCGACAACAACTCTTATGCATCCATGTACCCCGATCAATCTTTGTATCCCGTGGACTCAGTGCCAAAGGTTGTGGAACGCATCAACAACAGTTTCCGTCGTGCGGATGAAATTCAATGGTCCAAAGGCACCAACCCTGGCGACAAAGATTACACAGACTATTTCGCACCCATCGTGGCCGATGCAGAAGCTGGTTTTGGCGGCGTGTTGAATGCCTTTGAATTGATGAAGGCCATGATTGCAGCAGGTGCAGGTGGCGTTCACTTTGAAGACCAATTGGCTTCTGTGAAAAAGTGCGGCCACATGGGCGGCAAAGTATTGGTGCCCACCACTGAGGCTTGCCAGAAATTGATTGCAGCCCGCATGGCGGCTGACGTTTGCGGTGTTCCTACATTGGTGATTGCACGTACCGATGCCGAAGCTGCTGATTTGCTCACCAGCGACTACGACGAAAACGACAAGCCTTTCCTAACAGGTGAACGCACGGCAGAAGGTTTCTACAAAACCAAGAAGGGCATGGAGCAAGCCATCAGCCGCGCAGTGGCCTATGCGGAGTACGCAGATTTGGTGTGGTGTGAAACAGGTACCCCCGATTTGGAATTTGCGCGTAAATTTGCAGAAGCTGTCCACAAGAAGCACCCCGGCAAATTGTTGGCCTACAACTGCTCACCTTCTTTCAACTGGAAGAAAAACTTGGACGATGCCACCATCGCCAAATTCCAGAAAGAACTCGGTGCCATGGGTTACAAGTACCAGTTCATCACTTTGGCGGGCATTCACTCCATGTGGTACAACATGTTTGACTTGGCACAAGCCTACGTTCAGCGCGGCATGTCTGCCTATGTTGAGAAGGTTCAAGAGCCTGAATTCGCAGCCCGCGATCGCGGCTACTCATTTGTGTCACACCAGCAAGAGGTGGGTACCGGCTACTTCGATGAAGTGACCACTGTGATCCAAGGTGGCCGCTCTAGCGTGACCGCTTTGACCGGTTCGACTGAAGAAGAACAGTTCCACTGATCGAAAAAGACCTCAGGCACAGCGTAAAATCTGGCCTGAGCGTTTGAATACGCGGCAAATGCCGCGTTTTTCATTTCTGGCGCCAAAAGGGCGCCTTTCCTTTTTTCAGTTCGAACATGGTTCAGATCACACTTCCAGACGGTTCATTGCGTGAGTTTCCCGGTCCCGTCACCGTGGCAGAGGTTGCAGCCTCCATTGGCGCTGGCTTGGCCAAAGCGGCTTTGGCTGGCAAAGTTGATGGCAAAGTGGTGGACACGAGTTTCACCATGGTGGCCAATGCGCAACTGGCCATCATCACGGGCAAAGATGCCGATGGCTTGGAAGTGGTTCGTCATTCAACGGCGCACTTGCTGGCTTACGCCGTGAAGGATTTGTATCCTGAAGCGCAGGTCACGATTGGCCCTGTGATCGAAAACGGTTTTTATTACGACTTCTCGTACAGTCGTCCTTTCACTTTGGAAGACTTGGCAGCGATTGAAAAGCGCATGACCGAGCTGGCTAACAAAGACGAACCCGTGGTCCGTCGTGTTTTGCCACGTGACGAAGCGGTTGCGTATTTCAAAAGCATGGGCGAGCATTACAAAGCAGAAATCATTGGCAGCATCCCCTCCAATGAAGATGTGAGCTTGTACAAAGAAGGTGCGTTTGAAGACTTGTGCCGCGGCCCGCACGTCCCCAGCACCGGCAAGCTCAAGCATTTCAAGCTGATGAAGGTGGCCGGCGCTTACTGGCGCGGTGACAGCAAAAATGAAATGTTGCAACGCATTTACGGCACGGCATGGACTAGCAAAGACGATTTGCAAAACTACCTTGTCCAATTGGAAGAGGCAGAAAAACGTGATCACCGTAAATTAGGTCGCGAGCTCGATTTGTTCCACATTGATGAGCATGCGCCAGGCTTGGTTTTCTGGCATCCCAAAGGCTGGTCTGTTTGGCAAAAGGTTGAGCAGTACATGCGTGCGGTCTACCAAGACAACGGTTACCAAGAAGTCAAGGGTCCGCAAATCATTGACAAGTCCTTGTGGGAGAAAACAGGTCACTGGGACAAGTACCGTGACAACATGTTCACCACCGAGTCTGAAAAGCGCGATTACGCTTTGAAGCCCATGAACTGCCCAGGCCACATCTTGATTTTCAAGCAGGGCATGAAAAGCTACCGTGATTTGCCACTGCGCTACGGTGAGTTTGGTCAATGCCACCGCAACGAGCCCACAGGCGGTTTGCACGGCATCATGCGTGTTCGCGGTTTCACGCAAGACGATGGTCACATCTTCTGTACAGAAGATCAGATCTTGTCTGAAAGCGTTAACTTCACCACGCTCTTGCAAAAAGTCTACAAAGATTTTGGCTTCACAGACATCATCTACAAAGTTGCCACCCGTCCGGCGCAGCGCATTGGTTCCGATGAAATTTGGGACAAAGCCGAACATGCGCTGATGGAAAGCCTGCGTGCTTCCAGTTGCGATTTTGAAATTGCCCCAGGCGATGGCGCTTTTTATGGCCCCAAAATCGAATACACCTTGAAGGACGCCATTGGCCGTCAATGGCAGTGCGGCACCATTCAGGTCGATTTCTCGATGGCCGAGCGCCTGGATGCAGAGTACGTGGGGGAGGATGGCAACCGCCATCGCCCCGTGATGTTGCACCGCGCCATCGTGGGTAGCATGGAGCGATTCATCGGAATTTTGATCGAGCAGCACGCTGGTGCTTTGCCTGTTTGGCTGGCGCCAACCCAGGTGGTGGTGTGCAACATTACCGATTCTCAGGCTGATTACTGCCGTGAAATTGCCCAAAAAATGCAAAAACTGGCGGGAAATCAAGGCCTTAGGGTCGATTTAGACCTCCGGAACGAGAAAATCACGTATAAAATACGCGAGCATTCATTGCAGAAGCCGCCTTACATCCTTGTCGCTGGCGACAAAGAAAAGGCTGCGGGTACTGTCGCAGTACGCGCCCGAGGTAACAAAGACCTCGGTGTCATGTCTGTTGATGCGTTCATTGAACTCATCCAATCAGACATTGAATCTAAAGTTTGAAGGTATTTTCCGATTGCTTTAGCTTGACGCTTGCTCGTCGGTTTGGGCTGCCTTGTGCAGTTTTTATTTGAAGGATTTGAACCATCGCTACCACCGAATTTCGTGACCGCCGTCAGCGCGAAGAGCGTAAGCATCGCCTGAACCGTGAAATCACTTTCCCTGAAGTCCGTTTGTCCGGACCTGAGAACGAGCCCTTGGGCATTGTTTCTTTGGCAGATGCATTGCGCATGGCGGGAGAGTTGGATGTTGACTTGGTTGAAATTGCAGCCACGGCCACGCCACCGGTTTGTCGTTTGATGGACTACGGCAAGTTCAAATACCAAGAACAAAAACGTGCTGCCGAAGCCAAAGCCAAGCAGACGGTCATTGAGATCAAGGAAATTAAATTCCGACCTGGTACCGATGACGGTGACTACAACATCAAGATGCGCAACATTCGCCGCTTTTTGGCCGATGGTGACAAGTGCAAAGTGACCTTGCGATTCCGCGGTCGCGAAATTACCCACCAAGAGTTGGGCATGGCACTGTTGCAGCGTATTCGTGATGACTTGGGTGATCTGATTGTGGTTGAGCAATTTCCAAAGTTGGAAGGCCGCCAAATGATCATGATGATTGCGCCAAGTCGTAAAAAACCGGCTGGTAAAACAGCCAATGAAGGTGCTCCGGCAGCTTCGGAATGAGTTTGAAGAGTTCCCTTGGGAGCTCTTACAAATGAGGTTGTCGCCAACCTCAAACAGCAAGACGCGCAAGTGTTTTGCTGATTAAAAGTGGCTCGGGGCCAACAAGGCTGCAAGGAGTTTGCAGACGCCTCACGAGCACAAAATAAGGAGCAGTCAAATGCCCAAAATGAAGACCAAAAGCAGCGCCAAAAAGCGCTTCCGTGTTCGTCCTGGTGGTACCGTTAAACGCGGTCAAGCCTTCAAGCGTCACATCTTGACGAAGAAGACAACCAAGAACAAACGTCACCTCCGCGGTGCAGTCGGCGTGCATGAGACCAACATGGGTCACATGGCACAAATGCTGCCTTCGGCTGGCCTGTAATTCACTGACGAACAAGGAGAAAATATGCCTCGCGTAAAACGTGGTGTTACGGCACGAGCCCGTCACAAAAAAGTATTGGCCCTGGCCAAAGGTTTCCGCGGTCGCCGCGGTAATGTCTTCCGCATCGCTAAACAAGCGGTGATGAAGGCCGGTCAGTATGCATACCGTGACCGTCGTGCCAAGAAACGTGTGTTCCGTCAGTTGTGGATCGCGCGTATCAACGCAGCGGCCCGTGAATGCGGTCTGACATACAGCCAATTCGCTAACGGCCTGAAAAAGGCTGCCATTGAAATCGACCGTAAAGTGTTGGCGGACATCGCTGTGCACGACAAGGCCGCTTTTGCTGGCATCGTGAACCAAGTCAAGGCCAAGTTGGCCGCAGCTTAAGTACTCACGCAGTCGATATCACAGTCGATCAAGGGGGTTGAGGCTTGCGAAGGCTTCAATCCTTTTTTTATTTTGAATTTAGTTCCTTTTAAAGTTTCCACCATGACCGAGTTGGACAGTTTGGTTGAAGCGGCCAGCGCCAGTTTTGCGCAGGCCCAAACCCCCGCCGATCTTGAGAATGCCAAAGCCCTGTATTTGGGCAAGTCAGGCCGAATCACCGAAATGATGAAGGGCATGGCTGCTTTGAGCGTTGAAGAGAAAAAAACCTTCGGCGCCGCGGTCAACGTTGCCAAGCAGGGCATTGAAGCTGCGCTGAATGCGCGCCGTCAAGCTTTGGCCGATGCCGAATTGGCAGTTCAACTCAAAGCAGAAGCTTTCGATGTCACCTTACCAGGACGCCCGCTCACGCAAGGTGGCCTACACCCTGTGTCACTCACCTTAGAGCGCATTGAGCAAATTTTTGGCTCCATGGGTTTTGAAGTGGCACAAGGCCCTGAAATTGAAACCGATTGGTTCAACTTCACCGCGCTCAACACGCCCGAAGATCACCCCGCACGTTCGATGCACGACACCTTCTATGTTGAAGGTGGTCACCTGCTTCGCACACACACCAGTCCCATGCAAATTCGCCATGCAGTCCAACACGTCAAGCGTTACAAAGCGCAATTGGATGCAGGGCAGGGCATGCCTGAAATTCGCGTCATTGCACCTGGCCGCACCTACCGCGTCGACAGCGATGCCACGCATTCACCCATGTTTCATCAGTGTGAAGGCTTGTGGATTGGCGAGAACGTCAGCTTCAAAGATTTGAAGGTGGTGTTCACTGATTTTTGCCGTACATTTTTTGAAAGCGACGACTTGGTTTTGCGCTTCCGTCCCAGCTTTTTCCCCTTCACTGAACCCAGCGCAGAAATTGACATTCAATTTCAAACTGGACCTTTGGCGGGTCGCTGGTTGGAAGTGGCTGGCTCCGGTCAAGTGCACCCCAACGTGGTTCGCAACATGGGCCTTGATCCCGAAAAATTCATTGGCTTTGCCTTCGGCATGGGCCCCGACCGTCTCACCATGCTCCGATATGGCGTGAATGATTTGCGCTTGTTCTTCGACGGCGACGTTCGCTTCTTGAGTCAATTTCAATAATTAAAGACCATGCAATTTCCTGAATCCTGGCTGCGTGAGTTTTGCAACCCACCCCTCAATACAGAACAACTCGCCGAAACACTCACCATGGCGGGCCTAGAAGTTGAAGAACTTCAACCTGTCGCTCCGCCTTTTACAAATGTGGTGATTGGTGAAATTAAATCGACAGAGCAGCACCCCAACGCAGACCGCTTGCGCGTATGCCAAGTGGACGTGGGTCAACCCACATTGCTCAACATCGTGTGTGGTGCGCCCAATGCACGCGTTGGCATTCGCATTCCTTGCGCCATGGTCGGGGCAGAGTTGCCACCCGGCGAAGATGGCAAACCTTTCCTCATCAAGGTGGGCAAGCTGCGTGGCGTTGAAAGCCAAGGCATGTTGTGCTCGGCCAAAGAGTTGAAAATTGCGGACGACCATGGCGGCTTGCTCGAGTTGCCAGCCGATGCGCCCTTGGGTCAAAGCATTCGCACTTATTTGAACTTAGACGATACTTTGCTCACACTCAAGCTCACGCCCAATTTGGCGCATTGCTTAAGTGTGTATGGCATTGCACGCGAAGTGTCGGCGCTCACAGGCACTCCATTGAAAGCGCCGGTTTTCAATGCCTTGGCTGCACAAGTGCAAGATAAATTGGCCGTGAAGGTCGAAGCGACCGATTTGTGCGGCCGCTTCAGTGGTCGCGTGGTGAAGGGTGTCAATCCCAAAGCTCAAACACCGGCATGGATGGTGGACCGTTTGGCGCGTTGTGGCCAACGCAGTGTGAGTCCCTTGGTGGATATTTCAAATTATGTGATGTTTGAATTTGGCCGTCCATCGCACATTTTTGACCTCGACAAAATTCACGGCGGCTTGCAAGTTCGCTGGGGTCGCGCAGAAGAATCATTGAAGCTGCTCAATGGCAACACCATCACCGTGGATGACAAAGTCGGTGTGATTGCCGATGACGCACAAGTTGAGTCTTTGGCAGGCATCATGGGTGGTGATGCCACGGCTGTCTCTGACAATACAAAAAACATTTACATTGAAGCTGCTTACTGGTGGCCTAAAGCCGTTGCAGGTCGTTCACGTCGGTTCAATTTTTCTACAGATGCCGGTCATCGTTTTGAGCGCGGTGTTGATCCAGAAGGCACAGTTGAGCACATCGAGCGCATCACGCAATTGGTGATCGATATTTGCGGTACAGCTGATACCCAACTGGGCCCGGTGGATGATCAAAAACTGAACATGCCAGTGCGCAAGCCCGTCGCTTTACGGGTGGCTCGCGCTGTCAAAGTGATTGGCATGCCATTGACACAAAAACAATGCGCCGATGCATTGCGTGGTTTGGGATTTGAAGTCAGTGAAGCTGATGGCTTGGTCACGGTCAATCCACCGAGCTGGCGTTTTGATTTGGAAATTGAAGAAGATCTGATTGAAGAAGTGGCGCGCATGGTGGGGTATACCCAGTTGCCCACAACCCCCCCTCTGGCGCCTATTACGGCCAAGATTCGCAAAGAGAGTGTGCGAGGCCCGTTTGCAGTGCGCCGAAGCATTGCAGCATTGGGTTACCAAGAAACCATCAATTTCAGCTTTGTGGAAGAACGTTGGGAGCACGAGTTGGCAGGCAATGCCAACCCTATCAAGTTGCTCAATCCAATTGCGAGCCAGATGAGTGTGATGCGCACCAGCTTGCTGGGTTCATTGTTGCAGGTGGTGAAGTTCAATACCGATCGCAAAGCCGACCGCGTGCGCGTGTTCGAATTGGGTCGTGTGTTTTTGCGAGACGCCTCTGTCAAAGACAGTGACAGCACAGTTGAGGGCTTGAATCAGCCGATGCGCGTTTCTGGTGTGGCTTATGGTCCCGTTACAACCACGACATGGGGTGGCAAAGTTCGCAATGTCGATTTTTTTGATGTCAAAGGGGAAGTCGAGGCCTTGCTGTCACCTGCCAAGCCCGTGTTTGAAACTGCGGAACACCCAGCCATGCACCCGGGCCGCTGCGCCCAGGTCACGCTGAACGGCAAAGTGATTGGCCATGTGGGCGAGTTGCATCCCCGCTGGCGTCAATCTTGGGATTTGCAATTGGCGCCTATCCTGTTCGAATTGGATTTGGACGCGGTGTTGCAACGTGATGTGCCGGTTGCGCAAGGTGTTGCCCGATTCCAAGCTGTAGAGCGCGACATCGCCGTGATCGTGGCTGAAAAAGTCACACACGCAGAACTCATGGGGGCTATTTACAGTGCCCCAACAGCAGGCTTGCTGAAAAGTGCTGTTTTGTTTGACGTGTTTCGGCCACAGGCGACACAAGGTGTTGAAAAGAGTTTGGCCGTTCGCCTCACATTGAACAGCGAGGAAGCGACATTGACCGATGTTCAAATTGAAACCACTGTGAAAGCGGTGTTGGATCATTTGGCTGCGAAGTTGTCAGCGCGCTTGCGTTCTTAATTTAAAACAGAAAGCATTTATGGATTTTTCTGTTGAAAGTCTTGAAACGCCAGCGTTGACCAAGGCGCATCTGGCCGATTTACTGTTTGAACAAATTGGCTTGAACAAACGTGAGTCCAAAGACATGGTGGATTCTTTTTTTGATTTGATTGCCACCCAACTGGTGCAAGGAACAGATGTCAAAATTTCTGGATTTGGCAACTTCCAAATTCGAGAAAAAGCACCACGTCCAGGTCGCAACCCTCGCACAGGTGAGTTGATACCGATCGAGGCACGTCGTGTTGCCACCTTCCATGCCAGTCACAAGTTGAAGGATGTCATCCAGGGTGATGAGCCGACCAAGGCATGAACACATTTCCTGGAAGTTTGAGTCAGACTTGAAATTATTCAAGCAGGGGCTTTACGGAGGCCCTCTGCTTAGAGTAAGCTAATAGGTTCCCCTAGCAAGTTTGTGATTTCAATGGAGAACTCCCTCCCATCAATACCCGCCAAGCGCTACTTCACCATCGGTGAAGTGGGTGAGCTTTGTGGTGTCAAGCCGCATGTGCTTCGTTATTGGGAGCAGGAATTCACACAACTTCGTCCTGTCAAACGTCGCGGTAATCGCCGGTACTACCAGCACCATGAAGTGCTCATGATTCGCCGCATCCGTGATTTGCTTTATGAGCAGGGATTCACCATCAGTGGTGCCCGCAATAAGATGCAGGAGCTTGTCCAAGCACAAAAGGGCTATCGCAAAGAGCAACTGGCAACTGCCTTGGTGGACAACGAATTTCCGGACGAGTTGGAGGGTGACGGTGAGTTGCATGAAGAGGAGAACGCGTCCTCCAAACTCAACCTGGAAAGTGCGCAAAGCAACTGTCATGCCCATGCGACAAGCGGCTTGACTAACTTGCGTCGTGAATTGATGGATATTAGAGATTTGCTCTCGATTTGAGCGAATTCTCAAGCTATAATTTAAAGCTTGTCGGCGTGTAGCGCAGCCTGGTAGCGCACTTGCATGGGGTGCAAGGGGTCGCGAGTTCGAATCCCGCCACGCCGACCATTGACAAAGAGCAAAGCCCTTGAGAATTCGTTCTCAAGGGCTTTTTTCTTGTCGCTCAGTTGGCGTACTGCCGCCTTCGGCCAGAATATTAACGGCCATAGGACCTTTGGGCCCATCTGCCAACTCAAAAGATACCCTTGCACCTTCTTTGAGGCTCTTGAAGCCCTCCATGGCAATGGCTGAAAAATGCGCAAAAGCATCTGGACCACCGCCATCGGGCTGAATAAATCCAAATCCTTTTGCGTCATTGAACCATTTGACTGTTCCGTTGGGCATGCTTGTCTCCGTCTTTTTAAAGCTGTATGGGACATTTAAGGCATGGTTTTCAGAGTTGTCAATTCAAGGTTTACCCGACTGATGCCGAATGTTGCAGTGCCACATAAGGACTTTCTGCGATGTTTGCGCAGAAGCGACGCTGGCATCGATAGAATGAAATCATGGCAACAGAGAATCCAAAACAACCATTTCAACCAAAAAATCCAGGATCGGTAGGCGAGCCCGCGCGTACGCCAGGAAATGGCGATTCTGTGGTTTTAGAAAGACGTCCGGCCAAAGTCGGACCTCCACAGATGTACCAAGTGGTGATGCTGAATGACGATTACACACCCATGGAATTTGTGGTTTTGGTGCTTCAAGAGTTTTTCAATAAAGACCGCGAAGCGGCCACACAAATCATGTTGAAGATCCATTTGGATGGCAAGGGCGTTTGTGGTGTTTTCACCCGAGACCTTGCAGCGACCAAAGTGGATCAAGTGTTGGATGCAGCCAATCAGGCTGGACATCCTTTGCAATGCGTGAGCGAGCCTGTCGCATGAGCGTTTCGATGCTTGCTGCAAGAATGTGGCATAAAGCAGTTGAAATTCTACAAATCTACCCAACCTAATATTTTTCACCTCCGCAAGGCATTTAAGGAAATCAC
>CALEYZ010000002.1 GCA_937928195.1 uncultured Limnohabitans sp.
ATTAACCCACACACGCTTTCCAGGCGTGCGACTTAAACCACTCATCCACCGCTCCGAGCCGGCAATTATAGCAGTTTAGACGCAGTTTCTTGGCCCAATTTGCGACTGAGGCGCCGAATATTCATTACACTTCGCCCCTGTTGCTTATTTTTTTGACCCAAGGCAGGGCCCCTATGAAATTCCGTTTTCCGATTGTCATCATCGACGAAGACTACCGGTCTGAGAACACCTCAGGCTTGGGCATCCGTGCCTTGGCGCAAGCCATCGAAACCGAAGGCTTTGAAGTTCTGGGCGTGACCAGCTATGGTGACCTGTCCCAATTTGCGCAACAACAATCGCGTGCAAGCGCGTTCATCTTGTCCATCGACGACGAAGAGTTCACGCCTGGCCCTGATCTTGATCCGGCAGTTTTGAGTTTGCGCGCTTTCATTGAAGAGGTTCGTCGCAAAAATGCAGATGTGCCGATCTACATTTATGGTGAAACCAAAACCTCGCGACACATTCCCAATGACATTTTGCGAGAACTCCATGGCTTCATTCACATGTTTGAAGACACGCCAGAATTTGTATCGCGTCACATCATCCGTGAGGCCAAAAGTTATTTAGAGGGCGTACAGCCCCCATTTTTCAAAGCCTTGCTTGACTACGCCGAAGACGGCTCGTACTCATGGCATTGCCCAGGCCACTCTGGCGGCGTTGCATTCTTGAAAAGCCCAGTGGGCCAGATGTACCACCAGTTTTATGGCGAGAACATGTTGCGCGCAGATGTGTGCAATGCGGTTGAGGAGTTGGGCCAATTACTCGACCACAACGGCGCGATCGGCGAGAGCGAGCGAAACGCGGCCCGTATTTTCAATGCAGACCATTGCTTCTTTGTAACCAATGGCACCAGTACCTCGAACAAAATGGTCTGGCACCACACGGTTGCACCGGGCGATGTGGTGGTGGTCGATCGCAATTGCCACAAATCGATCTTGCACGCCATCATCATGACGGGCGCTATTCCTGTTTTCTTGAAGCCGACGCGCAACCACTACGGCATCATTGGTCCTATTCCTCAAAGTGAATTTGAAGTGGCCAACATTCAGGCCAAGATCAAGGCCAATCCCTTGCTCAAAGGTGTGGATGCCAAGAAGGTCAAGCCTCGCGTCATGACGCTCACCCAGTCAACATACGATGGCGTGTTGTACAACACCGAAACCATCAAAGGCATGCTGGACGGCTACGTTGAAAACTTGCACTTCGATGAAGCTTGGTTGCCACACGCAGCCTTTCACCCGTTCTACGGCACTTACCATGCCATGGGCAAGAAGCGCGCACGTCCCAAGAATTCAGTGGTGTATGCCACGCAGTCCATTCACAAACTGCTGGCCGGTATCAGTCAGGCCAGCCACGTGCTGATTCAAGACTCACAAAACACCAAGCTGGACAGGCACTTGTTCAACGAGGCCTACCTGATGCATACCAGCACCAGCCCTCAGTACAGCATCATCGCCAGTTGTGACGTTGCCGCGGCCATGATGGAGCCACCTGGTGGCACCGCATTGGTGGAAGAAAGCATTGCCGAAGCGCTGGACTTTCGCCGTGCCATGCGCAAAGTTGACGATGAGTACGGCAAAGACTGGTGGTTCAAAGTTTGGGGCCCTGAAAACATGGTCGATGAGGGCATTGGCCGTGCAGAAGACTGGATCATTCGCAGCGACTCGCGCAAGAAGGGCAGCAAATGGCACGGTTTCGGTCAAATGGCCGATGGCTTCAACATGTTGGACCCGATCAAGGCCACCATCGTCACGCCCGGTCTGAATTTGGATGGCAAGTTTGACAAGACAGGCATCCCTGCGTCTGTGCTTACCAAGTTCCTGACTGAACATGGCGTGGTGGTTGAGAAGACCGGGCTCTACAGCTTCTTCATCATGTTCACCATTGGCATCACCAAAGGTCGATGGAACTCATTGCTGACAGCGCTGCAACAGTTCAAAGACGACTACGATCGCAATCAACCGATGTGGCGCATCATGCCTGAGTTCTGTCAAAAGCAGCCCAAATATGAGCGCATGGGTTTGCGTGATTTGTGTCAGCACATTCACGCCCTCTATGCCAAATACGACGTGGCTCGTTTGACCACTGAAATGTATTTGTCAGACCTGACGCCTGCCATGACGCCTGCCGATGCCTACGCACAAATTGCACGCCGTAAAACGGAACGTGTGTCCATTGATGAATTGGAAGGCCGGATTACGGTTGGCTTGGTCACACCTTATCCGCCTGGCATTCCTTTGCTGGTGCCTGGTGAAGTCTTCAACAAGAAGATCGTGGATTATTTGAAGTTCTCACGTGAGTTCAATTTGCAGTGTCCTGGTTTTGAAACCGACATTCATGGCTTGGTGGAAGAGAAGGGTGCAGACGGTATCAAACGCTACTACGCCGATTGCGTCAGTGCTGGCTGATCTTTGCTGAATGAACATCCGATCTCGCACATTCAAAATCTTTGTTCTTATTCTGCTGCTGTCTTTGGGCGGGTTGGCTTGGTACGCGTACACAATGCGTTCCAAGGCAAGCCAGACCAAAGAGGCGCCGATCAAAGTCTTCAAAGCAACTGAAATCACACAGCCCCAATCGCAAGCTTTGTCGGGGCGCATCGAGATGTCGGGTGTTTTGGTTGCCACTGAGATGGCCACTTTGCGCAGTAAATCTGCAGGGACTTTGATGCGCTTGAACGTGCAAGAAGGGCAACTCGTGCAGAAGGGTCAACTGCTGGCAGAGATCGATGCCCGTGATTTGCATGCACGAACTTCCGAGCGAGAGTCTGCTTTGATGGCAGCGCAACGTTCTCACCAAGTGGCAACAACACAGCACAAAGCCAATCAAAATTTGGCGCAACAAGGTTTTATCTCTGAAACGGCTTTGGCCAGTTCCCTGGCCAATCTCTCGACCAGTCTGGCACAGCTCAAGTCTGCAGAAGCCGCCATGACGTCTCATGCCAAACTGTTGCAAGAAGCCACCATCACGGCGCCGTTTGAGGGGGTGATAGCGAGGCGTTTGGTGAATGTGGGTGAGACCTTGGCGCCAGAGCAAGAGGTCTTGACTGTTGTCAACCCAGCGCGCCTTGAATTCAAAACACTGGTAGACAGTGCGGCAGGTCAATTTTTGAAAGTGGGCAAGGCCATCGACGTTCAATTTGAGACACAAGACAAACCAATGACTGGCAGCATTGACCGTATTGGCCCTGGCAACGATGTGGGGGCAAGGGCATTGCCTGTGTATGTGAAATTGAAAGCCAATGCCGCCCCTGCACAAGTTCTGCGGCCAGGTTTGATGGGCACTGCACAGTTTGCCTACGATTTGGCAAAAACGGGTCTTACTTTGCCTGTCACGGCTGTCCAAGAAGAGGGCGGTAAAAGCATTGTGTGGGTCATTCAAGACGGTGTGCTGAAGCGACAAACGGTGACGACGGGCCTCAAGGACACGCAAGGCTTGCGTGTCTCTGTGTTGGAAGGCGTGAAGGCCTCTGACTCTGTTTTGGCGCTGCGTTTTGAAGGCTTAAAAGAAGGCACCAAGGTTGAGGTAATGCCCTGATGTGGGTAACACGCGTATCGATTGCAAGGCCGGTCTTTGCGGTCATGGTGATGTTTGCTTTGTGTGTGCTGGGTATTTTTTCGTACATCAAGCTGGGTGTCGAACAATTACCTGATCTGAACTTGCCAGTGGCCTATGTTGATGTCCTTTATCCCGGTGCATCGCCGCAGTCTGTTGAAGAAGAAATTACCAAGAAAATTGAAGAAGCGCTGAATGGCATTGCGGGCGTGAAACGCATCACGTCACGGTCTTTTGAAGGTCGCAGTCAAACCAGTGTGGAATTCAATTTGAGTGCCAACATGGCGCGGGGTATGCAAGATGTCCGCGACAAGATTGCCGCTGTGCAAGCGGCTTTTCCAAAAGACGCCAAGCCACCTTTGGTGCTGCGCATCAACAACGAGGCTTCAGAGCCTGTCGCTGTCATTGGCGTCTTGTCTAAAACCAAAACCCACCGCGATGTTTCCATGCTTGCTGAGTTGCAAGTGGTACGCCGCTTGCAGCGAATTGACGGTGTGGCATTTATCAAAATATCTGGCAATGCAACGCGCGAAATTCGCATTGATTTAAACCAGCAAAAATTGCGCGCCAACGCTGTCCTGCCTGCTGACCTGAGCAATGCCTTGAGGTCTCAGAATCAAGATGCCCCCATTGGTTTGATTTCGAACCAAGTTCAAGATGGCATTCTGCGCATGGAAGGTCGTGCCAAAAATTATTTGGATTTGAATGCGGTCGTGGTGCAGCAGCGCAATGGCCTGCCCGTCAGGGTGTCTGATCTGGGCGATTTATACCTGCGTGAAAAGGAGTTGGAGTCTTTGGCGCGCATCAATGAACAGCGCGCCATCAGCATTGAAGTTTTCAAGCAGCAAGATGCCAACATTGTTACCACGGGTGAGGGCATCAAAGAAGCCTTGGCGGAGTTGAAAAATCAAATTCCAGCAGATGTTGAGCTGCGAACCATCAGTTTGAACAGCGATTGGGTTAAAGCTTCTTTGGTAGGTGTTCAAAGAACTTTGATTGAAGGCGCTTTGTTGACCGTTGCGATTGTGTTGCTGTTCTTGAAGTCTTGGCGCAGCACGGTCATCACTGGCTTGACCTTGCCCATTTCTGTGATTTCCAGTTTCATAGCGGTACAAGCATTTGGTTTTACCTTGAATTTCATGACCATGATGGCCTTGTCTTTGTGCATTGGCTTGCTGGTCGACGACGCCATTGTGGTGCGAGAAAACATTGTTCGCCATTTGGCCATGGGCAAGACCCATGTTCAAGCCGCATTGGAAGGAACGCAAGAAATCGGTTTGGCGGTTTTGGCCACCACCTTTGCCATCTGCGCCGTGTTTGTACCGATGGCCTTCATGGATGGCATCACAGGACGCTTGTTCTTTCCCTTTGGCATCACCGTCGTGGTGGCTGTGATCATTTCTTTGCTGGTCAGTTTTACCTTGGACCCGATGTTGTCTAGCGTGTGGCCAGAGCCGCCCAACGCCAACCTGAACCGAGTTCCCGTGCTGGGATACTGCATTGTCATGGTGGACCGTTTCATGGCGTGGTGCCATCTGCGCTATGAGACGCTGATTCATTGGATTTTTGACGATCAAAAGTGGCAGCCAGTGAGCTGGCTTCGATTGTCTCATCGCGCACTTGTCATGCTTGGCGCTGTTTTCAGTTTGGTTCTGGCCTTTCTACTGGCTGGGCGCGTAGGCACCGAATTCATACCCCAAACAGACCGTGGCCTGATTCAAATCACCATGCGTCTGCCTGTCGGCTCCAGTTTGACGCGCAGCAGTGAAAAATTATCGCAAGTGGAAGCCGCCATTCGCTCGGTGCCAGAAGTTGACACGGTGGTCACGGTCATTGGCGGCAGCGATGCTGGTTTTTTGGTGGGCAGAAATCAGGCGGCAGTCAACATTGTTTTGAAGCCCAAAAACGAGCGCCAACGAACGCAAAAACAAATTGAAGAAACGCTGCGCAAGCTCACACAGCCTATCTCGGGCATTGAAGTGGCCATTGGACTTGATCGACCCATTTACATCGCAGTCTTGGGCAACGATGCAGAACGGCTGGCCCAGTTCAGCAAGGACTTCTCTGAAAAAATCAAAGCCATCCCTGGGATCGTGGACGTGGACATGTCCGTTAAGCCTGGCTTGACCGCTTACAGCGTGAAGTTAGATGCTTTGGCCATTCGGGAGTTGGGCTTAAATTCAACACAAGTTGCACAAACCTTGCGTGCGTATGTCAACGGAGAAATTGCCACCACCTGGTTGGCTGGCGACGGTGAGCAGGTCCAGGTTGTACTTCGATTGCCCGAATTGGACCGTCAGTACCTGGCGCAAATGAACAAGCTGCCCGTGGCCTATGCAAAGGATGGCCAAGCCATTGAACTGGCGCGTGTTGCGCGCATTGAACCCAAGGCCAATCCAGAGGTGATCCGTCGGCAGAATTTGATGCGCCGCGAGGCCATCTTTGCGAGTGTGCAAGGCCGTCCAGCGGGAGATGTCGGCGCGGATGTGCAGGCCATGATGAAGGCAACAAGCCCGCCTGAAGGCATTTACTTTGACCTTCAAGGCTCAACCAAAGACCAGCAGGATGCCTTTTCAGCCATCTTGAGCGCCATGCTGATGGCGGTATTGTTCATCTACATTGTGTTGGCCAGCCAGTTCAACAGTTTCAAGCAGCCCATTGCCATCATGACCTCTTTGCCTTTAGCTTTGCTGGGTGTCATGTTGTCTTTGTGGCTGACCCAAACGACACTCAACTTGTTTTCCATGATTGGCATGGTCATGCTGATGGGCTTGGTCACCAAGAATGCCATTTTGCTGATTGACTTTGCCAATGAGTCGCGCAAACGTGGCGCAACCGTCAAAGATGCATTGTTGGAAGCAGGGCAAGTGCGCATGCGCCCCATCATGATGACCACCTGTGCCATGATTTTTGGCATGTTGCCGTTGGCCTTGGCCTTGAACGAAGGCGGTGAATTGCAAGCTGGCATGGGTCGCGCCATCATTGGTGGCGTCTTAACTTCCACATTCCTCACTTTGGTGGTGGTTCCTGTGATTTACTCCTACTTGGTGAAGGACAAAACTGCGTCCTGAACCGATCACCTGCAGGCATAAAAAAACCGCTCCGTAGAGCGGTTTCCTTTTGGCAATCCCGAACATGTTCGGGACTGTTGTGATTAGAACTTGTAGTTCGCTTTCACAGCCAATGCACGACCCAGTGGGTCTGTGTAGCGTGGATCGTAACCTTGTTGGAATGTGGCACCTTGGTTAGAGAAAGGTGGCTTTGCATCAAACACGTTACGCAACACAGCGCCCAATGTCAGGTTTTTGATACCTGTGTAGCTCACGCCGAAGTCGACCAATGTGTAAGCTTTAACTTCATTGATGTATGAAGGATCTGCATTCTCATCGGTGTAACCAGACATGTAACGCACGCCGGCGCTGTAACGGTAGTTACCTTGTGCCATGGTGGTTGTCAGGTTGTGCTTCCAGCGGAAGATGGGGCTAGCGTCTTTGTACTTGCCAGAGTTTTCGATATAAGCGCCACCGATTTCATTCTGGTATTTGTAGCTGTTGACGTAAGTACCGTCGTAATTGAAGTTGGTTTTCATACCAGCAATCACGGTGGAGTAAGCAGCGCTGAAATCCAAGCCGTTGGTCTTCACATTGCCCAAGTTGTCGGTCAATGTTTTGATGTAGGCGATGGCATTAGAGCCTGCAACCACTTGGCAACGTTCCCAGTTAGCAGCTTCGGCAGCACTCAAAGTGTTGCAACGAATGATCTTGCTAGCGTATTTTGCTGGATCGTCAAAAATAGTTTGTTCAGGGAAGGAGCCAATTTGGCTGTTCACACGAACATTCCAGTAGTCAACTGTCACGAGCAAGTTCTTGGCTGGCTGGAAAGCAGTACCGAAGCTGATGGCTTTTGACTTCTCTGGTTGAACGTCAGGGTTGCCGCCGTTCAAAGCTTGAGTTTGCTGACCGCAATCACGTGAAGTGATGCCAGCTGCAGTGACTTTACCGCCTGGGCACAAGATGGGGTCATCGTATGCATTGCTAGAGAAGGTGCGTGATTGAGGACCAAACACGTCGTCCAATGAAGGTGCACGGAAGCCAGTGTTGGCTGAACCACGCAACACTGCTGTTGGTGACAATGTGTAACGGAAGCCCACCTTAGGATTCACACTGCTGCCAAAGTCGCTGTAATTGTCTGCGCGCAATGCGGCTTGCAATTCCAATTGCTTAGAAACAGGGAACAAAGCTTCAGCAACCACAGCTGTAACTGTGCGTGAGGCATCGTTAACGTGGTAAGGGCTACGGCCAGCGGATGGCACATTGTTCACCAAGTCATCGTTGGTGTTGGTCGAATAACCTTCACGACGTGCTTCTGCGCCAAGAGAGAAGGCTGCATTGCCGCCATCCATCTTGAACCAATCACGGTTGAAGCGTGCATCAACACCAGTGGCGGTGCCACGGCCTGTTGAGAATGTACCGCGTGCTTTGGCTGCATCAATGTAGTCCAATGCAGCTTGCGTGTTGGCACCGAAGGGGTTCAACAAGCCACTTGTTACACCAGCTTGAATCTTAGATTTGCTGACATAACCGTTAGTTGGACCATCAGACACAGTGCTAGACGCTGAGTAGAAGCCCGTTTTGTATTCCCAAGCACCCTCAACACCGGACAAGTCCGCTACAACACGGTTGGCTGTTGAGTTGGACGTGTTTTCACGACGGCCTGCAGGCACCATGCGCCAGCCGATACCGATCAAACCTTTGGTGGCATCCAAACCGGCAAAGGTTTTAGGATAGTAGGGGCTTGTGATGGGCATGGTCATGCCTGTCACTGGGTCTGGTGCAACGCGTGCAATGTTGCTGTTTTCAGAGTGAACTGCTTCAACAGTCAACAAACGGCTGTCGCTCAAACGGAACGTGCCTTTTGCATTGAAGTTCAGATTTTCTGTCTCAGGAATGATGTCAATCGCTGAGGTGTAGTCATAACGGCAGGTAGTACCGCCTTGGTACAAAGAGCCTGGAGGGGCACAAGTTGGTGTTGTGATGTTGCCAGACTTGATAGCACCGGCTGTGTTGTAGTAGTTGAAGTTGGCAGGGAAGCTTGTGCCGGATGTTTTGTTCAAGCCGGAAGAAGGGATCACGCCAGTAGCGCCAAATGCGCGGTCTGTCGCCTTTGCGGATGCTTGTGTTTTGTTGTCCAAAGAGAACCACAAGTTGTAACCGTCTTTAGACAAAGAGCCTTGGCCACCAGAGAAGGTGAAGCGCTTGATCTGACCAGATTGTTGTGAGGGATATGTGTTGTCAATTGCAATGTCAACACCTTGGTAGTCACGCTTCGTGATGAAGTTGATCACACCACCCACAGCGTCCGTACCATAAATGGCAGAGGCGCCATCGCGCAACACTTCGATGCGTTCAAGGGCTGCAAAAGGAATGGCGTTCAAGTCAACAGCGCTCGCGCCAATGCCGAAAAATGCCAAGCGGCGGCCATTCAACAAAATCAAAGTTTTGTTAGAACCCAAACCACGCAAGCTGGCATATGAACCACCGCCAGTGCCTGAGCCAATGCTTTGGCTACCACCGGTGCTAGATTGGCTAGCTGTAATACGCTGCACAATTTCTTCCGTGGACGTCACGCCCACAGACTTCAACTCTTCTGCAGAGTAAATTGAAACGGGCAGGGCGCTTTGGTTTTCAATCGAACGCTTGATTGAAGAACCTGTGATGGTCACTGTTTCGACTTGTTGAGCTTGTGCAACTTGCAGGCTCGCCATGGTCAAAGCAGTACCACCGAAAGCCAACCACAAGTGGCGGTTCAGGGTGCTGATTTTGAATCGAGGCATTTTTTAATCCTTTTGTAACTAAATGAATATGAGAATGAAATGAAAAATGGTCTTTTCTCAGGCTTCCAAACACTTCTGTTCGGAAAAGAAAAGACCAAAAGTTACATTTCAGTTACTCATCTCATGAATATCTGACAAATTGATGAAAATTGCTATTGTGATTTTTAGTAATGTTAAAAAAAAACAACGTCCGAAGACGTTGTTTTGAAGGTGGCAATCAGGGGGTTATTTAGGCTTCGCCTATCCCGCCCACCACATGACTGAATCCACCGTCAACGTAGACAATTTCGGCTGAAATGCCGGAAGACAGTGAACTCATGAGAAATGCGGCAGTGTTACCGACATCCTCGATGGTGACATTGCGGCGAATAGGAGACGCAGCTGCCACGGCGCTGAGAATTTTTCCGAAGTCCTTGATGCCACTGGCCGCCAGAGTTTTGATCGGACCGGCACTGATGCCGTTAACACGGATTTTCTTGGGTCCTAAGGAGTCGGCCAAGTACCGGACCGAGGCTTCCAAAGAGGCCTTTGCCAAACCCATGGTGTTGTAATTTGGAACCACCTTGAGAGCACCGAGGTATGTCAAAGTCAACAGGGCTGAGTTTTCTCGCAAATAGGGCAAGGCAGCCTTGGCCATAGCGGGAAATGAATACGCGCTGATGTCATGTGCAATTTTGAATCCTTCGCGGCTTAGGCCTTCGATGAAATCACCTGCAATGGCTTCTCTAGGGGCATAACCAATGCTGTGGACAAAACCATCGAATTGAGGCCAGTGCACAGCCAAGTCTTTGAAAAGCTTGTCAATTTGGGCATCGTCACCTACGTCGCAGTCAAAAATGAGTTGAGATCCGAAGTCAGCTGCGAATTCGGTGATGCGGTCTTTGAAGCGCTCACCCACATAACTGAAAGCCAACTCAGCACCTTGGTCGTGACAGGCTTTGGCAATGCCGTAAGCAATAGAACGGTTGGACAGAACACCTGTGATCAGGATTTTTTTGCCAGCTAAAAAGCTCATTTTGAATGTTTTAAGTTTTCGATCTTCTATTTTGACATGGCAGGCAATGAGACGTCGCCGTCATGATTGTTGGAAACATGCAACAACTTGATCCTTTATGTCGAAAGTGCTTCACCTTGTGCATTCATTGGATGAGTTTTTTAGTTGCGTTTTTTTATGAAAAAGAATTCTTAAGTACCGACAGTTGTGGGTGAATGCCCCTCGGGTTGGCAGAACTCCTAAGTACTTAAAGTTACCTAATCGGTTAAAAACTCAAATATTCCAATTTTCATAATAGAAAGGTTGCTTGATGTTTAAGCCATCCAAAATTAGCCTGGCCGTTATGGTCTTGATGACCGCAGGCGCTGCTCCTGCAGCGTTTGCACAGCAGTCTGGTCTTGCCGAAGTCACCATCACGGGATCGAACTTGAAGCGTGCAGACAAAGAGGGCACCTCTCCCATTCAAACGATCACCGCTCAAGAAATTCAGCAGTCAGGCGCTAGCAGTGTGCTTCAGCTGCTGAAGGCTGTACCGTCCATGGGCGTGGGTGGCTACAACGACACCCCTGATCAAAATAGTTTTTCGCGTGGTGTTGCCACAGCCTCACTTCGCGCATTGGGTTCAACTTCAACATTGATCTTGTTGAACGGTCGTCGCATGACGCCTTCTGCTTATGCCAACCCGAACAACGGTCAGTCGACTTTGTACGACTTGAACAGCATTCCAATTTCGGCCATCGAGCGCATTGAGATTTTCAAGGACGGTGCTTCCGCAGTTTATGGATCTGATGCCATGGCGGGTGTGATCAACTTCATCACTAAAACTGGATTTGTTGGCGGCGAAGTATCGACCAGCATTGCCAGCAATGACAACCAAGAGTTTGGTCGTCGCAATGTGAATGGCACATTGGGTGTGGGCGATTACAAAGCAGACGGCAAAAGTTTGATGCTGTCTTTTGATTTATCGACACAAAATCCGACCACAGTGCGTGATGGCTCGAACGACATTCGCTCAGCTGAATATGCTGCGATGAACAATCGTCTGATTCCATACTACAGCTACGTGTCAGACCAACCGTTCTTTTTTAAAGAACGTGCGCTCAATTCCAAATCGTTTTACACAACTGGCAATGCCACATCGCCCAACATTTTGAACAATGTGAAGTGTGATCCCTCCAAGCAGTTGGTGGGGGGCGCTGCTTATGGCATTGCTGCTTCTAGCTTCCTGTCTGGCCGCACTTTCTGTAACTACGATGGTGATGCATTCACAGATGTTCAAACAGCTGGTGAAGATTTCAGCCTCTTGGGCATCGGTAAGTTACGCATCAATGAGAACTTGTCAGCGTTCGGTGAATTTGCTTTCAATGACACCAAGCGTACCTACCGCTCTCCCGCGCGAACCATCAGTGGTACTTCGCCTACAACCAACTTCTTGGTTGGAGGCATCGCAGAGCCTTTCCAAGCAATTTTGCCTATTGGCCATCCAGACAATCCATTCAAGGATGCGAGAGCAGCTGTTGCGTATCGTTTTGAAAACCTCAAAACGGGTACTGATCTTTTGAACCAAAACGCACGTGTTGTCGGTGGTATCAAAGGTGTTCAAGGTGAATGGGATTGGGAGAGCGCAGTTCTCTGGAATCAGTCTCGTCGCGAAGAGACCGCATACGGTTTCTTGTACCTGCCGACACTGCGTAAGCTGATAACTGAAAACCGTTCATTGGCCTCTTTGGCCGCAGACCCCACCATCACCAAAGACCTCACCAATGTGGGTGTAGCAGAGATCGTGCAATGGGATGCCAAAGCAACGACAGAATTAGGCCAACTCGCAGGTGGCAAAATTGGTTTCGCGGCAGGTGTTGAAGCACGTCAAGAGCGCTTGAGCATCGACCCCGATCCAGCGAATGCACGTGGAGATATTTTGGGCTTGTCCACCACAGCCATTCAAAGCAAACGTGATGTCTTGTCTTCATTCTTCGAATTCCGTACGCCTTTCACAAAGACGTTTGAAATGGACTTCGCGGGTCGTTTTGACAAGTACCCTAGCTTCAAAACCAACTTTGTTCCCAAAGTGGGTGCTAAATGGACTGCGCAAGAAGGACTGGCCTTCCGCGGCACTTACTCAGAAGGATTCCGTGCGCCTGCCTTGTCGCAAGTTGCCTCAGGTGGTGCACAGTTCTTCTTGAACGGTACCGTTGACCCTGTGCGATGCCCCGATGGCGTTACGCCCAAACCAGGTGCAGACACCACCGATTGCTCAAAAAGCGTCTCGGGTGTGGGTGGCTCTAATCCTGATTTGAAGCCAGAGAAATCTAAGGGTTTCTCATTGGGCATGATCTATTCACCGACCAAAGACATTGATGTATTGGTCGACACTTACAAGGTTCGTCAAGAGAACGAAGTCGCCTTGGGCAGTGCGACTTATTTGTTGGAGCACCCAGATCGATTCCCAGCTGATGCGATCGTTCGCGATACAAATCCTTTGAACCAATTGAAGGATGCCAATGGCAATCCAATTCCAGGGACCGGCCCATTGATTGCAGTGAAGACGCCTTGGGTGAACCAAGGTGCCACCGAAATTACGGGCGTTGACTTGGAGTTGAAATCGCGCAACAACTTGGGCGACTATGGTCGATTGACATCATCATTCAAGATGACTCACCTGATGACTTACATGCGTGCAGAGGCCCCCGGCGACTTCATGCGCAATGCTGTCGGTACGCAAGGCGGTTTGAATGACTGGGCAACGTCTGTTGGTGCCATCCCACGCAATCGTTTCACTTTGTCGACTGCCTTGGAAAAAGGCTCGCACATTTTCCTTGCTGCGATGAAGATGACAACGACCATTTCTATGATGCGTCGTTATGACGGTGCTAAAGAATACGCGACACCATACTGCCACTACGGTTCAGGCCAGCCTTCGTCTGCCACATCCTTGGGCGGTGTTGCGCTGTACAACACCTACTATCCAGATTGCAAAGTTCCTTCTTGGAAAACTTTCGACGTGGGTTACATGTATAACGGCATCAAGAACCTCAACTTGGGTGTCAACATTTCCAACGTGTTTGACAAACCAGCGCCTTACTATCCTGGCTCTAACACGAGTACAACGGTGCAGCAAGGTTACTCTTCTGGTTTGTATAACAATACGGGCCGATACACACGGTTTACTGCCAAGTACAGCTTTAACTGATTTGGTGTGACCTCCGCTGAAAACGCCTCGAATTCGAGGCGTTTTTCTTTGCTGGCTTTCATTTCTAAAAGACGCATCGGCTTGAGATAAAGTACAGCATCTCCAAAAATACAAAATCATGCTCAGTCTCATTCAACGTCTTCAGCGCATCGCTGCAATTTGCGGCCTTATTGCGTTGCTCAATGCATGTGGTGGCGTCTCCAACGAACCGGTGCCTAAAGCTCTTTTGGCACAGAACGTCTTGTTCAGCTCTTACCAAGAGTCGCCTAAGTACCTCGATTCCACGTCCTCCTACAGCAACAATGAAACGCCTTGGACGTATGCGGTGTATGAGCCGCCGCTCAAATATCATTATTTGAAGCGTCCCTATGAATTGGCGCCTCGCACACTGACCGAAATGCCAAGTGTGAAGTTCATTGGGAAAGATGGCCGAGAAGTGCCACTTCAAACACCTGCCGATCAAATTGCAGAAAGTGTTTTTGAGCTAAAGCTTGAGCCTGGCATCATGTATCAACCTCATCCGGCGTTTGCAAAAACAAACGATGGTCAATACCGCTATTTGGCATTACAAGAAGCAGATTTGGAAGGCAAGCGCCGTCCCTATGATTTCGAACATATGGGCACACGCGAGTTGCTGGCTGAAGACTATGTCTACGCCATCAAACGTTTGGCAACACCTCGGATCAAGTCACCTTCCTTTGGTTTCTTGTCAGAAAAGATTGTGGGCTTGGCTGACTATGGCAAGCAAATCAAAGCCTTCAATGAAAAACTCAAGGAAGGCAAGTCTGCACGTGACGTGGGCCCGTTTGGTCATTTGCCATGGCTTGATTTTCGTCAACATGCTTTGACCGGTGTGGAGGTGGTGGACTCTCACACTTTGAAAATTCGCGTGGTTGGCAAGTATCCACAATTCAAGTATTGGTTGGCCATGACCTTCTTTGCGCCCATTCCATGGGAGGTGGACGCTTTTTACGCGCAAGCTGGCATGTCACGTCGGAACCTGAATCCTGACACATGGCCTGTAGGAACCGGGCCGTTCATGCTGACGGAGTACATTCCCAACTCACGCATGGAGTTGGTGCGCAATCCCAATTACCGAGGTGTTCCGTATCCTTGCGAAGGTGAGGCGGGCGATCAAGAAAAAGGACTGCTGAAGGATTGTGGTCAAAAGACTCCATTCGTTGACAAAGTGGTTTCTGTGATCGAAAAGGAAGCAACATCAGTTGCAACCAAGTTCATTCAGGGCTATTACGACATCCCTCAATTGGAACGTGGCGAACCTGGCATTGGTTATCAGGTTTCAATCCAAGATGGCACAGGTCGTGCCAAGGAACTGTTAGAGCGCAAGATACAACTGCCCAGCACCATTCAAGTTGGTTTTTGGCATTTTGGTTTCAACTGGTTAGACCCTGTTGTGGGTTTGGGTAAAACACCTGAAGAGCGGATTCGAAATAAAAAATTGCGCCAAGCCTTGGCCATTGCGTTTGACTTCGAAGAGTACGTCTCTATCTTTGAGGACGATCGTGCCAAAGTGAACCACAGTGTGGTGGTGCCTGGTTTGTTTGGCAACAATTTATCAAAACCAAATCCCGTTATTTATGACATTTCGGCAGACGGCAAGTTCAAACGGAAATCAATTGAAGATGCCAAAAAATTACTTGCAGAAGCGGGCTACCCTGATGGTCGCGATGCAAAGACAGGACAACCCCTGATTCTGAATTACGACTCGCAAGGCGTGGGGCCTGGTTATAAGGCCCGTTTGGATTGGGTTTCAAAACAATTTGCCAAGTTAAACATCCAAGTTGAAATTCGCAATACCGACTACAACCGTTTTCAAGACAAGATGCGCAAAGGTTCTGCCCAGTTCTTCTTTTGGGGCTGGTTGGCAGATTATCCAGATCCTGAAAATTTCTTGTTCTTGTTGTACGGTCCCAATTCCAAAGCCAAGTTTGATGGCGAAAACTCTAGCAACTTTGCACACCCTGAATACGACCAATTATTTGATCGCATGAAGGATTTGGAAGATACACCCGAGCGTGCTGCCATGATCGCGCGAATGATTGAGATCATGCAAGACGAAATGCCAATGTTGTATGGCTGGTCGGAAGAGTTTGGCGGTGCTTATCACCAATGGGTTAGCAATGGCAAACCTTCCAACATCATTCGCGACACTTTGCCTTATTTAAGGGTTGATGCGGCACTCAGAAGCAGCAAAATCAAAGAATGGAATCAAGCCATATGGTGGCCATTGGCTGTGCTGCCTTTGTTGCTTTTGGCTTTGGCCTGGCCCGCATGGAAAGCTTGGCGCAAACGCCAGTCACAACGTGCGGTTCAAGCTGCCACACAATCACACGGGAGTCTGTGATGTTCAGATTTTTAACGCGTAAATTGGCTTATGGCTTTGCCATTTTGATTGGCATTAACCTGCTGACTTTTGTTTTGTTTTTCAAAGTCAATACGCCCGATGACATGGCGCGCATGCAATTGGGTGGCAAACGTGTCACGCCTGACGCCATTGAAAAATGGAAGGCTGAGCGCGGTTACGACAGACCTCTGTTCTTCAATGAAAAAGAGCAGGGCGTCGCGCAGGTGGCCAACACTTTGTTCTTAGACAGCTCTCTGCGAATGTTCGCATTTGACTTTGGCCGCGCCGATAGTGGTCGAGACATCGCCTCTGAAATTGTGAGACGTGCAGGCCCTTCTATTGCGCTGGCTTTGCCCACATTTGTAGTTGGATTGGGTATCTCGATTGTGTTGGCTTTGGGGCTGGCATTTTTCCGTGCCACTTATTTGGACTTTTGGGGCACTGTACTTTGCGTTGCGTTCATGTCCATTTCTTCACTGTTTTTCATCGTGATCGGGCAGTTCATGTTCTCTCGAGTCTTACAGTTGATGCCCGTTTCTGGCTTTGCGCCAGGTATCGATGCTTGGCGCTTTTTGCTACTGCCGATAGCGGTGGGTATTTTGGCCCGTCTTGGTGGAGAAGTCCGTTTCAACAGAACCTTGTTCATGGAAGAGATTGGCAAAGATTACGTTCGGACTGCGCGCTCTAAAGGACTTTCAGAGGCGCGTGTCTTATTGGTTCATGTGCTTCGAAATGCCTTGATACCCATCTTGAGTGCCTCTGTGGCTGTCATTCCGTTGTTGTTCATGGGCAGCCTGATCACCGAGTCTTTTTTTGCCATTCCAGGTTTGGGCAGTTATTTGATTGAGGCCATTGCAGGTCAAGACTTTGCCATTGTGCGGGCCATGGTATTCATTGGCTCCTTTTTGTACATCCTCGGTTTGATTTTGACCGACATCAGCTACACCTTGGCTGATCCTCGCATTCGTTTGCAGTAAGCGCACCATGCAACCAGTTTTTTTACTCACCGATCTATTCGTTTATGCCATTTTGCTGTTTGTTCTTTGGTACATATGGAAAGTGCGATCTGATCGCAACTTGAGTGCCAATTGGCGTTTGGCCATGCGCCGCCCAGTCGCTGCGGTCAGTGGCATGGTGCTTGGTTTCTTCCTGTTGGTCGCGCTAACCGATTCAGTTCACTACCGTGAAGCGCTGCCTTCATCTCCAGGCCAATCCAGTATTCAATATGCTGCCGAAGCAAGCTCGGTCTTGGACAAGGTTTTGCACCCACTGGCAACTGCACGCGAACGCAGTTATTCGGAACCCTTGTCGGCTGTGGCTTTCCGCAAGGAAACCTTTGAACGTGATGGGGCTCCCGTGCGAGACTACCCGCGCTTGCGATTTGGGGGGAAGCATTTGAGCGACCCTGCAAAGGAGCTTTCAGCTGACGTCACTTCAAAATCTTGGATGGCCTTGGGGCTGGGCGTTTCAATTGTTCTCTGCACTTTGTTGTTAGGCTTTTGCATTGCAGCTGTCAAAACAGGCAAGACTTTTTCTTTGGTACTGACCAACTTCAAAACCGGTCGCACGGCACGGCCTTGGCGTTCGATGGCGCTCACATTCACTTTCTTGGTTTTATCAATCACTTGGGTCGTGGTGCTGTCGCAGGGGTATCACGTGTTTGGAACTGATCGAACAGGCAATTCGGTGTTGGTGTTTGCCTTGAAGAGCGTGCGTACGGCCTTGGTGATTGGTGGCTTAACCACCTTGGTCGTGCTTCCTCTGGCTTTGCTTCTTGGCGTGACAGCAGGTTATTTGCGTGGCTGGGTTGATGAAGCGATTCAATACCTTTACACCTTACTGGCATCAATCCCAGACGTACTGCTGATTGCTGCATCTGTCCTGTTGCTCCAAGTATTCATCGATAAAAACCAAGGCGTTTTTGAAACGGCGCTGGAGCGTGCCGACGCACGCTTATTTTTCTTGTGCTTGATACTCGGCATTACCTCATTCACTGGCTTGTGCCGCTTGGTGCGCGGCGAAACTTTAAAGTTGCGCGAATTGGAGTACATCCAATCAGCACGTGCATTTGGTGTCTCGACGCCGCGAGTTTTGTGGCGCCACATCGTTCCAAATTTGATGCACTTGGTTCTGATCAATACAGTGATGCAGTTCTCAAGTTTCGTTTTGGCTGAAGCTGTCTTGTCGTATGTCGGTGTTGGTGTTGACCCCAAAACTGCTAGTTTCGGTGTGATGATCAATACCGCCCGTGCTGAATTGGCTGCCACCCCGCTGGTTTGGTGGACCCTGACCACAGCCTTTGGTTTTATGTTTTTGATCGTGCTCAGTGCCAACTTGTTGGCAGATGCCGTACGTGATGCGTTTGATCCACGAACGCGATTACGCAGTGCCAGTCCCGTGGCTTCCAATACGCAAGAGGTGGCGGCATGAGTCAGCAATTGAATGTTCAAAACTTAGTGGTCGATCTTCAGACAGAGGTTGGCATGGCACGCGCTGTCGATGCGCTCAACCTGACCTTGCAGAAAGGTCAAACCTTTGCATTGGTTGGCGAATCAGGCTGTGGCAAGTCGATGACTGCTTTGTCTTTGCTCCGCTTGCTGCCTGACAACGCCATCATTCAAAAAGGCAAAGTTGATTTGGGTGATCTGGATGTGTTTCAGCTCAGTGAAAATCAAATGCGGACCATTCGAGGTCGGCGCATTTCCATCATTTTCCAGGAACCCTCAACCAGCCTCAACCCTGTGATGACGGTAGGCGATCAAATCTTGGAGGTGATTTATCAGCACACCCATTTGCAAGCCGGTGAAGCACGTGCACGAGCCATTGAATGGTTAACCAAAGTGGGATTGCCTGAGCCAGAGCGTCGGATGGGAAGCTACCCGTTTGAAATGTCGGGCGGGCAATTGCAACGCGTGATGATTGCGATTGCTCTCGCCGCTGAACCCGATTTGTTGATTGCTGACGAGCCGACCACAGCATTGGATGTGACCATTCAAGCGCAAATTTTGGATTTGCTGAAAAGTTTGCAACAAGAGCGTGGCATGGCCATGTTGTTGATCACCCATGACCTGGCCGTTGTCAGTGGCATGGCGGACCAAGTGGCCTTGATGTATGCCGGCCAAATTGTCGAAGTTGCGACAGCGTCTGACTTCTTTGTGCGCCCCTCGCACCCTTACGCCAAATTGTTGCTGCAAGCGCTGCCGGGAGAAGACTTGAGAGGGCGTCAGTTGGCAGCCATTCACGGTACCGTGCCGCCCTTGACGCAAGCCTTTAAGGGCTGCCGTTTTGCACCACGTTGTCCCTATCAATCAGAAGCCTGTCATGAAAAAATCGTGGGCATGACGGCCGTGTCAGCGACGCACAATGTGAGATGTGTCCGTGTGAACGATGCCAGCTTGCAGTCTTTGAGCTTGCCTCCTTTGCTTGAGCGTTCGCAAGAAACCGCAAACGATCACTCTTTGTTGCTGTCAGTCAAAGACCTCTCCGTGACTTATTCAATGGGCGGGGGCATCTTGGGTGCTAAGAAAACTTTTGATGCGGTGAAAAACGTCAGTTTTGACATCCACAAAGGGCAAACTCTGGCCTTGGTGGGCGAGTCAGGCTGTGGCAAAACCACCATTGGCAAGGCCTTGCTGCAGTTGCTGACCCCGCAAACCAAAATCACAGGACAGGCTTTGTTGCAAGGGCAAAATTTGTTTGACCTGCGTGGTCATGACTTGCAAGCATCTCGCAAGCAGATGCAAATCATCTTTCAAAATCCATTCGCATCTCTGAACCCTCGAATGCGAGTTCAGGAAATTTTGGAGGAGGGCATGAAAAGCCTTCACCCAGAGTGGTCCACAGACCAACGACAGGCTGATTTGAAGGTCCTGATGGACCAAGTCGGATTGCGTGCCGATGCGCTGGATCGATACCCTCATGAGTTTTCTGGTGGTCAACGGCAACGGATTGCGATTGCCCGTGCTTTGGCTGTCAAACCCAGTCTGATTGTGTGTGATGAGCCCACGTCGGCATTGGATGTGTCGGTTCAAGCTCAAATTTTGAATTTGCTGCGAGAGCTTCAAGACCATCTGGGCGTCAGTTACTTGTTCGTTACCCACAACATCGGGGTGGTGGCCTATTTGGCTGATCGGGTTGCTGTCATGCACTCAGGACAAATGGTTGAAATGGGGGATGCTTCTCAAATTTTGAACAATCCGCAAGAGCCTTACACAAAATCCTTGCTTTCTGCTGTACCCAAGCTGAACCAAGCGCTGGCTTAATTTGGCGCATTTTTCCCACAAATCCGTTCCAAATCAAGGATTTATGGATTAGAATGCCAGCTTCACGACCAAACGGGCGGGTTTTCACCGCCCGTTTTTTTTGGTCGATCGATTAATGAGCAGGGTTTGTACCTGTCGTTTTTCAGGGTTTGAAACTTTTTAAGAAAAGACTCATTTCGCGTGGCATTGCAACAGATTGTTGAAGAAACCGTGGCCGGTTTGGGCTATGAATTGGTAGAGATTGAACGCTCTGCCGGTGGACTCATGCGCATCACCATCGACAACCCTTGGCAAGAAGGCGTTGATCGTTTTGACATTCCGTTCGTCACCGTGGAAGATTGCGAAAAGGTCAACAGGCAATTGATGTTTGCACTGGAAGTGGATGGCGTTGAATACCGTCGCCTTGAAGTGTCATCGCCTGGCATTGACCGTCCGTTGCGCAATGAGCGCGATTTGGCACGCTTTGAAGGTGAGTTGATTGACATCACACTCAAAGCGCCGATGGGTGAGGCGGCCGCTGGTCTGGTCAACGCTTTGCGTAAAAAATTTCGTGGCACTTTGGAAAAAGCAGAAGCCGAGAGCACTTGGCAGATTGTTTGGTCCGATGCCCCCGAGCCCAAGCCAGGCGCTCGTGTCAGTAAAAAAAGACCGCCTGTTCCGATGCAAGTGCTCGGCTTCAGGTTGGATGAATTAAGAGAGGCGCGTCTTGCGCCTGTGGTTGATTTCAAGGGCCGCAAGCCCAAAATAGACTTAGGAGAGAATTAACATGAATCGCGAACTGTTGATGTTGGTCGAAGCCATCTCACGTGAAAAGAACGTGGAACGTGACATCGTGTTTGGTGCCGTTGAGTCTGCCTTGGCTCAAGCGACCAAAAAACTCTACGAAGGCGATGTTGACATTCGCGTCGCCATTGACCGCGACAGCGGCAATTACGAAACCTTCCGCCGTTGGCACGTGGTGCCAGATGAAGCAGGTTTGCAATTGCCTGACCAAGAAATTTTGTTGTTCGAAGCCCTCGAGCAAATTCCCGACATTGAAGTCGATGAGTACATCGAGGAAGCAGTCGAATCATTGCCGATTGGCCGCATTGGTGCGATGGCTGCCAAGCAAGTGATCTTGCAAAAAATCCGTGACGCTGAGCGCGAAATGTTGCTCAACGAGTTCATGGCTCGCGGCGAGAAAATTTTGGTGGGCACCGTCAAGCGCATGGACAAAGGCGACATCATTGTCGAATCGGGCCGTGTCGAAGGCCGTCTGCGTCGCAGCGAAATGATCCCCAAGGAAAACTTGCGCAATGGCGACCGTGTTCGCGCCATGATCATGGAAGTTGACCTCACATTGCGAGGCGCCCCTATCATTTTGTCTCGCTCCTCACCAGAGTTCATGATTGAACTGTTCCGTCAAGAAGTGCCCGAAATTGAGCAAGGCTTGTTGGAAATCAAATCTTGCGCACGCGACCCAGGCTCACGCGCCAAGATTGCTGTTTTGTCGCACGACAAACGCGTTGACCCCATCGGCACCTGTGTCGGTGTGCGCGGTACTCGCGTGAATGGTGTAACCAACGAGTTGGCTGGCGAGCGCGTTGACATTGTGTTGTGGAGTGAAGACCCCGCACAATTCGTGATTGGTGCTTTGGCGCCTGCCAACGTTCAGTCCATCGTGGTGGACGAAGAAAAGCACGCCATGGATGTGGTGGTTGACGAAGAAAACTTGGCCATTGCCATTGGCCGTGGTGGTCAAAACGTGCGTCTGGCTTCCGACCTGACGGGTTGGAAAATCAACATCATGGACGCGGCTGAGTCTGCCCAGAAACAAGCCGAAGAAACAACCGGCATTCGCGCATTGTTCATGGACAAACTCGATGTGGACCAAGAAATTGCCGACATCCTGATTGAAGAAGGTTTCACAAGTTTGGAAGAAGTGGCTTACGTGCCAATCCAAGAAATGTTGGAAATCGAGAGCTTCGATGAAGACACTGTGAACGAGTTACGTACACGCGCCAAAGACGCGTTGCTCACACTTGAAATTGCCCGCGAAGAAAGCGTAGAAGATGTTTCGCAAGACCTGCGTGACCTCGAAGGCTTG
This sequence comes from uncultured Limnohabitans sp., assembly GCA_937928195.1. Taxonomy (GTDB): domain Bacteria; phylum Pseudomonadota; class Gammaproteobacteria; order Burkholderiales; family Burkholderiaceae_C; genus Limnohabitans_A. The sequence goes on from CALEYZ010000002.1 coordinate 22,325, forward strand.
ACGCCTGACCTCATTGCCAAATTGGCGGAGGCTGGTGTGCACACGCGCGACGACCTGGCCGACCTGGCCACTGATGAACTCACCGACATCACCGGACAAACCGATGGTGAAGCCACCGCCCTGATCATGAAAGCCCGTGAACATTGGTTCACTGGTCAGGCCTAATCTGAAGGAGGCAAGAACCCCATATGTCCAGTAATACCGTCGCCGAGTTCGCCAGCGAACTCAAAAAATCACCTGACACGCTGCTAGAGCAATTGCGCTCAGCGGGTGTCGACAAGTCTGCGCCCTCAGATGCGCTGACAGAAACTGACAAGCAAAAGCTGCTGAGTTTCTTGCAAGCCAGCCATGGCACTGCCACGGCAGAACGCAAAAAAATCACGTTGGTCAAAAAATCGACCAGTGAAATCAAGCAAGCCGATGCCACTGGCAAAGCCAGAACCATTCAAGTTGAAGTGCGTAAAAAACGCACGTTCATCAAGCGTGACGATGAGTTGGAGGCCGCGCCTGCACCCGTTGTGGCTGAACCCGCAGCACCTTTGATCGACCACGCTGAATTGGCGCGTCGCGAAGAAGAAGCACGCAGTCAAGCCGAATTGCTGCGTCGTCAGGAAGAAGCCCTGGCAGAGAAGCGCTTGGAGCGTGAAGCCAAAGAACAAGCCAAGCGCGAAGAAGCTGCAGCACAAGAAGCCGCACTGGCCGCTGCCAGTGCGGTGCAAAAAACGCCCGAACAAGTTGCCAAAGAGGCCGCTGCCATTCGCAGTGCCAAAGCGGCGGCTGCTCAGCAAGAAGCTGACAGCATCAACGCTGCTGCAAAGCCAGTTGACCCCAGCATTGCACAATCCGCAGAAGCCGAGCGTGTGAATGCTGAAGCTGCCAAACAAGCTGAAAAAGCTGCGCTGAAGAAAGCCGCTGAAGATCAAGCGGATCAAGAAGCCAAAGCGGTTGTGGCCGATGAAGCTGCACGTGAGCGCGATTTGAATTTGCGACGCAACAAAGCCTTGGCTGAAGCGGAAGCCATTCGCGCCATGATGAGCGCACCACCTAAAAAAGCGCCGCCTAAAGAAGAGCCTAAACCCGATCCTAAAGCGGCCAAAGGCACACTGCACAAGCCAGCACAAGTCGCTGGTGCCGCAGGCAAAAAGCCAGCAGCAACCGTTGAAGCCAAGGATGCAACGCCCGGTGGCAACAAGGAAGTTAAATCCGCCAAGCTGTCTTCTAGCTGGGCCGGTGATCCTGCAACCAAAAAGAAAGCCATTCCAACACGCGGTGATACCAGCGGTGGTGTGGGGCGCAACAATTGGCGTGGTGGTCCCAAGAACCGCCGTGGCAATGACCGTGATCGCGAAGACCATGTGCCAGCAGCACCCGTGGAAGCGCGCGTCATTGAAGTGCACGTCCCTGAAACCATCACGGTGGCAGAGTTGGCGCACAAAATGGCCATCAAAGCTTCTGAAGTCATCAAGCAATTGATGAAGCTGGGCCAGATGGTCACGATCAATCAGCCTTTGGACCAAGACACCGCCATGATTTTGGTGGAAGAGTTGGGCCACAAAGCCGTGATTGCGGCGCTCGATGATCCTGAAGCATTCACAGACGATGAAGTGTCACAAAGTGATGCGCCGCTCATGCCACGTGCCCCTGTTGTCACGGTCATGGGTCACGTTGACCACGGTAAAACCTCATTGCTAGATTACATTCGCCGTGCCAAAGTGGCCTCTGGCGAAGCGGGTGGTATCACACAGCACATTGGTGCTTATCACGTTGAAACAGCGCGCGGCATGGTGTCCTTCTTGGACACGCCAGGTCACGAGGCCTTCACGGCCATGCGTGCCCGCGGTGCGCAAGCCACTGACATCGTGATCTTGGTGGTGGCCGCAGATGACGGCGTCATGCCGCAAACCAAAGAAGCGATCAAGCACGCCAAGGCAGCGGGTGTTCCCATTGTTGTGGCCATTAACAAGATCGACAAGCCTGATGCCAACCTTGACCGCGTCAAAGGTGAATTGGTCGCAGAGGAAGTTGTGCCCGAAGAGTTCGGTGGCGATTCACCGTTCGTGGGTGTGTCCGCTAAAACCGGTGCCGGCATTGATGATTTGTTAGAGCAGGTTTTGTTGCAGGCAGAAGTGCTTGAATTGAAGGCACCTGTGGATGCAGCGGCCAAAGGCTTGGTCATTGAAGCGCGTTTGGACAAAGGTCGTGGTCCTGTGGCCACGGTGTTGGTTCAGTCGGGCACTTTGTCAACCGGCGATGTGGTCTTGGCAGGTCAAACATTTGGCCGTGTTCGCGCCATGTTGGACGAAAACGGCAAGCCGATCAAATCAGCGGGTCCTTCTATCCCTGTCGAAATTCAAGGTCTGACGGAAGTGCCACAAGCGGGTGATGAGTTCATGGTTCTCGGCGACGAACGTCGTGCCCGTGAAATTGCCACTTACCGTGCAGGCAAGTTCCGTAATACCAAACTGGCCAAGCAGCAGGCCGCCAAGTTGGAAAACATGTTCAGCGACATGAGCGCCGGCGAAGTGAAAACATTGCCGATCATTGTCAAAGCCGACGTGCAAGGTTCGCAAGAAGCCTTGGCGGCATCCTTGCTCAAACTGTCGACAGACGAGATCAAAGTTCAATTGGTCTACGCAGCGGTGGGCGGTATCAGCGAGTCCGACATCAACTTGGCCATTGCCTCTAAAGCGGTGGTCATTGGCTTCAACGTGCGCGCCGATGCCGGAGCGCGTAAACAAGCCGAAGGCAATGGCGTCAGCATTCATTACTACAACATCATTTATGACGCTGTGGATGAACTGAAAGCGGCCATGTCGGGCATGTTGGCGCCAGAGCAGAAGGAAGAAGTCATTGGTATGGCCGAAATCCGTACAGTGTTCGTGGCGTCCAAGATTGGTACGGTGGCAGGTTGTATGGTCACCAATGGTCAAGTTACGCGCTCTTCCAAGTTCCGTTTGTTGCGCGACAACGTGGTCATTTACACAGGCGACATCGACTCACTCAAACGACTCAAAGACGACGTTCGCGAAGTCAAAGAAGGTTTCGAGTGCGGTATCAAACTCAAAAACTACAACGACATTGCAGTGGGCGACCAACTGGAATTCTTTGAAGTCAAAGAGATTGCACGTACTTTGTAAACACAGAACCAGGCTCACACCATCATGGCCCGCAAACCAACCAGCTCAGCCCACCGCGGATTCCGCGTTGCCGATCAGATCCAACGCGATCTGTCGGAGCTGATTGCGCGCGAGCTTAAAGATCCCAGGGTGGGCATGGTCACTTTGAATGCGGTTGAAGTGACACCCGATTACGCTCACGCGAAAGTGTTCTTCAGCCTCATCACGGGCAAACCAGAAGAAGCCACAGCAGGTTTGAATGCCGCCGCAGGCTTTTTGCGCAATGGTTTGTTCAAGCGTTTGCAAATTCACACGGTTCCTACGCTTCATTTCATTTTTGATCGCACCACTGAGCGTGCATCCGACATGAATGCCTTGATTTCCAAGGCGGTTGCTTCACGATCCAAAGACGAGGACTGACATGAACGCGCCACGCACCAGGGTGCAACGGCGCCCTGTGCATGGGGTGCTGTTGCTTGATAAACCATATGGTCAGTCCAGCAACGATGCTTTGCAAAAAGCAAAGTGGTTGCTGCGCGCTGAAAAAGCAGGTCACACGGGCACCTTGGACCCTTTGGCGACTGGCGTGTTGCCTTTGTGTTTTGGTGCGGCCACCAAATTCAGCCAGTTGCACTTGGATGCTGACAAGTCTTACGAAGCCATTGTTGTTTTGGGCGTCCAAACCAGCACAGGTGATTTGGAAGGTGAAGTGGTTGCTGAAATGCCTGTTAACTTTACAGCCGGACAATTGCAACAAGTGCAGGCCAAGTTCACAGGACCGATCGATCAAATTCCACCGATGTACAGCGCCTTGAAAAAGGACGGTAAAGCCTTGTACGACTATGCGCGTGCAGGTATTGAAGTAGAACGCGAGGCGCGACACATCGTGATTCACGCTTTGATGCTGGAAGAAATTGCGCCAGAAAACGATCACCGCCGTTTGAAAGTCACAGTCACTTGCAGCAAGGGCACCTACATCCGAACGCTGGGCGAAGACATTGCGGTTGCACTGGGTACATGTGGACACCTGAGCGCATTGCGACGCATTCAAACCGGACCCTTTGGTGCTGGTGACTGCATCAGCATTCAAGACTTGGAAGCTCTGCCAGAGGCAGAGCGTGAAATGAAATTGTTGTCCGTCGATGCCTTGCTCGACGGTCATACCCCTGTCACCTTGCCCTCAGATGATGCGGGCAGATTCTTAAGCGGCGTGCGCCGTCGTGGCGATTGGCCCGACAACTTGCATGTCGCTGTGTACGGCGATTCACCGCGCGCGCTCTTGGGCACTGCGCATGTGAAAGCTGGTGAACTTATTCCGGGGCGCTTATTGAGCCCCGTCGAGATTCAATCAATTTTGGAGAAGGCCTTAGCATGAGTAGACAAATTCGTAACATTGCGATCATCGCCCACGTTGACCACGGTAAAACCACCATGGTTGACCAGTTGCTGCGTCAATCTGGCACCTTTGCCGAACACGAAAAAGTGGTGGACACC
>CALEYZ010000003.1 GCA_937928195.1 uncultured Limnohabitans sp.
CACTGCATTCACACTGCAGGGGTCACAAGTTCGAAACTTGTACTGCCCACCAAAACTTAAAAAGCGCCTACGAGAAATCGTAGGCGCTTTTTCTTTGAGCTCAGACTTACGCCTGTTTATTTCTCAATGGTTCTGCTCCAACGGCTGTTCCATTCAGGACGAACCGTGTTGATGGTGTCCCAATCCAATGCCACTGCATTTTTCATGTAACCACGGAACTGGTCCATCATTTGAATGGCAGGCGCTGACGTCAATTGTGTTTTGGGGTTGGTCGGAATTTGGGTTGCGTGTTCCATCATGGCGGCTTGCGCAAAGGGTTGCAACATGAATTCAGACAGTTTTTGAGCCAGCTCGGGGGCGTCGTTGTTGGCGGTGACGCACTGGCCAACCATCAACACGACAGAGCCGTCTTTGGGTTGCGCGTATTCCATGGGAATACCCTTGGCCTTGAGTCCATCCACCGCAGTGGGTGTCAATGGGAAAATAGCCGCTTCGCCAGTCTGCACCATCTCGCTGAGTTTGGCAGAACTTGGGATGTATTCGAGCACGTTGGGGCCCACGGTGCTAGCCCATTTGGTGAAGCCAGGTTCGACATTTTTTTCATTGCCGCCCAGTGCGCGGTTGATCATCAAGAAACCGTGCAAGCCATAGCTGCTGGAGGGCGCAGATTGAAAGACAACTTTGCCTTTGTATTTGGCATCTGCAAAATCCATCCAAGAAGTTGGCGCAGCCCATTTCTTTTCATCGAACAATTTCTTGTTGTAGCCAATGCCGGTGGTTGTCACGCTGACGCCGACTGCCATGCCGCCAGCCATGATGGCGGTGGAATACAGGTCCTTCAGCACTGGGGTGTCGGCCAGTTTTTGGCACAGGCCCATGCGAACGGCGCGCATCATGACGCCGTCGTCTAGATGCATGATGTGCACCGGTGGTTTTTCTTTGCTGGCTTGAACTTTTGCCAAGATGTCTGAAGAAGTGCCAGGCACCACCACAACTTTGGCGTTGAATTTTTTCTCAAATTCTGGGAATACGTATTTAACGTAGGCTTGCTCTGTGGTGCCGCCATTCATGCCGATGTAGAGCGTTTTAACTTGCGCACTGGCGCCAAATGCCGTCAGCAATGCAGCGCTGAGCAATCCGATTTTTTGAATGTTCATTGTCTTCTCCTTGATCGCCTTAGCGATTTAATTGTCAAAGGTGGTGGTGTGGTTTTAGAAATTAGGGCTTGAATTTGCAAGTGCATCGTCATGGGGCCATGTGTGATCTCCGTTTGCTTATTTGCTCATTATTTTTGACCGACCAGCACTTTGTCCAGCCCATACAAGCGGTCCAGTGCAAACATGGTCACCGCCGTGAGTGCAATGATGAGTGCCGAGACAGCCGCCATCATGGGGTCGATTGATTCGGTGGCCAGCATGTACATGCGGACAGGCAAGGTGATGGTTTGCGGCGATGTGATGAAGACCGACATGGTGACTTCGTCAAAACTGTTGATGAAGGCCAAAATCCAGCCGCCTGCAATGCCAGGCAACATGAGAGGCAAGGTGATGCGCTTGAAGACCACCCAAGGCTTTGCGCCCAGGGAGGCGGCCGCTTGTTCTACGTTTTGTTCTGCACCCACCAGCGCCGTGATCATGAGCCGCAATGCGTAGGGCGTCACGATGATGACATGGGCCAGTGTCAGCCATTCAAATGAACCTTTGGCGCCGATGAGGGTGAACAGTCTGAGCATGGCGACACCCAGCACCAAATGCGGAACGATCAAAGGGCTCATCAAGAGACCTTGCACCAGTTGTTTGCCAACAAAGTTGTAGCGGGTGATGGCGATGGCGGCAGGCACCGTCATCGCCACAGAGATGGTGGCCGCCAACCCTGCCAGAACCAAACTGTTCCAAAACGATTGCAATAAATCGCTGTGCTCAAAAACCGCCGAGAACCAGCGCAATGAATAGCCGCCCCAAGGAATTTGCAGTGTGTTGGAGGGCGTAAAAGCCACCAGGCAAATGACCACCAGCGGTGCCAACATGAAGGCGAGCACCAGTGTGTGAAAGAGGAGGGCGAGTGGGCCGTTTTTCATGATCCCATGCGACGCGCGTAGCGTCCCTCCATCAGCGTCTGCGTGACATACATGACCAGCAAATTGACCAGCAGCAAAATCAAGGCGATGGCGGCGCCTAACGGCCAGTTGAGTTCATGCAAGTACTCGTCGTAAATCAGGGTAGCGACCATCTTGACCCTTCGGCCGCCCACCAAGCCTGGAATGGCGAATGCGCTTGCGCTGAGTGCAAACACAATCAAAGCACCCGACAGCATGCCAGGGGTAATTTGCGGCAAGACAACTCGCCACCACACCTGAAACTTTGACGCACCCAGTGACAGTGCTGCATTTTCAATTTGAGGATCGAGTTTTTGCAACGAGGTCCAAACTGGAATGACCATGAAGGGCAACATCACATGCACCAATGCAATGATGACGGCCGTGGGGGTGTAGAGAATTCGGACACGGTCAAGTCCGAGGCTTTGCAAGAAACTGTTCAGCAAACCTGCGGGCCCCAACACGAGGCTCCATCCAAATGCTCTGACCACGACGGAGATCAGCAAAGGGGAGAGGATGATCACCAAGAAGAACGAGCGCCAGGGTGCCCGCATTCTGCTTAAGACATAGGCTTCGGGGGCGCCAATCAGCACGCACAGCAAGGTGGTCGAAAGTGACACCCAGGCGGTTCTTCCAAAAACCTCCCAGTAAAACGGATCGTTCACGATGTGTTTGTACACATCCAATGTGTAGCCAGGAACAATGCCGACTTGATGATCAAAGCGCTGGAAGGATAAAAAGAAAGTTAAGAGAAACGGAAACAGAACCATCAGGCCGAACAAGCCCAGTGCGGGCGCGCTCAGGAAATAAGGGGTTCTTGTCTTGTTGATCACTTCAAGGCCTCGGGGGCTGACATCACTTTAAAGTGCGCGTCTTCCCATGTCAGGTGTTCAACACTCGCTTCATTTTTAGGCGCCATGCCGTCGTTGATGCAGCTCACCTCCAATTCGCCAAGTTCACTTTCAACGCGGTACAGCCAAAGGTTGCCCAGGAAAAACCGCTCTTTAATTTGCACTTTCAGTTTCTGGTTGTCAGAGGCTTGGGCGAATTTCAGCTTTTCGGGGCGGATGCTTAAAGTGACCTTGCTGCCCTCATGACCGAGCGGCTCATGTGTTTGCACCTGAAGGTCGGTACTCAGTTGTAGCGTTCCAGTGCGCACATTGGCAGACAAGAAATTTGTTTTGCCGACAAATGTAGAAACAAATTTGCTGTCTGAGGATTCGTACAAAGCATGAGGCGCGTCAATTTGCTGAATACGACCGCTGTCCATCACCACCACGCGGTCACTGATGGACAAAGCTTCAGCCTGATCATGCGTCACCATCAATGTGGTGGTGCCCAGTTTGCGTTGAATTCTGCGCAGTTCAAACTGCATGGCCTCACGCAACTTGGCATCGAGGTTGGACAAGGGTTCGTCCAGCAACAAGACAGGGGGCTCAATGACGATGGCCCTGGCCAGCGCCACCCGTTGCCTTTGCCCACCGGAAAGGTCTCTGGGGTACCTGTCTGCATAGTCAGCCAGTTGAACCATGGCCAAGATTCGGTTCACTCTTTCTGTGCGCTCGACAGGGTCCATGCCGCGCATTTCAAGACCAAAACTGACGTTCTCTCGCACCGTCATGTGCGGAAACAAGGCGTAACTTTGGAAGACGATGCCCAAGCCTCTTTCGTTGGGGGGCAGGTGAGTGATGCTTTTGCCGTTGAGCAAAATATCGCCCGCAGAGGGTTGTACAAAGCCCGCCAGCAATTGAAGCGTGGTGGTTTTGCCGCAACCAGAGGGCCCCAGAAGACTGATGAACTCTCCCTGTGAAACCGACAGGTTGAAGTCGCTCAATGCGGACATTTTGCCGTAGGACTTGCTCAAACCTTGCAGTGATAAATAGTCAGTGTGGTTCACAGTTTGCTGTCAGTGGTGGCGATCAATGAAGGAGATGGTAACGCGGTCATGACTCAAGTCCTGCCTTTCGACTTTCCCAAGCAGAAATGACTTTGAACCCAAGCGCTCTGAAGGGGTCTGGCAGAATTTTGTTGGCAGTGCCGTACGCTTTGAGTATTTGCGGGTCTGTTCTGTTGGAATGTGCGAGTTCAGCCAAATAGCTGCCCAGCGCAGTTCCTTTCACAATGCCTGAACCGTTGCAGCCGGCTGAGGCATAAAGCCCTGGCGCCAAGCTGCCGACGTAGGGTGATCCGTTCAGGGTCAAGGCGGTGACGCCGCCCCAGACATGCTCAAGGCGGATGTGCGACAACTCGGGGTAGCGGTTGTGAAAACGTCGGTGCAGTGCATCGTGCACCACAGACTCGCTCAAACTGTTCTCATAAGCGTAAAGTGACCGAACCAACAAGCGGTCTGCGCCAACGCGTCGAACAGTTGTGCCCAATCTGTGTGCTGGCAATACGCCCCAGCTTTCCAAGGACCCGAAGCTTGCGATTTCAGAGGGCTTCAGTGGCTCGGTGATGCCGGCATAGGTGTGAATGGTGACAACCTTGTCTTGAAGGTAGCCAAAATATTTAACAGACGCGTTGGTGGCCATGATGACCTGGTCTGCCGTGATTTGGGCCGAACTTGTCTTCAGTTGCCACTTCTTGCCATGCTGTTTTAGATCAAGCACGGGTGAATTTTCATGCACTTGAATTTGTTGGGGCAGTGCGCTCAGCATGCCCCGGATCAGGGCCGCGGGTTGAACCAAATGGCCGGTGTCCGTGTGAACGCCGAATTTGTAATAGCTTGTCCCAATGAGCTTGTGAAGCGCCGACTCATCCAATGTGTTGGTAGGGTGCCCCGTTGCTTCAAGTGCTTGCTGAATTTTGCGCAAGGTATTTGCACCCTCTGGGGTTGCGGCTGCTCGAATTCTGCCGCTGGCATGAAAGTCACACGCAATGTGGTGGTCTTCGATAATTTTCTGCAAACCATCAAACGCTTCACTGTTGAAGCCATTCAAAATGTTGTTTTGTTCGATGGCTTCGGCCGAGTTGCTGCTGGGATACTCGTTGCGAGACAAAAAGCCAGAGTTGCGTGCAGAAGAACCTTCGCCGACCGTGCTGGCTTCTAGCAAGACGATGCTTGCATTGGGATTGAGCTCGCTAAGCCGCCTTGCAGCAGCCATGCCCGTAAAACCTGCCCCTACCACCACATACTGAACATCCAAATTGCCGATGACAGGCGAGAGGGCTTCTCTGCTGGGCAAGAGCGCATTCCAACCACAGGGCTGCGTGTAAATGGGGAATGCGTTTTTTTTCATAGCGTGTGGGCATCGTAGTTCACGAAGGAAGCCAGGGTCAATAGATGCAATTCCGAAAACGGGAAAATACCGATGGCTTATTCCGTTATTTGGAAATAAAGTAAATTTCAACCCGTTTAAATCCAACATGTGGAATCAAATTGCAACAAAAATCTGAGAGCAGTGTCACAAGTCTGAAGCGCGCAATTGAGCTTCTGCAAGCTTTAAGTGAATTAGGTCCCAGCCGCATCAGCGATTTGTCGCGCCATTTGGGCTACACACAAGCCACTACCCATCGCTTGTTGCAGCAATTGACCGAAGGCGAATTGGTGTGCCAGTACACAAATGACAAACGGTATGCACTTGGCTTGGGTCTGGCCACTTTGGCCACGCATGCGGTAGAGCAGGTCTCGCATGGGGGCGAGGGGCCTGGTGGGCTCAAATCGCTTTGCCGTCCCGTGCTTGCGCGATTGGGCGCGGCCTTGGGTGAAAGTGTGTTCTTCTTTGTGCGTTCGGGTTTTGACGCGGTGTGCCTTGACCGTTGGGAGGGCCAGTTTCCCATTCGTACCCTCACGGGTGATGTGGGCGGCCGAGTGCCGCTGGGCGGTGGACAAGGTGCCATGGCCATCCTGGCACACCTGGCACCAGATGAATGCGAAGAAATTCTGCGTTACAACGTGCCGCGCCTGATGGGCTTGGGAACATTGGATGGCGTACAGCTGAGGGCTGCAATTTTAAAAACCAAACAGCAAGGCTATTCTGCAGAAGACACGGGCGTCATTGAGGGTGTGGCAGCCGTGGCTGTGCCGGTGTGGGACGCAGCGGGCCAGGTCATTGGTGCCTTGAGTGTGGCGACACTGTCCACCCGACTGAGTGGCGACAGGTTGTCTGTGGTGGTGGACTTGCTGAAAAAAGAAGCGGCTTTGTTAAGTCCGCAAATTAATCCGTTTGATCGTGCTTTGAGACGGTCTACAAGGCCTTAAGTCTCTGGGTATCACAAGGACACCGATCTTTATTCTGTTTTCTGGCGACATCCGACGGATGTATTCACACAATGGACATCAAGGTTTGATGTCAATGGTTCGAATCAATTTCGCATTTCGGTCGAATTCTGCTTTTGCAAATTGACCCAGTTCCTCAGCGGTGCCGCTGCCTGGCAGGGCGCCTTGTTCTGCCAGTTTGGCAATCACATCGGGTTCTTTCAGCACAGCATTGAGGGCTTCGTTCAGTCGCTTCACAACGGCTGGCGGTGTTTTGGCAGGCGCAAACAGTGCCGTCCAACTGGTCATGTGAAAGCCTTTGAGGGCAGGTGATTCAGAAAATGAGGGGACGCTGGGCGCCGCAGCCATTCTGTCTTTGACCGTCACACCCATGG
>CALEYZ010000004.1 GCA_937928195.1 uncultured Limnohabitans sp.
GGACGTCTACAACCAATACCACATGGGCATCACGGCTGAAAACGTGGCCAAAGCCAACGGCATCACGCGCGAAATGCAAGACGCCTTGGCGTTGGGCAGCCAGCAAAAAGCCAGTGCGGCGCAAGACGCAGGCAAGTTCAAAGACGAAATTGTGGATGTGCTCATTCCACAACGCAAAGGCGATGCACTTGTGTTCAACACAGACGAGTTCATCAACAAGAAAACCAATGCCGAAGCGCTGGCAGGCTTGCGTCCTGCATTTGACAAAGCAGGCTCTGTGACCGCTGGCAACGCCTCGGGCATCAACGATGGCGCAGCTGCTGTGGTGGTGATGTCCGCCAAGAAAGCCGCATCTTTGGGCTTGACGCCTTTGGCACGCATTGCTGCGTTTGGTACCAGCGGACTCGACCCCGCCATCATGGGCATGGGCCCTGTGCCTGCCTCCCAAAAAGCATTGCAACGTGCAGGATGGAAAGCCAGCGACGTCGATTTGTTTGAATTGAATGAAGCGTTCGCTGCACAAGCTTGTGCGGTGAACAAAGCCTTGGACATCGATCCAGCGCGTGTCAATGTGAACGGCGGCGCCATTGCCATTGGTCACCCCATTGGCGCGTCAGGTTGCCGCATTTTGGTGACCTTGTTGCATGAAATGCAGCGTCGCAATGCCAAGAAAGGCCTGGCCGCCTTGTGCATTGGTGGCGGCATGGGCGTGTCATTGGCCCTCGAGAGATAAATTTTCGCAAACTCAAACTCATAACTAAGGAGACAACACCATGAGTCAAAAAGTAGCTTACGTCACGGGTGGTATGGGCGGCATCGGAACCGCCATCTGCCAACGCCTTCACAAAGAAGGCTTCAAGGTCATTGCGGGTTGCGGCCCAACGCGTGACTTCACCAAGTGGCTCGATGAGCAAAAAGCGCTGGGTTACACCTTCTATGCATCTGTCGGTAACGTGGGTGATTGGAACTCCACCGTTGAAGCTTTCACCAAAGCCAAAGCTGAGCACGGCACCATTGACGTGTTGGTGAACAACGCCGGCATTACCAAAGACCGCATGTTCTTGAAAATGACACGCGAAGATTGGGATGCCGTCATTGAAACCAACCTCAACTCCATGTTCAATGTGACCAAGCAAGTGGTGGCCGACATGGTTGAAAAGGGCTGGGGCCGCATCGTCAACATTTCATCTGTGAATGGTGAAAAGGGGCAGGCAGGTCAAACCAACTACTCTGCAGCCAAAGCCGGCATGCACGGTTTCTCCATGGCCTTGGCACAAGAGTTGGCTACCAAAGGCGTGACAGTCAACACCGTCAGCCCAGGCTACATCGGTACCGACATGGTCAAAGCCATTCGCCCTGATGTGTTGGAAAAAATTGTGGCCACAGTGCCTGTGAAGCGCTTGGGCGAGCCCAGCGAAATTGCATCCATCATTGCATGGTTGGCATCTGAAGAAGGTGGTTACGCCACTGGCGCAGACTTCTCCGTCAATGGTGGTTTGCACATGGGTTAATCCCAACGCTTGGCACTTGGTGCTTTGCAACAGAACCCCGCTTCGGCGGGGTTTTTTTATAGATTGCATTTATTAATTATGATTGGGCTGTGAATGATTCTTATATTTCCTCTGTAAGTCCTTGGCGCCTGTCTGTTGCCCCCATGATGGACTGGACCGATCGCCACTGCCGGTTCTTTCATCGCTTACTGTCTCAGCACACGTTGCTTTACACCGAGATGGTGACCACTGGTGCTTTGCGCCACGGCAGCGTAGAGCGCCATTTGCGATTCAATGCCGAAGAGCATCCAGTTGCCTTGCAATTGGGGGGCAGTGACGCAGTCGACCTGGCCTTCGCCGCTAAGCTAGGCGAACAATGGGGCTACAACGAAATTAATTTGAACTGCGGCTGCCCCAGCGACCGTGTGCAGCGCGGCGCATTTGGCGCATGCCTCATGAACGAGCCACAGTTGGTGGCCGATGGCGTCAAGGCCATGGTCGATGTGGTGTCGATCCCTGTTACTGTGAAGCACCGAATCGGCATCGACCAGATCGAGAGCTACGATTTTGTGCGCGACTTTGTGGGCACCGTCAAAGAAGCTGGTTGCAATGTGTTCATCGTGCATGCACGCAACGCATGGTTGCAAGGCTTGTCGCCCAAAGAGAATCGCGAAATTCCACCACTCCGTTATGAGTTGGCTTATCAGCTCAAAAAAGATTTCCCATCGCTCACCATTGCCATCAATGGTGGCATCACACGCAATGACCAAATAGCCGAACATTTGAAGGAGGTTGATGGTGTGATGATTGGCCGCGAGGCTTATTACAACCCATGGCTCTTAACCACATGGGATGCGCAGTTCTTCAATGCAAACGGATCAAGCATCACGCGCGAGGCGGTGGAAGAAGCCATGGTGACTTACATGGAGCGTGCATTCAAAGAAGATGGCTGCCCTTGGTATGCCATAGCGCGGCACATGTTGGGGCTTTACCATGGCCAACGAGGTGGGCGCTTGTGGCGTCAGGTTTGGAGCAATCACAAACTCAAACCCATGCCACCTCGAGAGGTGATGGCCATTGCACGTGAAGCGCTGGCCAAAGGTGCGGAAATCCCCGCTTAATCTAAGCGGCCTTCATCATTGGGTTTCAGTTGGCAGATGTCTGGCTAGCGCTAGCCGCCATCAGGCCATTGGCGAAATGCGCCTGCATTCTTGCGGCAGTTGCCACAGGGTCTTTGGCATTGAGAGCTGCCATGATGGCCTGATGCTCAGCCAACGACTCGGTAATGCGGCCGGTCTTAAAGAGCGAGTTGTGCCGATTGAGTTTCATCACTTTGCGCAAGTCGGCCACCATTTGGTCACGCCACTTGTTTTGGGCCAATTCCAGCAAGCACATGTGAAACGCTTCGTTCACTTCAAAAAACTTGTCGTGTTTTTCTTTGCCAGGTTTGCCTGCAGCTTCAAGTTCCGCATGGAGCGTTTGGAGTTTTTTCAAGTCTGCAGGGGAGGCGGTTTGGGCCACCACGGCGGCCGCATCGCTTTCTAACAGACTGAGCAGGTGGTACACATCGCGCAGGTCTTTTTCTGAAACTTCCGTGACGTATGCCCCGCGGCGTACTTTCATCGTCACCAGGCCTTCAGCGGCCAAGACCTTCAAGGCCTCCCGAAGCGGGGTGCGGCTGATGCCATAGGCCTTGGCAATTTGAAGCTCGTCAATCCAGCTGCCAGGTTCCAGCTCGCGGCTGAAGATGCGCTGCCGGATCAGTTCGGCAACTTCTTCATAGAGCGCACGAGGCGCCAAAGACGGGACGGCAGACAGGGCAGGCATGGTGGCTAAATCGTGAAAATTGACCTAAAGTGGGTCGTTTTGCGGATTGTAAGGCAAGTACAATATTTTGCATCAATAATTATGAATCATATTGAGGACCCCGCGACATGACCCAGCCCAAGAACGAATTCAAGAACGCCCAACTCGAAGATTGGATGCGTGCTGCGCAGAAATCAGCACCCGGTGGCAATGTCGACGCCCTCAATTGGAAAACGCCTGACGGCATCTCCGTCAAGCCTTTGTACACGGCAGAAGACACGGCGTCATTGCCGTACGCCAACACCTTGCCAGGCTTCGAGCCATTCTTGCGTGGCCCTCAAGCCACCATGTATTCAGTGCGTCCTTGGACCATTCGTCAGTACGCAGGTTTCTCTACAGCAGAAGAATCCAATGCGTTCTATCGGAAGGCGTTAGCAGCTGGCGGTCAAGGCGTGTCAGTGGCCTTCGACTTGGCCACGCACCGTGGTTATGACTCCGACCATCCCCGCGTCACGGGCGACGTGGGCAAAGCCGGTGTGGCCATCGATTCTGTGGAAGACATGAAGATTCTGTTTGACCAGATTCCACTCGACAAGGTGTCTGTGTCCATGACCATGAACGGCGCGGTGTTGCCCGTGTTGGCTGGTTATGTGGTGGCCGCTGAAGAGCAGGGCGTGAGCCAAGACAAATTGTCGGGAACCATTCAGAACGACATTCTGAAAGAGTTCATGGTGCGCAACACCTACATCT
>CALEYZ010000005.1 GCA_937928195.1 uncultured Limnohabitans sp.
ATGGGCCAACTCGATTGCAACGTGCTGGGTTTGGACTGGACCATGAACTTGGGACGCGCTCGCCAGTTGGTGGGCGGCGCAGTCAATGGCCCAGGCAAAGCCTTGCAAGGCAACATTGATCCCAATGTGCTGTTTGCACCGCCCGCGCAAATTCAGAAGGAAGTGATTCGCGTGCTAGACACTTTTGGCAAGCCTCACTCAGATCAGAGCAGCACAGGCCCCACACACATCTTCAATTTGGGGCATGGCATCAGCCAATACACACCGCCCGAACATGTCTCTGCCCTGGTAGAGGCAGTACACAGTCACTCTAAAGCCATGCGCCGATGACTTCTGTGCTTTAAGTCCATAGCGCTAAAGTTCATACAAAAAAACCCAAAAATATTTAAATTTTTGGGTTTTTTCTATTGACTTATGCACAAAAGCAATTTTGTTCGAATTTAAAATTCTTGTCTCCTCTTCGACCTGATTGAACCTCCATCATTTTACATAAGCTGTTGATTTTATTAAGCTTTATGAATCTGCTCAGTTCTCGAGCAATCCAAGCAAAGCCTTATTTTTCAAGGCTTTGCGAAGCATCGAACAGAGTTTTCAACAAAGTTATCCACAGTTTATTGGGACTGCTTCTAAAGATCATGAAAAACAACGACTTACCCGTGATTTCAAGAATATTTATGAGCAAGAAAATGACAAAATGCACGGACCACTTCAAATTGAAGCTTCAACACAAAGGACCGAATGCAAATGTGGCTTGACGTCGCAGTCTCGGCGCCTGCTCACAGCCAAGTGGGTGGTTTGCTGACCTACTGCACTGACTTGCCCGCGCAAGTGGGTCACTTGGTGCGCGTGCCTTTTGGAAAGCGGGAAGTTTTGGGTGTGGTTTGGCGGGTTCATGCACAAGCGCCATCCCATTTGGCACAAAGCGCCGTCAAGAACGTGGCGGCTGTGCTGGACGGCGTGAGCCCCTTGAGTGCGCATTGGCTTCAATTGGTTCAATTTACCGCACAGTATTACCAACGCTCTTTGGGTGAAGTGGCCATGGCGGCATTGCCGCCGCAACTGCGCGACCTGACGCCTTTGCAATTGGCCCGTCGTTTAAAGAAACGCAACATCACGGAAGAGACCCTCGCGGCTGCGCTTGAAACCCCATGGCCCTTGTCGGAACAACAAACCCAAGTGCTGACCCAAATGGCCGAAGCACCAGGCCCCTTTTTGATCCATGGCGCAACGGGCAGTGGCAAAACAGAGGTTTATTTACAAGCCGTTGCGCGATGCCTTGCCGCGAACCCAGAGGCACAAGCGCTGATGATGGTGCCCGAGATCAACCTGACACCGCAATTGGAAGAGCGCGTCAAAGCACGCTTTGGTGCAGACGGTGTGGTCTCGATGCACAGTGGCATGACCGGGCCTCAACGTCTGAAAAGTTGGTTGGCAGCCCACAATGGCACCGCGCGAATTGTGCTGGGGACACGCATGTCGATTTTTGCGTCGATGCCCCACCTGAAATGGATTGTGGTCGACGAAGAACACGACGCGAGTTACAAGCAGCAAGAAGGCGCGCGTTATTCAGCGCGCGATTTGGCCATTTACAGGGCGAGGCTGGAAGGCGCCAAAGTCATTCTGGGGTCGGCCACACCGTCTTTGGAGAGTTGGTACCACAGCAGGCCGGCTGCGGAAGGTGGACGCTATTTGCGTTTGCAAATGCCTTCGCGCATTGGCGAAGGCAAACTGCCTTTTGTGCGACGCGTCGACATGAACCATCAGCCACGCAAAACAGTGCTGTCGGCACCTTTGATTTCGGCCATACAAGCGCGCGTGGCCAAAGGTGAACAAAGCATGTTGCTGCTCAATCGCCGAGGCTATGCACCCGTGTTGCATTGCGCCGATTGCGATTGGAAAAGTGAATGCGCACATTGCAGCGCGTTTCGCGTATTTCACAAAATTGATCGGACGCTGCGTTGTCACCATTGCGGCTTTACGGAGCGGGTACCGCGGGCATGCCCTGCGTGCGGTAACGTCGACATTGCACCCATGGGACGCGGCACCGAGCAACTCGAAGAGCATTTGGCCGAATTGTTGGTGGATGTCAAACGTCCGGACGGGCAAGCCGTTCGCGTGATGCGCATTGATGCAGACAGCACCAAACTGAAAGGCGCACTGGAAGCGCAGTTGGCCGATGTTCACAGCGGTGACGTGGATGTATTGGTCGGTACGCAAATGATTGCCAAAGGACATGATTTCAGGCACATCACGCTGGTCGCGGCCATCAATCCCGACGGCGCATTGTTCTCCAGTGATTTTCGCGCACCAGAGCGATTGTTTGCCTTGTTGATGCAAGCCGGTGGCCGCGCAGGTCGCGATGCAGCGCAAAGTGAGACCAGTGAAATGTGGGTGCAAACCTTTCATCCCTCACACCCCCTGTTTGAAGCCCTGAAAAAACATGACTACCCCGCATTTGCCGAGCAGCAATTGAAAGAGCGTTTGGAAGCAGGTTTGCCACCCAGCAGTTTTCAAGCTTTGATTCGGTGCGACGCACGCATGCAGGCCGTGGCGCAAGCTTTTTTAAACCATGGCAATGCACAATTGCAAAGCCTGGCGCAAGACGATGCCCAGGTGGCCGCCATGATGGCCGACGTCAGTGTGTTCCCCGCTGTGCCCATGAGCATTCAACGTGTGGCCAATGTCGAGCGAGCCCAAATGTTGTTGGAAAGCACATCGCGTCAGTCACTGCACAAAGTGCTGGATTTGCTTCAAGCGTGCCTGCATGAAGCACGATCACATCCTGAACACAGAGGCCTGATTCGCTGGTTGGTCGATGTGGACCCATTGGCCATTTAACGGCCAGTGGTCATTGCAACAACGCCACCGCGCCCGAGAAGGTGAGGAAGGCGGCAGAGGTCGAAACCAAGATGATTCTGGCAATACGTCCACTGTCGGCGCCAAACCGTTCAGACAACATGGCCACATTGCTGGCACTGGGCAGCGCAGCAACCAAGACCATCACTTTGAGGGCGAACACATCCAGCGGCACGCCCAACGAGATGATGGCCAAGCCCACCAACAAGACCAAGACCGGGTGCAGAAACAATTTAATCAGCGCCACGGGCACATAGTCACGCCAAGTGAGAGGACCATGTTGTGTGTGGTGTGCAATTTTTTGCGAGCGCGCCAACACGGCCCCAATGGTGAACAAAGCCACTGGCGATGCGGCATCGGCCAGCAGCGCCACCGTTTTGTCAACGGGTCCTGGCAATTGGCCTTGGTAGGCGGAGAACAAGGTGCCCAACAAAATGGACCAAGGCATGGGATTTTTGACCATGCCCCACAATGCATTTTTGGTGGCCTGTGCTGCGCCTTGCTCGCTGGCACCGTCTAAGCGGGACAACGCAATGCACAGCGACGTGGTGATGACCATGTCAATCACCATGGTCACAATGGCCGGGCCTGCGGCCGCAGACCCCAGCAGCGCCACCAACAGAGGCACGCCCATAAAGCCAGTATTTGGAAACGCGCCGACCAAGGCGCCAAAAGCGCCATCGTTCCAGCCAATACGGCGGTTCATCGACACCGCCAAAACAAAGGCCACCATGACCAAGGCGCAGAACAGGTACATGAAAAAAGCACCGGCATCGAGCAACTGCGCAATGGGCGTGCTGGCCCCAAAACGAAACAGCATGCAGGGCAGTGCAAAGAACAACACGAACCCATTCAGCCCCGGGATGGCCTCAAACGGCAACATTTGCCGACGCGCAGCCAAGTAGCCGCAAAAGACCAAGGCAAAAAAGGGAAAGGTGACGCGCAAGACATCGAGCATGGCCCACATTGTGCCTTGGAATTTGAGCCACATTTGCCCGCTATGATCGATGACCTCAGCGCCTGACTTTCTGCGCGCTGTTTCTGTTCGAAAAGCATGTCATCCCCTTCCCTTGGTTTGAATCCGGCGCAACTTGAAGCCGTCAATTACGTCAAAGGCCCTTGCCTTGTGTTGGCGGGCGCGGGGTCGGGCAAAACACGCGTCATCACCCAAAAGATTGCGCGACTGATTGAAGTCGGACTTGAACCCAAACGCATTGCGGCCATTACCTTTACCAACAAAGCCGCCTCCGAAATGCGTGAGCGCGCGCGCAAGCTGATTGGCAAAGGCGCGCAAGAAGTGATGATTTGCACCTTCCATGCCTTGGGCGTGCGCATCATGCGACAAGATGGGCATGTGCTGGGGCTCAAGCCACAGTTCAGCATCTTGGATGCCGATGACGTGGTGAGCATTTTGAAGGACTGTGGCGGCACCACCGACGCCAACACCGCACGACAGTGGCAATGGGCCATCAGTGCTTGGAAAAACAGCGGCTTGAACAGCGCTCAAGCAGAAGCCATCGCCAAGACCGACAGCGAGCGTGTGACGGCCCGCATCATGGGCCGCTACGAAGAGCGATTGGCCGCCTACCAAAGTGTGGACTTTGATGACCTGATTGGCCTGCCTTTGAAGTTGTTGGCCGATTTTCCAGAAGTGCGCGAACGCTGGCAAGCTGCCATGGGCCATGTGCTGGTTGACGAATACCAAGACACCAATGCCACGCAATATGAGGTCTTGAAACACTTGGTGGGTGAGCGCGCCCGATTCACAGCGGTGGGCGATGACGACCAATCGATTTACGGCTGGCGCGGCGCCACCTTGGACAACTTGAAACGTTTGCCGCAAGATTTTCCTGCACTGAAGGTGATCAAGCTCGAGCAAAACTACCGCTCGACCAGCGCCATTTTGCGCGCAGCCAACAATGTGATTGAGCCCAATCCCAAGCTTTACCCCAAGACGCTGTTTTCAGAGCTGGGTGAAGGCGAGCCCGTGCGCGTGATGGATGCCGACAATGAAGAGCACGAGGCCGACCGCGTGGTGGCCCGCATTCAATCTTTGCGCGCAGGTATCACCACCACAGCGGGTGGTGTGCAATACCGCGAATTTGCCATTCTGTACCGCGCCAATCACATGGCCAAGCCGTTTGAAAAAGCTTTGCGCCGCGCACAGATTCCCTACAAGGTGTCCGGAGGCCAAAGCTTCTTTGACCGCGCTGAAATCAAAGACTTGTGTGCATGGTTTCGTTTGTGGGTCAACAACGATGACGACCCTGCATTTTTACGCGCGGTCACCAGCCCCAAGCGCGGCATTGGCCACCAAACCTTGGCCAGCTTAGGCACGTTGGCCAGCCAATACAAACTGAGCTTGTTTGAAGCCTTGTTTTCCAACAGTTTGGGCTCTTGCTTGTCTGCCAGGGCCGTAGGCAGCTTGCACGAGTTTGGGCGCTTCATGAACGACTTGGAATACCGCGCCAAGCGCACGCACGGCGCCGAAGATGCCAAAGCATTCTTGCTGGAATGGCTCAAAGACATTGGCTATGAAAAGCACTTGTACGATGGCGAAGACAATGAAAAAGTGGCCGCAGCGCGCTGGACCAATGTGCTCGAATTTTGCGATTGGATGTCTGGCCGTTGTGGTGGAACGATTGATGATGCAGCAGGCGTGAATGTGGCCTCTGAAACCAAGTCATTGCTGGAAGTGGCGCAAACCATCTCGCTGCTGTCGACATTGAACGAGCGCGAACAAGACCCGAATGTGGTGACGCTGTCCACCTTGCATGCGGCCAAGGGTTTGGAGTGGCCCCACGTGATGTTGGTGGGTGTGAATGAAGGCTTGCTGCCTTTCAAGATGGACGAAGACAACAAAGAGTCCATCAATGCAGAAGTTCATGCAGAAGGCCAGCTCACGCGGCTGCAAGAAGAGCGGCGCTTGATGTATGTGGGCATCACCCGCGCACAACGCTCTTTGGCAGTGAGTTGGACCAAGCGTCGCAAAAAAGGCCGTGAAACCATTGCCGCGTTGCCCAGCCGCTTCATCGCCGAAATGGCCCTCGACAAAACGACCGTGAAAGAAGACCCACGGGAAAAACTTCGTGCTTTGCGGGCTGAGTTTGCGATGAAGGCGGCGGCGTCTGCGGCCAAGCAAGACTGACACGTGCAAAGCACGTTCTCGACTGGCGCACTGAGGCAAGCCAGTACTTAGCTGGCGTTCTGTGAAGAGGCGCGAATCACCAAGGGACTGTTCAATTGACGCGATGCAGGCTGCCCACCCCGCATCACTTCTTGCAATGATTGCAAGAGCGCTCGCGCCGCCAAATCCAAAGGTTGGTGCACAGTGGTCAATGGCGGGAAGCTGTGGCGCGCAGCATCGACATCGTCATAGCCCACCACAGCAATATCTTCAGGCACCTTGAATCCTCGTGCGTTGAGTACGCCCATGGCATTGATAGCGATCAGATCGCTGGCAGCAAACAGTGCATCGATGTGTTGCTGTTGTTCACAAAACCGATGCATGGCTTGCTGCGCTTCAAGAGGCGTGAACGGAGAAGAGATAACCCGCGAACTTTCAAGTGGAATGCCGTGTTCTTCAAGTGCTCGACAATAGCCTTCAAAGCGATACTTCACTTCACCCGAGTGATAGTCTCCCATGAAGGCAATGCGGCGACGGCCCTGCGCAATCAGATGCGATGTGGCTTCGTAGCCACCTTTGAAATTATCGCTGCCAACACTGCAATACAACTGATCCGGCAGCTGCGCACCCCACACCACCAAGGGCACATGCCGCTTGGCCAACGCATTGAGTTGGTCGTGATGATCCCACTGTCCTACCAGCACCATCCCCGCAACACGGCCAGAATCATACAAAGCAGCGCAATCGTCCAAATGATCGGCATCGACACGCGACAACAGCAAGTCGTACTGTGCTTCTGTCATGGCATCCGCCAAGTGGCCCAACATGGACAAGAAAAAAGGATCTGTCACTTGCATGCGCAGCGACGTGCGGTAAGGGATGACCAAACCCAAGGTGCGATTTTCACCACTTCTCAAGTTCTTGGCGCCAGCATGCACGGTGTACTGATGTGCCTGCGCCAAGGCCATGATGCGCTCACGCGTTTCAGGTCGAATGGCCTCGCTGCCACTGAGTGCACGGGAAACCGTTGCGATAGAGACACCCGCCAATTTGGCGATGTCTGACATTTGCAGTTTGCGTTTGTCCACTTGGAAAGTTCAGTGCGCTGTGATGTGTTGTTTCAAATGCGTCAGGCCTCAATTGTTGGCCAGCCATGCTTTCCATAATTGGGCAATGTCCACAGCGGTGGCATCGCCTTGAACGCTGTCCCACATTTTGAGGGCTTCTGCTTTTTGACCCGCATTGAACAAAACGATGCCGGCATGCAGTCGTGTTTCTGCTTCACGGCGCAAACCACCCTGCGCCAAAGCTTTAGCGTATTGGGCCTGTGCTTGATCCCATTTTTGTTTAGACGCATACACATCCGCCAAACTGGCCAAGGCATTGGCATCTTTGGCTGATTTCTCCAAAGCCGGCAAGGCTTTGTCATCTTCATTCAAACGTTGCTGAATTTGCTGACGCAGTTTTTGGTGATTGGCCGCATCACTGCCTTTGCCCAACAATCCCGCGCTATAGGCACGCTCGACAGTGCGAGAAGCTTCTGCAGGCAAGCCTGCTTTGAGTGCCAAATTGGCCATGTCGACATATTCAATGGCGTCTTCCAAATTGCCAGTGAGCTCAAGCAAGCGGTAAAGGTCGAGGTCAAAACGCGCATTGAAATTGGCTTGCCGAGCCAACCGCGGAATCATTTCTCCCCAATAGGCTTTGGAGGGATAGTTTTGCAAGAGCAGCTTCAAGGTGGCGTTGTAGCCGGCATCGTCTTTCAACTGACGTTGGCTCACAGCCATCATGCGCAGCTCACTTTCGCTTGTTTTGAGCTTGGCAGCCTCGTCCAAACGGATTTTTTCTTTCACTTCTTGCACGACCTCATCGTGCCGCTTCATGACCGACAAGGTTTGAATCAGAACGGGTCGCACCGAGGGGTTGCTGCCCTCTAACTTCAAATAAGTACGGGCCCAATCGACCACACGTGGGTAATCCTGTGCTTGCTGGCTGGCGTTCAACAGTGACTCGATCAGGGGACGCTTTTGCGCAGCAGGCGTATCAGCTGGCATTTCTTGAATCAAATTCTCAAGGGTGCTGACGGCCAATGGAAAATTTTTGGCCTGAAGGGCCGCTACGGCCAAAGTGCGCTGAATGATCGGTTTTTCTGACGCCGTGATCCCGGGCATGGCCAAGGTTTGTTGCGCCATAGTCAGGGCACTTTCAATTTGTCCGGCCTTCAGAGCGTCTTGCGCCGCTTGCAAAGACTTGGCCACCTCAGGGCGCACCGCAATCTGCGCGTGTGCATGGAACGTCAAGCCGAAGCACACCAGCGCAACAGAAATTAAATGAAATGGAAGGGAAAGTTTCATAACGGACTCTTCAAAAAGGGACTGAGCAACTATATCGACAGGCTCGCTGTAATTTTGGTACAAGAATTGAGATTCTCTGCTATTTTGAATGCCTTGCAAAATAGCTTGGTTTTTATTTTTAATCCGAAAGAATTCATTTTTGAGCGGTTTTATTTCTACAACAGCTAGGGTTTCTCCCAAGTGAAAGACCATCTAGTTTTACTACACAATCACACCGTGCAATCGTTTACATGAAGTTTCCAAGGGTGGCACACCTCTTTTATTTCTCAATCTAAGGTCAAAAATATGACACAAACCAATCAGAAATCGCGCAAAGCGGTGAGACAAAGCGGCTTCCAAGTCAGTCCCGTAGCGGCTGGCTGCGCAGTTTTGTTGATCAGCGTTGCAGGCGCTACCCATGCGCAACAAGCGGCTGGTGAGTTGGTGGTGACGGGTATCCGTGCCTCCATCGAAAACGCCATTGCCACCAAACGCAACTCTGACGGCATTGTTGAAGCGCTGTCTGCAGAAGACATTGGCAAGTTGCCAGACACCACCGTGGCGGAATCTGTGTCTCGCCTGCCTGGCGTCACAGCACAGCGAAACAAGTCCACAGGACGCGCCCAATCTGTCAGCGTTCGCGGCATGTCACCCGACTTCAATGGCGCATTGCTGAATGGCCGTGAACAAGCCTCCACTGGCGACAGCCGTGGCGTTGAGTTCGACCAATTCCCCGCTGAATTGCTCGGCTCCATCGTGATCCACAAAACACCCGAAGCGTCTTTGGTCGGCCAAGGCTTGGCGTCCACCATCGACCTGCGCACTGTGCGTCCTTTGGACTTCAACAAGCGCACTTTCTCTGCCAACGTTCGCTCACAACGCTCTGGCGTTGACTCTGGCGCCGGCGAAGGCAAAGGCGATCGCCAATCCTTCTCCTACGTTGACCAATTTGCTGACCGCACTTTGGGTATTGCCTTGGGTTACACCAAGCTCAAAGACGAAGGCGCTGAGCAGCTGAAATTCAACTCTTGGGGCGGCTGGAACCGTGACATCACATACAACGGTCAAGCCGTCAAGATTCCTGGTGGCTTCACAGCTGACACCGAACAAAGCACTTCCAACCGCGAAGGTTTGATGGCGGTTGTTCAGTACAAGCCCAACAAAGACTTTGAAACTGTGTTGGACGTGTTCTCTTCCAAAGGCACTTTTGCTTTGAAGAAAACCGGCTTGGAAGGCGCGTTCCTCGAGAACTCCGTGTACGACCCTGCTGGCAAACTGTTGCCTGGCGCCGTTGTGAACTCTGCTGGCTTTGTGACCAGCGGCACCATGGACGGCTACAAAGGTGTGGTGCGCAATCACTTGGAATCAGGTGACGACAAGCTGGACTCTTTCGGCTGGAACACCAAAATGAAAGTGGGCGACTGGAAAGCCGCTGCTGACATTTCTCAATCCAAAGTGTCACGCGTGAGCTCACGTTATGAAACAACCGCTGGTTTGCCTGGCGACGGCAACAAAGGCGGCCGCACAGACACCATTTCTTGGTCTGGTTTCAACGGCACCAACTTGGCTGACACCTTGTTCAAAACAGGTTTGAGCTACGCTGACCGTTCTGTGATCAAGTTGACAGACGTGGACGGCTGGAGCGGTGGTCCTTCATCACCTCAAGCGGGTTATGTGGCCATTCCTCAAGTGACCGACAAAGTGGACAACGTTCGCTTCTCAGGTCGTCGCAATGTCGAATACGGTCCCATCTCTTCTGTTGAGATTGGCGCCAACTTCTCTGACCGCACCAAAGTTCGCACCACACAAGAAGGCCGTTTGGTCGTTAAAGGTGGCGATCCTTATGCCGGCGCAGCAGTTCCTGGCACGGCCACCAATGTGGCTGGCACAACAGGTTTGGCTGTGGTGTCTTGGGACCCACGTGGCTCATTGGGCACCGTCTATGATTTGGCCAAAAAGGTTGACAGCGACATCTTGAACAAAGACTGGTCTGTGAGCGAGAAGGTCACAACCACTTACGTCAAAGGTGATGTGGATGGCACTTTGTTTGGCATGCCTTACCGCGGCAACGTTGGTGCGCAATTGGTCAACACCGATCAAAGCTCTACTGGCTTTAACGTGAACCGTGCCACTTGCACAGGCAACACTGCAGCGACTTGCCCTGGCATCTCGATTGGCAATGGCAAAACTTACAGCGACTTCAACCCCAGCTTGAACTTGAACTTCGACGCTGGCAACGACCAAGTCTTGCGTGTGGGTGTGGCCAAAGTATTGGCACGTCCTAACATGGGTGACATGCGCTCTAGCATGAACTTCAGCTACGACAGCACCAAGGGCACTTACACCGGCGACGGTGGCAACCCAGGTTTGGAGCCTTTCCGCGCGAAATCATTTGACGTGTCTTACGAAAAATATTTCGGCAAAAAAGGTTATGTCAGCATCGCTGGTTTCTACAAGAACCTCGACACTTACATCCTGAAGACAGCCACACCATTTGACTTCAAGGCTTACGCACCCACAGGCTTGCCATACGGCACCATGGGCATGCTGACACGCCCCATCAACGGTCAAGGTGGCGACATCAGCGGCGTGGAAGTGGCCATCAACGTTCCTTTCTCAATGTTGACACCCGTCTTGGACGGTTTCGGTGTGATGGCCAACATGTCCAGCACGTCCAGCAACGTGAACTTGCCCGCAGCAAGCTTCAGCACGCAAGACATTGGCAAGGACAAAATTCCATTGCCAGGTTTGTCTAAAAACGTGAACAACTTGCGCTTCTACTACGAGAAGAGCGGCTTCCAGTTGGCTGTTGCTGGTCGCCAGCGTTCAGACTTCTTGGGCGAAATCAGCGATTTCCAAGACAACCGTCAGTTGACCTTCATCAAAGGCGAAACTGTGGTCGACTTGCAAGCCGGTTACGAGTTCCAACAAGGTCCCGCCAAAGGTTTGTCTTTGCTGTTCCAAGTGAACAACGCGACCAATGCGCAGTTCCAACGTTACAGCAACACGCCAGACAACATCGTAGAAAAAGTCAAATACGGCAAGATCTACTTGATGGGCGCCACATACAAGTTCTAATCGGAGCTTGTCATTTAATCTTCCTCAAACCTACGGGTTTGAGGCGCGTTAAAGTAAGGGGGGACTTGTCCTCCCTTTTTTTCATTCATGGTGTTGAAAATGCAAAACCCTTTAATTCAAAACATTGTCATTGTGGGCGGTGGCACGTCGGGTTGGATGACGGCCACAGCGCTGGCCAGTGTCTTGCGCGGCAAGTACAACATTCGATTGGTGGAGTCGGACGAGATTGGCATTGTGGGTGTGGGTGAGGCCACCATTCCGATGATTCAGCGCTTTAACAAAGTGGCGGGCATCGACGAAAACGAATTTTTAAAAGCCACTTATGGCACCTTCAAATTGGCCATTGAGTTTGTCAATTGGGGCCAAGTGGGTGATCGCTACATGCACGGCTTTGGCGCCATTGGCCAAGACCTTTGGACCGTGCCGTTTGAACAGTATTGGCACAAGATGCGCGCTGCGGGTAAAGCCGCGGACCTGGGCAGCTACTCCATTACACGCGCAGCGGCGCGTGCCAACAAATTCATGCGCCCCGATTTGTCAGTGCCCAACTCCCCCTTGGGTGACATCACTTACGCCTACCACTTTGATGCCAATTTGTATGCAAAGTATCTGCGCAAGCTGTGTGAGGCACGCGGTGTGGTTCGCACTGAAGGCAAGATTGTGCAAGTGTCACAGCGCGCCAGCGATGGCCATGTGGACGCGGTGGTGCTGGCCAGTGGCGAGCGCGTCGAAGGCGATTTGTTCATTGACTGCTCAGGCTTCAGAGGGCTGCTGATTGAAGAAACTTTGAAGACTGGCTACGAAGATTGGACCCACTGGTTGCCCTGCGACCGCGCGTTGGCAGTGCCCTGCGAATCGGCGCCCAAACTCTTGCCCTACACGCGCTCTACAGCGCACAAAGCGGGCTGGCAATGGCGCATTCCATTGCAGCATCGCATTGGCAATGGCCATGTGTTTTGCAGCCAGAACATCAGTGAAGACGAGGCTGCCGCCACCTTGTTGTCCAACTTGGATGGCAAGCCCTTGGCAGACCCCCGTTTGATCAAGTTCAATACGGGCATGCGCAAAAAGGCTTGGAACAAAAACGTGATTGCAATTGGCTTGTCCAGTGGTTTCCTAGAGCCCTTGGAATCCACCAGCATTCATTTGATTCAGGCTGCGGTGGCGCAGTTGGTGGAATTTTTTCCAGACAAAGGTTTCAGTCAAATCGACATCGACACCTACAACGCGCAAAGTCGTTTTCAGTACGAGCGCATTCGCGACTTCATCATCTTGCATTACCACGCCAACCAACGCACAGACTCCGAGTTCTGGAAAGCCTGTGCGCACATGGCGGTGCCCGAAACACTCAAGGAAAAAATCGCCTTGTTCCAAGCGCACGGCAGAATTTTCAGGTTCAACGAAGAACTGTTCTCACAAGTGGGTTGGTTGCAAGTGATGGAAGGGCAAAACCTGAAGCCGGCCCACTACAACCCCCTGGTGGACTTACAAGAAGAGGGCAGCATTCAGGAGTATTTGGAAAGCGTGCGCAATGTGATCAACAAGTGTGTGGACTTCATGCCCGACCACGCAGAGTACATCGCCAAGCACTGCGCTGCAGCGGCGATGTAACGAACCACTGGCAACAGGCTTTTGTTGCCAGCCGGTTGCTCAGTTGTTTGTTCAGCTGGCTGATCAGCTGCTTTGAATTTGGTGTTCCCAGGCGCCCAACTTGCGCGGCTTGCCGTGCAAGTTGAAGGTTTGGTTCTGACCACTCAGATTAATCTGCACCGACACCACGTTGATGCCTTTTTGACGACGAAATGCCAAGATGTGGTGGTTGTCCACATCAAACACTTCAACAGGCGCACCTGATGCGCCATTGTGCAAAGCTGGATGCTTCTTCTTCAAGCTCAGCAGGTTGGCATAGAGCTTTTCATGTTTGAAATTTTGCCAATCAATGACATCTTTTTCAAAGAATTGAAGCATTTTGTTCAACCCCGATTCCTGACCGCTGTAAACCAAAGGCATGCCAGGGAAAGTTGCTGCAATCACGGCCATGGCCGCAAACGCATCGCCAAAATGCGCCGCATCATGGTTGTGCCATGAGTTGGTGTCGTGATTGGCGGTGAAGGTCATGCGGTAAGCATCTGCGGGCAATGCGGCGGCTGATGTTGACAGATACGCCTTGAGGTCACGCACGTCGGCGTTGCCTTTGGCGATCTTTTTCAAGACATCTTGCAATGCCCAGTCGTAGGTCATGTCAAAGGCTTCATCATGCAGTTGGGCATTGTCTGACTCGGCCAACATGAACATGGGCTTGAGTGCATCCAACTTGGCGCGTGCTTGTTGCCAAAATTTGAGCGGTAACAGATTGGCCACATCACAACGGAAGCCGTCAATGTCGGCCTCTTTGACCCAGAACTGCATGGCTTGGGTCATGGCTGTCCACAAGGGCTTTTGGTTGTAGTCCAAACCCACCACGTCGGACCAGTCTTCAAGTTCTGTGCCGTTGTCGTACAGATAGCTGTGAATTTGGCCCTTGTCATTTTTGAGGTACCACTCAGGATGTTGTTTCACCCACACGTGGTCCCAGGCGGTGTGATTGGCCACCCAATCAATGATGACTTTCATGCCCAGCGCGTGCGCTTGCTGCACCAAAGCCTTGAAATCTTTGAGGGTGCCAAATTCTGGATTGACCGCCGTGTAATCAGCAACGGCGTAATAGCTTCCCAGACTGCCTTTGCGCTTGAGTTTGCCAATCGGCTGAATGGGCATCAGCCACAAAATGTCCACGCCCATTTGATGCAAGCGTGGCAAATGGGCTGCGAATGCATTCAGCGTGCCCTCAGGCGTGTATTGGCGGACATTGACTTCGTAAATGTTGGCACTGCGTGACCAGGAAACGTGTTGCATGAATCAAAAATACTCAAGGCTCAAGGGAAAAAATTTGCACGGATTGTGCCGGTATTGTCCCCTGCTTTGAAATTTTCTGTTCAGAGGACGGGCCTGCGTACAGCAAACGAGGCTGACCCATACCAGCAGGCAGTTTTATTTCTGCCGGCTGCGTACTGTAATTGATCACGACCCAGGTGGTTTCTGAGCCCCAGCGACGCGCATACGACAAGACCTGGTCATGGGCTGAAACCTGCTCATAAGTCCCCTGTGCAAGCGACTGCCTGGCGTTGCGCCACTTCAGCATGTCTTTGTAAAAGGCGCGCAGGCTGTTGGGTGCTTGGATTTGCAAGGCCGCATGGTGCGTGGCCAGATTGCCAGCCAGTGCACGGTATGGCTTGCCCATGGTGAAACCCGCGGTTTGGGTGTCGCCAGTCCAGCTGTAAGGGCCCCGAATGAAAGGATCGTCGCTCAGGCCTTGCGCGCCCGACATGCCAATGTCTTCACCGTAATAGATGAAGGGTGTGCCTGGCAATAACAAATAAGTGGCGGCAGCCAACTTGTAATGTGTCTCGTTGCCGGCCACCTGGTCCCACAGGCGTTTGCCTGCAAATTGGTCGTGGTTAGAGGCGAAGCTGGCCAAGGTGTGCGGGGCTGTTTGGTAGTACTGCGCCACCTTTCGAATCGCTTCCAACTCGCCCTGAGCCGCTTTGGCAATGTGGTTTTCCAAACCAAAGGCAAAGGCACCACCACAAATGTCATCGCTGGCATACACCTTGGGCTCGGCCGTGGCCTCACAGACCACGTACCGGCCAGGATAGGACTTGATCAGGCGGGTGAAGTGACCTGTCAGCTGACGGCTCTCCGGCTGGTCGTTCCAATCTTTGGCGCTGTTCTCAATGAGGTGGGGCACAGCGTCCAATCGAAAACCGTCAATGCCGCGGTCTAACCAGAATTTCAAACTGTCTTCGTGGTATTTCACAACCGCAGGGTTGCGCATGTTGAAGTCGGGCATCGGGGCGCCAAAGGTTGCCAAGTAGCTGCCCTGCGGCGTGACGACCCAAGGATCACGGCCCCAAATGTCCCAGCCCTCGGGTTTCTCTTGACGCCATTCATACCAATCGCGGTAAGGGCTTCGCGGGTTGCGCAGCGAATCTTGGAAAAAAGGATGATCTGCGGCACTGTGATTGAGCACGTAGTCCATGATCACGCCAATGCCCCTTGCGTGGGCAGCTTTGATCAGGTCATCAAAGTCGGCCAAGGTGCCGTAGTCGGGGTCGATGTTGCGAAAGTCGGTGGTGGCGTAGCCATGGTCGTGGTCAGCGCTGGCGGTGATGGGCATCAACCAAATGCCTTTCACCCCCAGGTCTTGCAAATGGTCCAGCGATTGCGTCAAGCCTTTGAGATCGCCAATGCCATCGCCATTGCTGTCGCGCCAGCTGCGCACGAAAATTTCCATGAAGGCGCCGTGGTGCCACCCCGCCGCCAATGGTCCCGATGGAAGCTGTGCGCCCAAATGTGCCGAGAAAAAGATCGCCAAGGCAGACAAGCAGGCCTTTGTCTGGAAAAGGTGTTTGAAGTTCATTGTGCAAAAACCAAAATGACAGGGCACAGCCAAATCGTCAGAAATGTAGAAAAGCTACAGATTTTCGATGCATAGCTTTTTCTAATATTCAGTATTTACCCTAATTCAATCGATTACATGATGGTTTTTTGTAGTTTTATTACGATAATTCTGCATCTTTTCACCAAATCGTCATTTGATGCCTCGTTTTACAGTTGTGCCCACACACTTGGCACCGCGCTGCCTAGCCATCCTCATGCTGCCATTGGCCAGCGTGGGCGCGGCCATGGGTACCGCGCAAGAGGCTCACTTGTCGGTGTGCGATGCACCCTTGGGCCATCACGTACTGCAAGCGAATGCACTCAAACTGCCAGCGGCAGCCGCATGGTTGAATGGCACACAGATTCACTGGCCAGAGGGTGCGACGCCGTCCGGGCAAACCACCGGCGCTTGGCGCTTGTTGGCGTCTCACAACGGCACGCTGCAAATACAAATCGGCCAGAAAGCCACAGGGCAAGACCAAGCTTGGACTTTGCTGGGTCAATCTGACACGCGCCAGTTGCCTAACATTGCCGCTTCTCAATTGCGTGCGATTCACGCCGCGCAATTGGTGTTGGTGCAAGAAGACAGCGAAGGTCGTGTGCAACAGGCGACACGTCTGCAAGCAGCCAAAGCCCTGGACGCTTTGTTTGCGCCAGCCAGTTTGAACGCGCAATTGGGCGCGCACATCACGCGCGCTGCCAAGGGCAAGGACGCCCTCCAAACCTCTTTTGCCGTATGGGCGCCTACAGCCCATCACATCAGTGTGTGCGTCTATCCCAATGCACGGGCCAAGGCCAGCGCGCGCTTGACACTGAATCGTGATGACATCAGTGGTGTGTGGTCGACGCAAACACCCAAGGCACCCGCGGGCTCTTATTACCGCTATGCCGTTGAGGTGTTTGTGCCTGGGCTTGGCCGTGTGATCAACCACGTGAACGATCCGTACGCCGTGAGCTTGAGCGCCAACGCGCTGCGCAGTTATGTGGCCGACTTGGCTGCGCCAAATTTAAAACCGGCCAATTGGGACACGCACACCGCACCGCAAACCGTGCAGCACGCTGTGGACATGCGCATCTATGAATTGCATGTGCGTGACTTTTCAATTCAAGACCGGTCTGTGCCTGCCGCTCAGCGCGGCAAGTACCTGGCCTTTACGCAACAGCAGTCGCAAGGCATGCGCCATTTAAAAGCGTTGGCACAAGCCGGCATGACCGATCTGCATTTGTTGCCGGTGTTTGACTTTGCCACCGTGCCCGAACAAAACTGCCGCAGCAGTGTGGGCACCAAGCAGGCCTTGTCGCCTGAAGCGCGCGCGCAAGATTGCTTCAACTGGGGCTACGACCCCTTGCATTTCAACGCGCCTGAGGGCAGCTATGCCAGCAACGCCAATGACGGTGCCAAGCGCATTGTGGAATTTCGCCGCATGGTCAAAGCCCTGCACGAAGCGGGCTGGCGCGTGGGCATGGACATGGTCTACAACCACACTTCCGCGTCTGGCCAACATCTTCACTCGGTCCTCGATCGCATCGTGCCCGGGTATTACCAACGTCTGAATGCGCAAGGCGAGGTCGAACGCTCCACCTGTTGCGACAACACCGCCACCGAGCATTTGATGATGGGCAAGCTGATGTCGGACTCGATGCTGATGTGGACGCAACAGTACAAGCTTGACTCCTTTCGCTTTGACCTGATGGGCCATCAGCCCCGACAAGTGATGGTCGACATTCAACAGCGTTTGCAACAAGCCACGGGCCGGCGCATTGACTTTGTGGGCGAAGGCTGGAATTTTGGCGAAGTGGCCAATGGTGCGCGCTTTGTGCAAGCCTCGCAGCTGTCTTTGAATGGCACCGGCATCGGCACCTTCAACGATCGACTGCGGGACGCCATTCGCGGTGGTGGCGCCAGCGACGCCGTAGAAAATTTGGTCAAGGTGCCAGGCTTTGTCAGTGGCCAAGAACGT
This sequence comes from uncultured Limnohabitans sp., assembly GCA_937928195.1. Classification (GTDB taxonomy): domain Bacteria; phylum Pseudomonadota; class Gammaproteobacteria; order Burkholderiales; family Burkholderiaceae_C; genus Limnohabitans_A. The sequence goes on from CALEYZ010000005.1 coordinate 17,835, forward strand.
TCGACGCGGGTTGCCGAACAAATCCGCGCGGGTCTGGCGGGCTCCTTGCGCACGTACCGCATGGTGAGTGCCGATGGCAGCGTGAAGGCCTTGCAAGACATTCCCTATGGCGACCAACCCACAGGCTATGCAAGTGCGCCCAGCGAAGTGGTGAACTACGCAGAGAACCACGACAACCTGACCTTGTTTGACAGCCTGGCCTACAAGCTTGCCCCCGACTTGCCAAGCGCTGAGCGAGCGCGCATTCAACATCTGGCGTCTGCATTGACGGCCTTCAGCCAAGGTGTCGCTTACTTTCACGCTGGCATGGACATCTTGCGTTCCAAGTCATTGGACGGCAACAGCTACGACTCAGGCGATGCGTTCAACGGACTTGACTGGTCTTACACAAGCAATGGCTTTGGCACCGCAACGCCTGAGTTGAATGGCACGGCCCAAGCCAATGCACTGACAGTGTCCCTGCTTCAAAACCCCGCCTTGCGACCAACACCGCAAGACATTGCGTGGACCCGCGATGCATTTCGCGATCTGTTGAAAATTCGCCAAAGCACTGAATTGCTGCGTTTGAAAACGTCACAAGAGGTTCAAGCGCGCTTGCGTTTTTTCAACACCGATGTCCAAGCCGACGCACGCCTGGTGGTGGGCCATTTGGATGGCCGGGGCTTGAACGACTTTGCAGAATTGCTGTACTTTGTGAACGCTGCACCTGAGGCGCAGCGTTTCAGTGCAAGCGAATTGGCGCACAAAGCTTTTGTGCTGCACCCGGTGCTGGCCGGCCAGCACGCCGCCGACCCACTCGTACGCCAAGCGGCACGCTACAACCCACTGAACGGTGAATTTGAGATTCCAGCACGCAGTGCTGTGGTCTTTGTCGTGAAAGGGCCTCAACCATGAACCGATCCGGAGATGTCGCATGATGCGAAAAGCCTTGCTGCACGCCTTGCAATGCCTGAGTCTGAGCCTTGCCATGGGCGGTGTGTCGCTGTCTGCCAGCGCTGTAGAGATCACCATCACGTGCGGCCCCAGCGGCAGTGACGTGGAATTTTGCTGGAAACATGCACAAGCATGGGCTGCCAAAACCGGCAACACCGTGAAGAATTTTTCACCGCCCAGCAGCCCTACCGAAAAGTTGGCCTTGTACCGACAGCTGTTTGCCGCCAAATCAAGTGACATCGATGTGGTGCAAATTGACACCGTGTGGCCAGGCCTGCTGAAAGACCATTTGGCCGACCTCAAGCCCTACAGCAAAGGCATTGAAGCAGAACACTTTCCCGCCATCATTGCCAACAACAGCGTGAATGGCAAACTGCTGGGCATGCCGTGGTACACCGATGCGGGCTTGCTGTATTACCGCACCGACTTGCTGAAAAAATACAACTTGCGTGTGCCGCAAACTTGGGAAGAGTTGACGCAGAGTGCGGCCAAAGTGCAAGCCGGTGAGCGTGCCAAAGGCGACAGCGATTTTCATGGCTTCGTCTTCCAAGCCAAGGCTTATGAAGGGCTGACCTGTAACGCCATTGAATGGGTTGGCGGGCAAGGCGGTGGCACCGTGGTGAATGCCGACGGCGAGATCACCATTCGCAATGCCCAAGCGGCCAAGGCTTTGAACTTGGCCGCCTCTTGGGTGGGCACCATCAGCCCCACAGGTGTTTTGAATTACGAAGAGGAAGAAGCGCGCGGTGTGTTTCAAAATGCCAATGCCCTGTTCATGCGCAACTGGCCCTATGCGTGGTCTTTGATGCAAAAGAGTGACAGTTTGGTCAAAGGCAAAGTGGGCGTGGCCAAACTCCCTGGCAACCCCAGTGCAGCGGCCTTGGGAGGCTGGCAATTGGGCGTTTCTAAGTATTCGAAGAATCCCGCCATTGCCGCTGATTTGGTGATGTACATGACGAGTGCGGCTGTGCAAAAAACGCGCGCCATCGATGGCTCATTCAACCCCACCTTGCCGGCCCTCTACAAAGACAAAGAAGTGATTGCTGCCAACGAGTTCATGGGCTCTTTGGCCGAGGTGTTTGCCAACAGTGTGGCACGCCCCACCACCGCCACCGGCTTGAAATACCCCCAAGTGAGCCAAAGTTTTTGGAACGCTGCGCACGAGGTGATGTCCAAACGCGCCACGGGTGAAGAGGCGGTGGCCAAACTGGATTCGCGTCTGAAGCAAATTAGACGCAAGCATTGGTAAAGACGGAGCGCACTCAACATGAATTCAAGAGTCAAAACCGCTTGGTTGTTTTTAGCGCCCATGGTGCTGCTGATGTTGGTGGTGGCCGTCTGGCCCCTGACGCGTTCCATTTGGTTCAGCTTCACCGACATCAACATCAATGACATTTCTGCCGCAGAGTTTGTAGGCTGGGAAAACTACTTTGGCGAATACGGATTGTTTTTCAATCCAAATGACGAAGGCGGATTCTGGGCCGGTGATTGGGGTGTCTCCATTCGAAACACCTTCAGTTTTGCGGTGGTGTCGGTCATTTTGGAAACGCTCACAGGCTTGGGTGTGGCCTTGCTGCTGAACCAAGAGTTCAAAGGCCGCGCCTTGGTGCGCACGGCCGTGTTGGTGCCTTGGGCCATTCCCACCATTGTGTCGGCCAAGATGTGGGGCTGGATGCTGAACGACCAGTTTGGCGTGATCAACAACTACCTGATGGCCCTGGGATTGATTTCACAAAAAGTGGCCTGGACTGCCGAGCCTGCGTATGCTTTGTGGACCGTGGTCTTGGTAGACGTTTGGAAAACCACACCCTTCATGGCCTTGCTCATTTTGGCGGCACTGCAAACTGTGCCCAAGGATTGTTACGAAGCAGCGCGTGTGGATGGCGTGCATCCCTTGCGCGTGTTTTGGCGCATCACCTTGCCCCTCATCCGCCAGCCCTTGATGGTGGCGGTGGTGTTCCGTTTGCTCGACTCGCTGCGTGTGTTTGATTTGATTTATGTGCTGACCGCCAACGGCAGCACCACCATCAGCATGTCGGGTTTTGTGCGCCG
>CALEYZ010000006.1 GCA_937928195.1 uncultured Limnohabitans sp.
TACAACCCTCAAAATCCTCGGGTAAACCCGGAAATTCGAAGGCGCTAGTGTGCCGCATGGTGCAAAAAAATGCAAGTACTTTCCCCAATCAAGGGGATTTCCTTGCCCATTGGTGCTCTGTACTGAGCGGACTGCCTTAACGAACAGCGTTCGCGTCGGCCACTGTCAGAGCGGTCATGTTGACGATGCGTCGCACTGTGGCACTGGGTGTCAAGATGTGAACAGGTTTTGCCGCACCCAAGAGCACAGGACCCACCGCAATGTTGCCGCCAGCCGCTGTTTTCAGCAGGTTGTAAGAGATGTTGGCAGCGTCGATATTTGGCAAGACCAACAAATTGGCATCGCCGTGCAGGGTGCCGTTGGGCATTTGTAGGGCACGGGCGTCGCCGTCTAAGGCGATGTCTCCATGCATTTCACCGTCAACTTCCAACCATGGCGCATTTTTTTGCAGCAATGCCAGGGTCTCGCGCATTTTCACGGCACTGGGCTCGTTGGAAGTGCCAAAGTTAGAGTGCGACAACAAAGCCACTTTGGGACGAATGCCAAACCGCTTCATTTCGTGCGCAGCCATGACCGTGATTTCGGCCAATTGCTCGGCCGTTGGGTCGTAATTGACGTGGGTGTCCACCAAGAAGACTTGGCGATTGGGCAACAACAAACCATTCATGCACGCAAATGTGTTGACGCCTGGGCGCTTGCCAATCACTTGGTCCACATACGGCAGGTGTGTGGCATTGGTCCCCCAAGTGCCGCAAATGAGCCCGTCCACATCGCCTTTGTGCAACAGCATGGCACCAATCAATGACAAGCGGCGGCGCATTTCAATCTTGGCCACTTGAACCGTGATGCCTTTGCGCTCGGTCATGCGGTGATAGGTTTGCCAGAAGTCGCGATAACGGCTGTCTTGCTCCACGTTCACCACGTCGTAGTCGAGTTCTTCCTTCAAGCGCAGACCAAACTTCTCGATGCGCTCTGCGATCACGGCAGGGCGACCAATGAGGGTGGGGCGCGCCAGTCCTTCGTCCGAGACAATTTGAGCCGCACGCAAAACGCGTTCTTCTTCGCCCTCACTGTAAGCCACACGCTTTTTCAAGCCGCGTTTGGCTGCGGTGTAAATTGGCTTCATGGTGGTGCCCGAGGCGTACACAAAACTTTGCAGACGCTCGCGATAAGCTTCCATGTCGGCGATGGGGCGTGATGCCACGCCACTGTCTGCGGCCGCTTGTGCCACGGCGGGGGCAATTTTGATCATCAAGCGCGGATCAAACGGCTTGGGAATCAAATACTCTGGGCCGAAAACCAAAGGCTCGCCCGCATAAGCAGCGGCCACCACTTCGCTTTGCTCAGCTTGCGCCAATTCGGCGATGGCATAAACCGCCGCAATTTCCATCTCTTGCGTGATGGTGGTTGCGCCGCAATCCAGTGCACCCCTGAAAATATAGGGGAAGCACAAAACGTTGTTCACCTGATTGGGATAGTCGGTACGTCCCGTGGCCATGATGGCGTCATCGCGCACGGCCTTGACGTCTTCAGGCAGAATTTCTGGATTGGGATTGGCCAAGGCAAAGATCAAGGGCTTGGCCGCCATCTTCTTCACCATGTCTTGTTTCAAGACACCGCCAGCGGACAGGCCCAAGAACACATCGGCACCGTCGATGGCTTCGGCCAAAGTACGTTGTGACGTTTTTTGCGCAAACTGAATTTTGTCTTCGTCCATCAGCTCGGTGCGGCCTTCGTAAACCAAGCCGGCCAAGTCGGTGACCCAAATGTTTTCGCGCGGAATGCCCAGTTTCACCAACAAGCCCAAACAAGCCAAAGCAGCAGCGCCCGCACCGGAGGTGACCAGCTTCACTTTGCTGGGGTCTTTGCCCACCACTTTCAAGCCATTCAAAATGGCGGCGCCCACCGTGATGGCCGTACCGTGTTGGTCGTCATGGAAGACTGGAATCTTCATGCGCTCGCGCAACTTGCGCTCAATGTAGAAACAGTCGGGCGCCTTGATGTCTTCGAGGTTGATGCCACCGAACGTTGGCTCCAGGGATGCAATGATCTCCACCAATTTTTCAGGATCTTTCTCATTGATCTCAATGTCAAAGACATCAATACCCGAGAACTTCTTGAACAAAACACCTTTGCCCTCCATGACGGGCTTGCCAGCCAAGGGACCGATGTCACCCAGGCCCAAAACAGCCGTACCGTTGGTGACGACACCGACCAAGTTGCCACGGCTGGTGTATTTGAAGGCAGCCGCAGGGTCTTTGACGATTTCTTCGCAAGGCGCAGCAACGCCGGGAGAATAGGCCAATGCCAAGTCATGCTGATTCACCAATTGCTTGGTGGCTGCAATGGAGATTTTGCCGGGAGTGGGAAATTCGTGATACTCAAGGGCTGCACGGCGCAGTTGGGCGCGACGTTCTTCTGCATTGACCTTTGTCATATTCTGTCTCCTATAAGGCAGCAACCGGCCACTCACGGGGTGAGTGGGCTCAAGTCCTGCATGTTTTCATTTTAGACCGCTGCATAGGCCAGTTTTCTTGTGGAAAACCGCATTCAAAGTACGCTGAGTTTTGACTTAGACGCACAACTGGCGGCACCTGGCGGTTTGAGTTCGCTTGAAATTGTGATCAAGCGCGCATCAAAGCTTCGATTTCATCTGCTTTGACAGGCACATCGCGTGTGATGAGTTCACAGCCCTTGGCCGTGACCACCGCATCGTCTTCAATGCGAATGCCAATGTTGTGGAAGCGCTCAGGGACACCTGGCGCGGGTCGCACATAGATACCTGGCTCAATGGTCAGCACCATGCCGGGCCGAAGGATGCGGCTGGGCCGGTCTTTGATGAGTTCACCACTCAAAGGATCTTTGCGCTCGCTGTAAGTGCCAACCTCGGAAGGCTCCACATAGCTGCCGCAATCGTGCACATCCATGCCCAACCAATGACCCGTACGGTGCATGTAAAACTGGAAATAATTACGGTTGGCAATGACGTCTTGTGCATTGCCCACTTTGTTGGCGTCTAGCAACCCCACATCCAACATGCCCTGCGCCAACACTTTGACGGTGGCCTCATGCGGATCTACAAATCGAGCACCCTCGTGAGTGGCCGCAATGGCCGCTTCTTGAGAGGCCAGAACCAAGTCGTACAACTCACGTTGGGCCGCGCTGAACTTGCCGTTGGCTGGGAACGTCCGGGTAATGTCACTGGCATAACCGTCCAGCTCGCAACCCGCATCGATCAACACCAAGTCACCACTCAAAATAGGGGCGGTATCGGCGCGGTAGTGAAGGACACAGGCATTGGCGCCACCAGCCACGATGGAGCCGTAGGCGGGGTATTGCGAGCCATGTTGACGGAACTCATGCAACAACTCTGCGTCCAAGTGATACTCGCGCACATCTTGTCCTGCGCGCAACATGGCAGCAGAGCGCTGCATGGCGCGTATGTGAGCGCCTGCACTGATTTGAGAAGCACGGCGCATGATGGCCAGTTCATGCGCATCCTTGACCAGTCGCATTTCATCCAGAATGCCGCACACATCGCGCTGCTGTTCTGGGCACAAAGCGCCGTAACGCACGCGAGCGCGCACAGCATTCAGGCCTGTTTCAATGCGCGAGGACAAGTCTTTGTGAGTGGCAAATGGGAACCACACTACCGATTTATTTTCTAGCAAGGTCGGCAGCTTGGCATCCAATGCCGAAATAGACCAAGCTTCGTTCACGCCCAAACGCGCAGGCGCTGCTTCTGGACCCAAACGCACCCCGTCCCAAATTTCTCGTTCCAAATCCTTGGGTTGGCAGAACACGCTTGAATGGCCATCCGAAGTGATCACCAACCACGCATTGGGCTCTGTAAAGCCAGTCAAGTAATAGAAATAGCTGTCATGACGAAACAAGAAATCACTGTCGCGATTGCGTTGACGCTCGGGCGCGGTGGGGATGATGGCAATGCTGTTGGGCGCTTGGGCAGCCATGTGAGCGGCCAATTGAGCACGACGTTGCGCGTACAAATTTGAATCAAAGGTCATGATGAGAAGACGTAATGTGTGTGGATCAAGTTTAAAGGGCTGAGCGGGTTCGATTTAATTCCATGAGGCGCTCAGGGGTACCAACATCGGTCCACTCGCCGGTGTAGAGGCTGGCACCCACTTGACCACGGTCCATGGCTGCGCGCAACAAGGGCGCCAAAGGTGCCGCTTTGCCTTGCGGATTACCCACGGGCATGTCCGTCCAGCGGGGATCAAAAAACTCTTTTTTGTACAGCGCAAAAGTGCTGAAGGTGAACAATTTGGCAGGTTTGGGCAAGTTCAAAGCTTGCCCCTCACCGGACAAGCCAAAGTCACCGCCAGGATTGTGCGCAGGATTGGGGACCAGCCAAATGTGCGCCAAGTTGGGGCTGCGCTCAAACGCATGCATTTGATCGTTTGAAAATTTGAAATCTGGGGCATAAATATCGCCAGCCACCACCCAAAAAATAGGGGCCAAAAAGGGCATTGCACGAACAATGCCGCCTGCAGTTTCTAAGGCATAACCAAAGTCCTTGCCCTCATGCGAGTAATGCAGGCGAACATGACCCGCCTCTGGCAAGTCGGGGTGAAGGCCGAAACGCGACTCGATCAGTTCACCCAACCAAGCGGTGTTCACCAACTGGTCATGGTGACCCGCCTTGGCCAAGGCTGCCATGTGCCACTGCATCAAGGGTATGCCATGCACCGCCAGTAGTGGTTTGGGCAATTGATCGGTGAGGGGCCTCATGCGCTCGCCACGGCCAGCCGCCAAAACCATCACGGTGGCCAAGCTTTGGCCCGAACGACCCCTTCCGTCATTTGACGTGTTGGGGTCTGAATTGGATTCCAAGGTATTCAAACGCATGCCGCTATGTTGCCACGCTGTAGGGGTTGCGCAAGCTCCCGCGCAGTAAAATATCGGGCTCAGTTGGCAATTCCCTTGTCAATTTCACCCGATTTTTTTACTGGAGCCCCCATGGCAATCACCCAACCCGCAGCTCAACAAATGGCCAACGCAATTCGTGCTCTGGCCATGGACGCTGTTCAACAAGCCAATTCGGGTCACCCAGGTGCGCCCATGGGCATGGCCGACATGGCTGTGGCTTTGTGGGGCGAGCACTTGCAGCACAACCCCAAAAACCCGCACTGGGCCAACCGCGATCGCTTCGTGCTGTCCAACGGCCACGGCTCCATGCTCATTTATGCCTTGCTGCACCTCACAGGCTATCCCTTGCCCATCACGGAGTTGAAGAACTTCCGTCAGTTGCACAGCAAAACCGCCGGTCACCCCGAAGTGGGCATCACCCCTGGCGTTGAAACCACCACCGGTCCTTTGGGCCAAGGCATCACCAATGCCGTGGGCATGGCCTTGGCCGAAAAATTGTTGGCGACAGAGTTCAACCAACCCGGTCACAACATCGTTGACCACCACACCTATGTGTTCATGGGCGACGGCTGCCTGATGGAAGGCATCAGCCACGAAGCCTGCGCTTTGGCGGGTGCTTGGAAGCTCAACAAGCTGATCGCTTTGTACGACGACAACGGCATCTCGATTGACGGCCAAGTGGCCCCTTGGTTCATTGACAACACACCGCAACGCTTTGCCGCCTATGGCTGGAACGTGATTGACGCCGTGGACGGCCATGACGCTGCCGCTGTGAGCAAGGCCATTGCTGACGCTAAAAACAGCGCTGACAAACCCACCCTGATCGTTTGCAAAACATCCATCGGCAAAGGCAGCCCCAACCGTGCCAACACATCGAAGGCGCACGGCGAACCTTTAGGCGCCGAAGAAATCAAACTCACTCGCGAAGCTTTGGGCTGGGCCCACGAGCCCTTCGTCATTCCCAAAGACGTTTACGCCAACTGGGATGCCAAGCAAAGCGGTGCTACCCGCGAAGCTGAATGGAACAAAGCCTTTGCCGCTTACAAAGCAGCGCACCCTTCATTGGCCAAAGAGTTTGTACGCCGCATGAAAGGCGAGCTGCCCAAGAACTTTGCTCAAACCGCTGTGGATGCCGTCATTGCAGCGCACACCAAAGCCGAAACCGTGGCCAGCCGCAAGGCCAGCCAATTGGCCTTGGAAGCCTTCACTGCCGCGTTGCCTGAAATGTTGGGCGGCTCTGCCGACCTCACAGGTTCTAACCTCACCAACACATCGTCAACACCTGCTTTGCGCATGAACTTGGCCGGTGATGTGGTTAAAAATGACAAAGGCCAAATGGGCCGTCACATCAACTACGGTGTGCGCGAATTTGGCATGGCCGCCATCATGAATGGCGTGACCTTGCACGGCGGTTTCATCCCTTACGGTGGCACCTTCCTCACCTTCAGCGATTACTCACGCAACGCCATTCGCATGGCCGCGCTCATGAAGCAACGTGTGGTGCATGTGTTCACCCACGACTCCATTGGCTTGGGCGAAGACGGCCCGACTCACCAGTCCATTGAGCACGCTGCCAGCCTGCGTTTGATTCCTGGCCTGGATGTCTGGCGCCCTGCAGACACCGCAGAAACCACTGTGGCCTGGGCCGTGGCTTTGGAAAACAAAGACCGCCCCACCGCTTTGTTGTTGTCACGTCAAAATTTGCCGTATGCACCCAAGTCCGATTTGGGCGACATCAGCCGCGGCGCTTATGTCTTGGCCGAGCCTTCACGCGTGGGCATTGCCAAAGCCAAGGCCGTCATCATTGCCACCGGTTCTGAAGTTCAGTTGGCCTTGAAAGCACAAGAGTTGTTGGCCGAGAAGAAAATTGGTGTGCGCGTGGTCTCCATGCCCAGCACCACCACTTTCGACCGTCAAACCAGCAGCTACAAGTCTGAAGTTTTGCCAGCTGGCTTGCCCCGTGTGGCGGTTGAGATGGGCAGCACCGATGGCTGGTGGAAATATGGTGTGGCAGCCGTGGTGGGCATCGACACCTACGGCGAGTCTGCACCGGCACCTGTGCTCTTCAAGCACTTTGGCTTTACGGCAGAAAACGTGGCCGAGACCGTGCAAGCGGCTTTGCAGAAAAACTAATTTTTAAATTCAGTGCTGCACTTGAATCAGTTTCAAATTTAACTTCAAAGGAAATAGATCATGGCGATCAAAGTAGGTATCAACGGTTTTGGCCGCATCGGCCGCATGGTGTTCCGCGCCGCCGTTCAAAATTTTTCTGACATCGAAGTGGTCGGCATCAACGACTTGCTCGAGCCTGACTACTTGGCTTACATGCTCAAGTACGACAGCGTGCACGGCCGCTTCAAAGGTGACGTGTCTGTCGACGGCAACAACCTGATTGTGAACGGCCGCAAAATCCGTTTGACACAAGAGCGCGATCCCTCCGCACTGAAGTGGAACGAGGTCGGCGCCGATATCGTGATCGAAGCCACTGGTTTGTTCTTGGACAAAGCTTCTGCCGAAAAACACTTGGCCGCTGGTGCCAAGAAAGTGTTGATGTCTGCGCCCTCCAAAGATGACACCCCCATGTTCGTGTTTGGCGTGAACGACAAAACTTATGCAGGCCAGGCCATTGTGTCCAACGCCTCTTGCACCACCAACTGCTTGGCACCTGTGGCCAAAGTGTTGAACGACAAATGGGGCATCAAGCGCGGTTTGATGACCACCGTGCACGCTGCAACCGCCACACAGAAAACCGTGGACGGCCCTAGCAACAAAGACTGGCGCGGCGGCCGCGGCATCTTGGAAAACATCATTCCTTCCAGCACTGGCGCTGCCAAAGCAGTGGGCGTGGTCATTCCTGAGTTGAACAAAAAGCTCACCGGCATGTCTTTCCGCGTACCAACGTCTGACGTGTCAGTGGTTGACTTGACGGTTGAACTCAACAAAGACGCCACTTACGCAGAAATCTGCGCAGAGATGAAGGCCCAATCGCAAGGCGCTTTGAAAGGCGTGCTGGGTTACACCGAAGACAAAGTGGTGGCCACCGATTTCCGCGGCGAGCCTTGCACCAGCGTATTTGATGCCGACGCCGGCTTGGCTTTGGACAGCACCTTTGTGAAAATTGTCAGCTGGTATGACAACGAGTGGGGCTACTCCAACAAGTGCTTGGAAATGGTTCGCGTTATTTCTAAGTAATTGGCAGCTGCTCAACTTCACGCACCACAGCGTGAAGCAAAAAGCCCAACCATTTCTGGCTGGGCTTTTTTTCGCTTGACTGAAACCTCGAAGCTTCAAGACTTCGAGGCTTTGGATCAAGACAAGTGCTTGCCAATCAAGCCGGCCAATTCAAACATCGTGATTTGGTCTTTGCCAAACACGGGTTTGAGTTTGGCATCGGCGTTGATAGCGCGCTTGTTGGTGGGGTCTTGCAAGCCTTGCGCCTTGATGTAGTCCCACAACTTCTTCACCACCTCGGTACGCGCCACTTTATCGGTGCCAATCACTGCAGCCAAATCGGCGCTGGGCGTGAGGTTGCCCACAGCAGCTTTGCGAGGTGTTTTGGCGGCAGCCGTTTTCTTAGCCGCTGCTTTTTTGGCAGGCGCTTTGGTGGTTTTGGCAGCAGACTTTCCAGCTGTTTTGCCTGCCGCCGTTTTGGCACCCGCTGCGTATTTGGCGGGCGTCTTGCGCGGTGGGAACTTGCTGGTGCGTGGTTCAAATTCAAACACCACCTTGTCTTCCTCCGCGTTCCACGACAAGAAGGCTTTGAAAGCGCGGCGCGTGCGATTGCTCACAAACTTGTCGAGCAAATCGGTTTTGCCCGTGTTGAGCAGCTTGGCAATTTGCTCACGGTCGACCACTTGCTGCAACACAATTTTGCCACTCTTGAAATTGCACGAAGGTGTGGGTTGGCCTTCTGTCGGCACTGCTTTTTCGCAAACGTAGTTGCTGCCGTGCTCGTGCACAGCACCCCCACACTTGGGGCAAGCGCCCAAAGATTCGCTGCCAGAGAAGTCGACAATTTCACCGGTCTCTTCGTTCTTTTTGTCGTCGCCAAAATCGAACTCGAGTTTCCAATTCTTTTCTTCTTCGTTGTACTTGAGCGCAATCTCTGCCGTGAACGGCCAGCCTGCTTTGGAACGGAAACCTTCCAGCGGACCAATCTTCTTGTCGCGCAAGAATTGCTCCACTTCGGCTTGCTCAAACGTACGGCCTGCGGGTGTTTTGCCAAATGAGAAGCCGCAACCTGCTGCCGCGGTGTCATCGGCGGCAGCGTCTTTGCCCACGCAGGCATAGCGGCGATAGTTTTCTTTGACCACGCCACCACAAGTAGGGCAGGGCGTGCTCAAGGTGGCGTAATCACCGGGGATGGTGTCGCGGTCGTACTCCTTGGCCTTCTTGACGATGTGCTCGGTCATGTCGGCAATCTGGCGCATGAAATCATCGCGGCTGAGTTTGCCTTGCTCCATTTGCGAGAGCTTGTATTCCCATTCACCGGTCAGCTCAGGCTTGGACAACTCTTCCACGCCCAAACCGCGCAGCAAGGTCATCAGCTGAAAGGCTTTGGCGGTGGGAATCATTTCGCGGCCATCGCGCAAAATGTATTTTTCGTTGATGAGGCCCTCAATGATGGCCGCACGCGTGGCCGGTGTGCCCAAACCTTTCTCCTGCATGGCTTCACGCAGCTCATCGTCGTCCACCATCTTGCCAGCACCTTCCATAGCGCCCAACAAGGTGGCCTCTGAATAACGAGCGGGGGGCCGTGTTTTGAGCGGCTTGCTTTCCACCTCGCTCACACCCACTTGCTCGCCGGGCGCCACTGCCACGAGGTTTTGGCCCTTGTCGCCCTCTTTCGCATCGCTCACTTCATCGGCCGCTTCTTTGCCGTAGATGGCCAACCAGCCTGGTTTAACCAAAACTTTGCCTTCGGTTTTAAAACTGTTGCCGGCCGCGGTGCTGATGCGAGTGGTCACCATGTACTCTGCGCTGGGGAAAAACACGGCCATGAAGCGGCGCACCACCAAGTCGTACAGCTTTTGTTCGGCCTCAGACAGGCCAGAAGGGGCCTGCAAGGTGGGAATGATCGCAAAGTGATCGCTGACCTTGGCGTTGTCGAAAATACGCTTAGAGGGCTTGATATAGCCGTTGTTGAGCGCTGTGAGGGCATGCGGCGCCAAATGCTTCATGCCACTGTCGGCCAACATGTTGAAGGTGTCCTTGGCCACGGGCAAGTAATCTTCAGGCAATGCACGCGAATCGGTACGGGGGTAGGTCAGGGCTTTGTGGCGCTCATACAAAGACTGCGCCAGCGACAAGGTGGTCTTGGCCGAAAAGCCAAACTTGCCGTTGGCCTCACGCTGCAATGAGGTCAAGTCAAACAGCAAGGGGCTGGCCTGTGTGGTGGGCTTGGCTTCCTCTGTGACCGTGGCTTTGGCACCCTTAACAGCCTGCACAATGGCCTCGGCCTCGGCTGCGCTCCACACACGGTCTGCTTTTTTCTCGGCATCTTCGGCGTCTTTCTTCCAGGCCGTGTTGAACCACTTGCCGGGATAGGTACCTGCCGCGGCATCAAACTGCGCGTGCACTTCCCAATAGTCGCGGCTGATGAATTTGCGAATTTGTTCTTCTCGCTCGACCACCACGGCCAGCGTCGGCGTTTGCACACGGCCCACGGTGGTTAAGAAGAAACCGCCATCGCGAGAATTAAAGGCCGTCATGGCACGGGTGCCATTGATGCCCACCAACCAATCGGCTTCTGAGCGGCTGCGAGCGGCATCGGCCAGGCCCTGCATTTGTTGGTTCGAGCGCAGTTTGTCAAAACCATCGCGAATGGCTTGAGGCGTCATGCTCTGCAACCACAGGCGCTGCACGGGCTTGCCCAAGGGAATGGTCTGGCCGGCCTTTTGGGTGCCCGCATATTGTTCAATCAAGCGGAAGATCAGCTCTCCCTCGCGACCCGCGTCACAGGCGTTCACCAAAGCCCCGACGTCCTTGCGTTTGGCTTGCTTGACCACCGCATTCAAGCGTGTTTTGGTTTTGTCGACCGGCTTCAAGTCGAAGTAAGGCGGAATGACGGGCAAATGGGCAAAGCTCCACTTGCCGCGTTTGACATCAAATTTCTCGGGCGCCTGAATTTCAACCAAATGGCCCACGGCACTGGTCACCACATAGGTTTCACTCTCAAAGTGGTCCTCGTGTTTCTCAAATTTACCGGCAATCGGCGTCAAAGCACGCACGATGTCTTGAGCCACTGAAGGCTTCTCTGCAATTACCAATGTTTTCATCTCATACAATCCGGTCTCGCGTGCGCGCATGCGCACGTGTACACACACGGGCACGCGCACACGCGCGCCCACATGTTTTCACCATAACAAATTTTTCACGCCGTGGTCAAAAAATCGAATCCGTCGACAAAATCGACTTCAAAGCCCGCCGCCAAACCTGCTGCACCTGCCAAAGCGCCGTCTGCATCGGGCCGTCGCGTGCAAGTGCGCCGTTCAGGTGTCCACGGCAAAGGTGTGTTTGCCCTGCAAGACATTGCAGAAGGCGAGACCTTGTTTGAATACGTCGGTGAAATCATCAGCTGGGACGAAGCGCAAGATCGCCACCCTCACGACCCCGCCGATCCCAATCACACCTTCTATTTCCATGTGAACGAAGACAAGGTGATCGACGCACTGCATGGGGGTAACTCATCGCGTTGGATCAACCACAGCTGCAACCCCAACTGTGAAGCCGACGAAGAAAATGACCGTATCTTCATCAAGGCCCTGCGCAACATCAAAGCGGGTGAAGAGCTCAATTACGACTACGGCTTGATCATTGACGAGCCCTACACCCCCAAGCTGAAAGCGGAATACCCTTGCTGGTGTGGCAGCCCCAATTGCCGCAAAACCTTGCTGGCCCCCAAGCGCCGGCCCGCCACGCCCAAAATTCCAAGTCAGATCAAAAAGATTGAGAAGAAAATCAAGAAGCTCAAAAAAGAACTGAAAGTGGCCAAGAAAAAGGCCGCTTGATCGGCCCAGTCTTGCTGATGACAAAGATGCGTTGAGGTGAACTTGAATACCGATGGCACACACCCACGCTGGCCCGCCGAAGCCATTTGGGAATCGGTGGTGCCAGCGTGGCCCGGTTTCAGCATCGAGATCCTGCCTGAGATCGATTCAAGCAACACTGAGCTCATGCGGCGCGCCAGGCAAGGCCGCCACGATCCTATTCTCTTGATTGCAGAGCACCAGACGGCTGGCAAAGGACGTCTGGGACGCACCTGGCTGGGCGAGCCCGGGCATGCTTTGACCTTTTCAATCGGTTTGCCCTACCAACCACGCAACTGGTCAGGCTTGTCGTTAGCAGTTGGTCTCAGCTTGGCCGAGTCACTTGGCTCAGACATCCAGCTCAAATGGCCCAATGACTTGTGGCGCCAGCAAAGAAAGCTCGGCGGCATCCTGATTGAAGCCGCCAGCCAAGGAGGTCAAAGTTATGCCGTGATTGGCGTGGGGCTGAATGTTCAAATGCCCCCCAGCAATGACCTCAGAACGCCAGCTGCGGCCATCACGGAGTTTTGGCAGGGGGCAACGGCGCCCATGGTGTTGGCGCGCGTTGCCAAGCCTTTGCTCGACACCCTGAAGCAGTTTGAGTCGCAGGGCTTTGCGCCGCTGCAAACACGTTTCAACGCGCGCGACGCACTGCGCGGCCGACAAATCACCAGCAGTGAAGGCTGGGAGGGCCTGTGCGAAGGTGTCGATGCTGAGGGCGCACTTCAAATTCTCACGCCTGAAGGCCGCCAAACCATCAACAGCTCGGAAGTGAGTGTGCGTCCCCAATGAAACACATGAAACTGCGCTGGCTGATATTGACCTTGATGGTTTTGAACGGCCTGTTTTATATTTGGCGTGAGGGCGTTTTTGAGACGTGGGGTTTCGCACCAGAAACGGCACGTGAGCCCACGCGCACATTGCAACAAATTCAACCCGACAACGTGGTGATCACGAGGAAAACTTCATGAGCTTGAAACTTTATTTTGCACCCGGTGCTTGCTCTTTTGTACCGCACTGTTTGTTGCAATTGTCAGGTGCTGCATACGAACCTCAAATGGTCAAGTTGCACAAAGGTGAACAAAACGGCGACGAATACAAAGCCATCAACCCTCGGGGTCAAGTGCCCGTGTTGGTCGACGATGGCCAAGTGGTGACGCAAATTTTGGCGATCATTTTGTACCTCGACCAAAAGTTTCCTGAAGCACAATTTTTACCCACAGACGCTTTGGCGCGCGCCAAGGCCATTGAAACTTTGGCTTGGATGAACAACACCGTTCACCCGACATTCACGCATGTGTTCATGCCACAAAAGTACAGCGACCAGCCGGAAGTGCAAGCAGCACTCAAAGTCTTCAACACGCAAACCTACAAAAGCTTGTTGAGCGAGTTGGATCACATGGTGCAATGCAATTTGCAGCATGCAGAATGGCTGACCGGCGCGCGCATCGGACCCGTCGACATTTATGCACTGACCCTCACGCGATGGGGCTCCATTGCCGGCATCGACCCCACCACCTATCCTGCGTTGTGGTCGCATGTGCAAAAAGTGGCCGCCCACGCCGAGGTGGCCGTGGTGATTGAACGCGAAAGACTGCAGCTGAATCTGTTTAAGTCGGCTTAAGCCTGCCACGGCCGAGTGCCGCGGCTACAGAGCGGCGCGCTCTGAGGACATGTTGGTTCTGAATTTGTTGCTGACGCGTGCAAAGCGGATGGTGAAACAAGCGCCTGGGGGTGTTTGACCTGGGTGTGCCACATCCACAGAAACGGTCGCGCCATGGCGCTGTGCAATCTCTCGCACGATGGGCAAACCCAAACCTGAACCATCCACATTGCTGCCCAAGGCGCGGTAGAAGGGCTCAAAAATACGCTCACGCTCGGCTGCCGCAATGCCCGGGCCGTTGTCTTCCACTTGAATGGCCAGCGCTTGGCTGTAGGGGTCTACCAACAAGCGCACCGTGATCACACCGATGCGTTCTTCGGTGCTCGGCGTGTAGTGAATCGCGTTGTCGACCAAGTTGCGAATCATCTCTTTGAGCAAGGTGGGGTTGCCTTGTACTTTCAAGAATCGACGCTTGTTGTCGGTGTCAACGCCGTCGTAGCCCAGGTCCAAACCTTTGTCCATGGCCCGTGGCAAGGAGTCATTCAAGACCTCGCTGATCAAGGCCTCCATGTCACACGATTGCAAATCAATGGCGCCACCACCCTCGGCGCGGGCCAGTGACAACAACTGATTCACGGTGTGGGTTGCCTGCACACTGGCGCGTCCAATTTGCTTCAAAGAATGTTTCAACTCTTCTTCACTGGCGTCTATGCGCTGCGCCAAATCGGCCTGCATGCGCAAACCCGCCAAGGGTGTTTTCAACTGATGTGCGGCATCAGCCAAAAATCTTTTTTGCGTGGCAATGGAATCTTTCAATCGGCGCAGCAAATCGTTCACGGAAGACACCAAGGGCGCCACTTCCAAAGGCACCGCTTTTTCATCCAAGGGACTCAAGTCGTCCGATTTTCGGGCGCGAATTCTCTCTTCCAATTCCGACAAAGGCTTGATGCCTCGCACCAGCGCCAACCACACCAACAACACCGCCAAAGGCAAAATGGCAAACTGTGGCAGCATCACGCCCTTGATAATTTCGGTGGCCAACACCGAGCGTTTCTCGCGCGTTTCGGCCACTTGAACCAAGACCGGGCTCATGCCCAAGGGTGATTTCTCAGACACCAATTGCACCCATGTGTAGGCGACACGAACTTCCAAGCTGCGCATTTCATCGTCACGGATTTTGACTTCGTAGCTGCCCAGCTTTTCTTCGTCTTGCGGTTGTGGCAAATCGCGGTCTCCGCCCAAGAGTTCACCTTTGGGGCCAATCACTTGGTAGTAAACCAAGTCGGCTTCGTCGGCGCGCAACAGTTCACTGGCTGGTTGCGGCAAATTGAATTGCACCCGCTGTTGGTCAGGGCTGAGTTTGACCAATTGCGCCAAAGCTTGGACGTTGTAAATCAGCGCGCGATCAAACGGTTTGTTGGCCAGGCCTTGCGCCACCAACCAAGTAAGCGCCAAACTGACCGGCCACAGCAACAACAAGGGCGTGAGCATCCAGTCCAAAATTTCGCCAAACAACGAACGTTGCTCGCGGCGAAAAAATGACAGCTGCCAGTTTTTAGGATTCATTCAGCAACGTCGTGCGCCAACATTTGCGCAGGATCAACCTGGAATTTTTTCAAGGCAATAACCCAGGCCACGCACAGTGGCAATGCGGATCGGTCCTTTTTCAATCTTCTTGCGCAAACGGTGGATGTAGACCTCGATGGCGTTGTTGCTGACCTCTTCACCCCACTCGCACAAGCGCTCGACCAATTGGTCTTTGCTCACCAGGCGACCAGCACGTTGCAGCAACACCTCCAGCAAGCCCAACTCACGCGCTGACAACTCCACCATCTTTCCGTCGATGGTGGCCACGCGGCCTGATTGGTCGTAAATGAGCGGGCCGTGTTTGATTTGCGATGTGGCGCCGCCCATGCCGCGCCGAGTTAAAGCTCGCACGCGTGCTTCGAGTTCCTGCAAGCTGAAGGGTTTGGCCATGTAGTCGTCTGCACCGTAGTCCAAGCCTTTCACGCGCTCTTCTACGCTGTCAGCAGCGGTCAAAATCAGAACCGGCAAAGTAGAGCCACGCGCGCGCAATTTTTTCAGCACATCAAGGCCGTGCATTTTGGGCAAACCCAAATCCAAAATGAGCAAGTCAAATTCATTGTTGGTCATCAATGCGGCATCGGCTTCTGTGCCACTGGCCACATGATCGACGGCAGCACCGGCACTGCGCAAACTGCGCAGCAAACCATCGGCCAATACCTGATCGTCTTCGGCTATCAAAATGCGCATGTTTGTCTCCCGCTTTGTTGCCTTTGAAAGGCTGTGTCTGATGCGCCCTGCTGGCGTCTGTTTTAAATTTTAGGCGACTATCCGCACGATGCGCAGAAAGTTTCTTCACAAGGCGCTGCACTTCTGTCTGACCTGCATCACATGCAATAGGCCTCCAGGCCCAAGGCCACCACCGTGGCAATCTCGACGCCAACCGATGCCTTGAATTCTTCTTCCGCCTGCGCCACGGCGCTTTGAAAAGCCGCCAGCCACGCCAAGCCATCTTCTGTGAAGACCACCTGCCTGGCCCGCGCATCTCGCGTGTCGTTTTCGCGTTTGACCAAGCCCCAGGCTTCGCATTGATCGACCAAATTGCCCATGGCCTGTTTGCTCATGCCAGCCGCTTGCGCCAGCTCGGTGAGTCTGGACCCCTGAAGCGACAAATGCCGTGTGATGTGGATGTGGGCCGCACTGATTTGATCTCGCGCGGCCAAATTGGACAAGGCCAAGGGAACCTGCTCGTTGTTGGCCATGAGGCTCAACACGCGCGCGTCAAAGCGACGCATGGCATGGCCCAGCAATCGCCCTAAATGCGTCTCTCGCCAACGGTCGTCCCTGACCGCTGCTGCTGCCAACCGCGCTTCGGTTTTGGGGTTCAAACTGTCATTGACTGGCATTTGTCAATGGTAAAGCAAACTGACTAAAAATTCTATTGATGCGCTGAGACAATGCCGTTACAGTACTGTTCAAGCATCCAGTCTTTGATCAGCTTTCTGAATGCAAGTTTTTCAACCCGTTGATTTTTATGGAGATTTCTATGAGCGACTCAAACAGCGACAAAACCAAAGCCCTGCAAGCAGCCCTGGCCCAAATCGAGAAACAATTCGGCAAAGGCACCATCATGCGCTTGGGCGAAGGCGAAGTCATTGAAGACATTCAAGTCGTCTCCACAGGCTCCTTGGGCCTCGACATTGCTCTTGGGGTCGGTGGCCTGCCCCGCGGTCGTGTGGTTGAAATATACGGTCCAGAGTCCTCCGGCAAAACCACTCTCACCTTGCAAGTGATTGCCGAAATGCAAAAAATTGGCGGCCAGTGCGCCTTCGTCGATGCCGAACACGCCCTGGACATTCAGTACGCCCAAAAGCTCGGCGTCAACCTGCAAGACCTCCTCATCAGCCAACCCGACACCGGCGAACAAGCCCTTGAAATTGTCGACAGTCTGGTTCGCTCTGGCGCCGTCGACTTGGTCGTCATTGACTCTGTGGCCGCGCTCACCCCCAAAGCCGAACTTGAAGGCGACATGGGCGATTCTCTGCCCGGCCTCCAAGCCCGCCTCATGAGCCAAGCCCTGCGCAAGCTCACCGCCACCATCAAGAAAACCAATTGCATGGTCATCTTCATCAACCAAATTCGCATGAAGATTGGCGTCATGTTCGGTTCACCCGAAACCACCACCGGTGGCAATGCGCTCAAGTTCTACGCCTCTGTGCGTTTGGACATCCGCCGCACTGGCACCATCAAGCGCGGCGACGATGCCATCGGCAATGAAACCAAAGTGAAGGTGGTTAAAAACAAAGTGGCCCCGCCGTTTAAAACGGCTGAATTCGACATCTTGTTTGGCGAAGGCATCAGCCGTCAGGGCGAAATCATCGACATGGGCGTCGAGGCCAAAATCATCGACAAGTCGGGTGCTTGGTACGCCTACCAAGGCGAAAAAATCGGTCAAGGCCGTGACAACGCACGTGAATTCCTTCGCGAAAACGCCGAGTTGGCCGCCGAAATTGAAAACAAAGTGCGGGAATCTCTTGGCATTCCTTTGTTGGCCGAAGCGGTCACAGCCGCCTAAGCACCCACCGTTTCACAGTTGCGTTCCTTGATCAATGGCTCAGCCTGGGTTTAAGTTGTCCCTCAAAGGACGTGCGCTGCGGCTTTTGTCGCAGCGCGAACACTCTCGGGCTGAGCTGGTTCGCAAACTGTCACCTCACGAGGAAGTGCCAGGAGCGTTGGCACAAGCTCTCGACGACCTCCAAGCCAAAGGTTTCATCGACGAAACCCGCGTCTTGGAGTCCGTTCTCAATCACCGTGCGCCCAAGCTGGGCAATGGTCGCATCAAGCAAGAGCTGCAAGCCAAAGGTTTGGCGCCAGCGGCTGTCGCGCAGGCCATGGTGGATTTGAAAGACTCAGAATTTGCGCGCGCCCAGGGCGTTTGGCAAAAGAAATTTGGCGCGCCAGCGGCAGACGCCAATGAGCGCGCCAAGCATTACCGATTTTTACTCACGCGCGGGTTTTCGGCCGAAGTGGTCCGCAAAGTGGTCAAGCAATCTGGCGCAGCCGACAAAGACTTCGACGGCTGAAGCTTGTGCTGCCAGGTCAAAGACCCAGCATCAACTTCAGGTTTTGAACAGCGGCGCCACTGGCCCCTTTGCCCAAATTGTCCAAGCGCGCAATCACCACAGCCTGGCGATGGGCCTCGTTGCCAAACACCCGAATTTCCAGTTTGTTGGAATCGTTGTTGCCCGTAGCACCCAACTTGCCGCTTTCTTCAGCAGGCACCACGCTCACCCAGCCGCCTTCATTTTGACTGCTGGCATAGTGCACGCGCAGGGCTTCGTGCACATCGGCCACTTTGGGCTTGCCAGGCAAATCGTCTAAGAACAAGGGCAGCTCCACCAACATGCCTTGCCGGAAATTGCCCACCGCGGGCAAGAAGATGGGGCGACGTGTGAGTCCGCTGTACTTCATGATCTCAGGCACATGCTTGTGCTGCAGACCCAACGCATAGGCCTCATGCAAGGGCGCACGACCTGCTTCAAAGTCTTCGATCATGGCTTTGCCGCCACCGGAGTAACCACTCACTGAAGGCAAAGCCACCGGAAAATCAGCAGGCAAAATGCCGGCGCTGATCAAAGGGGTCAAGATGGCAATGGCGCCAGAGGCATAGCAACCCGGGTTGCTCACGCGTTGCGCGTTCACCACAGCGTCACGCTGGCCTGCACGCATTTCGGGAAAACCAAACACCCATTGGTCATTCACGCGGTGCGCGGTAGAGGCATCAATGATGCGCGGTTTGGGGCCAGGCAAGGCATCGATCATGGCCACAGACTCTTTGGCCGCATCGTCATGCAGGCACAAAATGACCAAATCGACTTGGGCCATCAACTCACGTTTGGCTTCCGGGTCCTTGCGTTTTTCAGGCGCAATGCTGACCAATTCGACTTCGGGCATGGCCAAAAGACGCTCACGGATCAACAGTCCTGTGGTTCCAGCTTCGCCATCGATGAATATTTTTTTGGCCATTCAGGGCTCTCCCAAGAAAATTTTTAACCGCGTCATGTCAATGTAAGTGACCCAGCTCAAGATTGGTGCGTTGCAACATGATACAGTCGCCGGCTGCAGTGTCCAGTGCTTGTTTAGGGCAATTCACCCTGACTGGCTGGTGAGAATAACCACCCTCTGAGAGAAACCTCATGAAGATCCACGAGTACCAAGGCAAGGAAATCTTGCGTCAATTTGGTGTGCCAGTGCCCCGCGGCATTCCGGCCTTTACAGTGCAAGAAGCGGTTGAAGCCGCTCAAAAATTGGGCGGCCCAGTTTGGGTTGTCAAAGCACAAATTCACGCGGGCGGCCGCGGCAAGGGTGGCGGCGTCAAGCTGGCACGTTCTATCGACGAGGTCAAACAACTCGCTGGTGAAATTTTGGGCATGCAGTTGGTGACACACCAAACTGGCCCAGAAGGTCAAAAAGTTCGTCGCCTGCTCATTGAAGACGGCGCCGACATCAAAAAAGAATATTACATCTCCGCTGTCACAGACCGCGCCTCACAACGTGTGGCCATGATCGTGTCCAGCGAAGGTGGCATGGACATTGAAGGTGTGGCCCACGACACACCCGAGAAAATCATCACTGAGATCGTTGACCCCGCTTTGGGCCTCACCGATGCACAAGCCAAGAAATTGTCCGACGCCATTGGCGTGCCTGCTGGCTCTACAGCCCAAGCCGCTGACGTGCTCCAGAAAGTTTACAAGTGCTACATGGAAACCGACGCGTCTTTGGTTGAGATCAATCCTTTGATCTTGGAAGGCAACGGCGGCATTCGCGCTTTGGACGCCAAGTTCAACTTTGATTCCAACGCTTTGTTCCGTCACCCCGAAATCGTGGCTTACCGCGATTTGGACGAAGAAGATCCCGCAGAAATCGAAGCGTCTAAATTCGACTTGGCCTACATCAGCTTGGACGGCAACATTGGTTGCTTGGTCAACGGTGCGGGCTTGGCCATGGCCACCATGGACACCATCAAGTTGTTCGGCGCCGAGCCCGCCAACTTCTTGGACGTGGGCGGCGGCGCCACCCCCGAGAAAGTCACTGAAGCTTTCAAGATCATGTTGAAGAACCCCAAAGTGAAAGCCATTTTGGTCAACATCTTTGGCGGCATCATGAAGTGCGACACCATCGCCACTGGCGTGATCACCGCTTGCAAGGCCACTAACTTGAACGTGCCTTTGGTCGTTCGCATGAAGGGCACCAACGAAGATCTGGGCAAGAAGATGCTCAAAGAAAGCGGTTTGCCCATCATTTCCGTGGACACCATGGCAGAAGCAGCACAAGCTGCCGTTAAAGCGGTGAAAGGTTAATTACATGTCTATCTTTATCAACAAAGACACCAAAGTCATTACCCAAGGTATTACCGGCAAGACCGGTCAGTTCCACACTGAAAAATGCCAAGAGTACGCCAACGGCAAGAACTGCTTCGTTGCAGGTGTGAACCCCAAAAAAGCGGGTGAGTCCATCTTCAACATCCCTATTTACGCCTCTGTCAAAGAAGCGGCATCTGACACAGGCGCTACGGTTTCTGTGATCTACGTGCCCCCAGCAGGCGCAGCCGCAGCCATCTGGGAAGCCGTTGAAGCCGACCTCGACTTGGCCATCTGCATTACCGAAGGCATTCCAGTCCGTGACATGCTCGAAGTGCGCAATCGCATGCGCGCCAAAGAGGCTGCTGGCGGCAAGAAGACTTTGCTGCTCGGCCCCAACTGCCCAGGTTTGATCACCCCCGATGAAATCAAGATCGGCATCATGCCCGGTCACATTCACCGCAAGGGTCGCATTGGCGTGGTGTCCCGCTCAGGCACATTGACATACGAAGCTGTGGCGCAACTCACCGAAATCGGTCTGGGCCAATCTTCTGCGGTCGGTATTGGTGGCGACCCCATCAACGGC
>CALEYZ010000007.1 GCA_937928195.1 uncultured Limnohabitans sp.
GAAGCCCCCATGCAACTTTGCGCGGCGTTCTTGGGCGCCACAGAACACTGGCCAGTCCCGCGCAAGGTGGTCAACATCTCCTCGGGCTTGGGCCGACGCGCCATGGCCTCCCAAGCCGGCTACTGCGCGGCCAAAGCCGGCATGGATCACTTCACCCGCTGCCTGGCCCTCGACGAAGCCCTCAAGCCCAATGGCGCCAAAGTGACCTCCTTGGCACCTGGCGTCATTGACACCGACATGCAAGTCCAGCTGCGCGGCGCCGCACCCGAGAACTTCCCAGACCAAGATGGTTTCAAACAGCTCAAGGCCACTGGCCAGCTCACCACGCCGGCAGCTGCTGCTGAACGCATCTTGGCCTATTTGGCCCGTCCCGACTTTGGCAGCAACCCTGTCAGCGATGTGCGCGATGCCTGAGCCCATCCCCAATCCATAACCCCGCATTTCGCCAGCTTTTGTCAGCCCCCTGTAGCCTTGCTTGGGCAGACTTTGCGGCTAACCCTATTTCAATTCAAAGGAGACCGAGATGAGTCGTGAAGTTGTTGTAGTCAGCGGTGTGCGCACCGCCATTGGCACCTTTGGTGGCAGCCTCAAAGACATTGCCCCTACCGAGCTGGCGGCCCAAGTGGTTCGCGAAGCCCTCAAGCGCGCCAACACCGAGGGCAAAGATGTCGGCCATGTCGTGTTTGGCCATGTGGTCAACACCGAACCCAAAGACATGTACCTCTCACGTGTGGCCGCTATCAATGGTGGCTGCGCAGAAGGCACGCCCGCTTTCAACGTGAACCGCCTGTGCGGCTCTGGCTTGCAAGCCATCATCTCTGCCAGCCAGTCCATCTTGTTGGGCGATGCCGATGTGGCCATTGGCGGTGGTGCCGAAAACATGAGCCGCGCGCCATACGCCAGTTTGGCCACTCGCTTTGGTGCTCGCATGGGCGACACCAAAATGGTCGACATGATGGTTGGCGCTTTGCACGACCCCTTTCACACCATTCACATGGGCGTCACGGCCGAGAACATCGCAGCCAAGTGGGGCATCACCCGAGAAGACCAAGACAAGCTGGCCGTTGAAAGTCACAACCGTGCAGAGCGTGCTACGCAAGCCGGTTACTTCAAAGACCAAATCATGCCGGTCATGCTCAAAACACGCAAAGGCGAAGTGGCTTATGCAACGGACGAGCACTTCCGCCCTGGCTGCACCATGGAAGAGTTGGCCAAGCTCAAGCCTGTGTTCGTCAAAGAGAACGGCACCGTCACAGCAGGTAACGCATCAGGCATCAACGACGCTGCGGCGGCTGTGGTGCTGATGGAAGCCGGTGCGGCCAAAGCACGTGGTGCCAAACCTTTGGCACGCTTGGTGGCGTATGCACACGCTGGTGTGGACCCCAAGTACATGGGCATTGGCCCTGTACCCGCATCTCAGTTGGCCTTGAAAAAAGCCGGACTCACTGTGAATGATTTGGACGTGATTGAAGCCAATGAAGCGTTTGCGGCACAGGCTTGCGCTGTCACACGCGACTTAGGTTTAGACCCTGCCAAAGTGAATCCCAATGGCTCTGGCATTTCGTTGGGTCACCCCATCGGTGCCACGGGTGCTTTGATCACCGTGAAAGCTTTGCACGAGTTGCAACGCATCAACGGTCGCTATGCATTGGTCACCATGTGCATTGGTGGCGGCCAGGGCATTGCCGCCATTTTTGAGCGCATGTAAGTTCAAAGCGCTCACAACAAAAAGGCCATCGTGTGATGGCCTTTTTTGTTGCAGTCTGCAAAGTCAAGTTCAGCGATAACGTTCACGTGCAATGCGTGCGCCTTCTGCCAAGGCTTGCAGTTTTTTCTCCGCCACTTCACGGCTCATGGGTGCCAGGCCGCAATTGGTACAAGGAATGATGCGCGCCTTGGGCACAAACTGAAGTGCGCGGCCAATGGTGTCTGCCACTTCTTCGGGTGTTTCCACCACATCACTGGCCACATCGATCACGCCCACCATCACATCTTTGCCTTCCAGCAAAGCCATCAAGTCCATCGGCACATGCGAGTGGAAGCACTCCAAACTCACTTGATCAATGCTGCTCTTGGCCAAGGCAGGAAACACTTTTTCGTATTGGCGCCACTCGTGACCCAATGAGTTTTTCCAATCGATGTTGGCTTGAATGCCATAGCCATAGCAGATGTGAACTGCCGTGGTGCAGGTCAGGCCTTGGGCCGCACGCTCCAATGCCTTCACACCCCAATCGGCCGCCTCTTCCATGTACACATTGAAAGCGGGCTCGTCAAACTGAACGATGTCCACACCATCCGCTTGCAGCGCCAAGGCTTCCTGGTTCAGCAACTCGGCAAAGGCCATGGCCATTTTCACTTTGTCGCCATAAAAACGATCGGCCACGGTGTCCACAATGGTCATGGGGCCTGGCAAAGTGAACTTTAATTTCTTCTTGGTGTGGGCACGTGCGAGTTGTGCTTCAAACGCATGCACACGGCCTTTCAATCGCAGAGGCGCAATCACCTGCGGCACTTGGGCGTCGTAACGATTATTACGGATGCCCATGGTCACTTTGTTTTCAAAGTCGATGCCTTCAACTTGCTCGAGGAAGCCATGCACAAAGTGTTGGCGTGATTGCTCGCCATCGCCCACCACGTCCAAGCCCGCGTCTTCCTGCGCCTTGATCCACAGCAGTGTGGCATCGGCCTTCGCTTGTTTCAGGCTGTCGCCTTCTGCCATCCACTTGGGCCAAAGCTTGTTGGTCTCGGCCAACCATTCGGGTTTTGGCAAGCTGCCAGCAATTGCGGTTTCAAACATTCGGATGCTCCTGAAAAATTAGGGTTTCAAATTAAATTCGTGCGCCAGCAATTCGTAGGAATGCAGCTGCGCCTGAGGGTCATGGGTCCAGGTGATCACCACCAACTCGTCCAATTCCAATCGTTCTGCTACCGCGCGCAACTGGGTGCCTACGGTGCGTGCGCTGCCCACAAAAGCATTGGCCTTCAATGCGTCCAACGCCATTTGTTCAGCGGACGAATAGTCACGATCGGCCTGCTCAGGTGGCAGCATGGGGCCAATCCGGCCCAAGTTGCGGTCCATGCGCCAGCGTGCACGGCTTTTGAACAAATGCCAAGCCTGTTCATCGGTGTCTGCGGCCAGGGCCCAAACACACAAGGTGGCCATGGGTTGGTCCAAGCGCGCACTGGGCCTGAAGCTGTCTCTGTAAATTTGCAGGGCCTGATCAGCGCCTTGGCCATCGGTGATGAACCAAGCAAAGGCATACGGCAATCCCAAGTGGGCTGCCAATTGCGCACCATAGTCAGAGCTGCCCAACATCCAGACATCGGGCGAAGTTTCTGACTGCGGGTAAGCAAACACACCATGCCCAGGGTGACCTGGCGGCAAAGGCTGGCCCTTCACCCAAGCTTGCAAGGCCATCACTTGTTGTGGAAAGTTTTCGCTGGCGTAGCGACCGGGATTGAGCAGTTGCGCGGTTTTGCCATCGCTGCCTGGCGCGCGGCCCACGCCTAAGTCAATGCGGCCAGGAGCCAAAGCGTCCAGCACTCGGAACTGCTCTGCCACTTTCAATGCCGAATAATGCGGCAACATCACACCCGCACTGCCAATGCGAATGCGCTGGGTTTGCGTGGCAATGGCGGCCATCAAAATTTCGGGAGCGGTGCCCACGATACTGGGATGGGCATGGTGCTCGCTGACCCAAAACCGCGCGTAACCCAAACGCTCCGCAGATTGGGCCAAGGCCAAGGTTTGGCGAATGGACGCATCTTGCCCACGACCTGCCATGGCCACTGACTGGTCCAACACCGACAGTTTGAGGCTCATACTGAAAAGGCTCGCAACATCAAAAAATCAGACATCAGGTTTTGGCCATTTCTGCTTCTTGCAGGGCACGCCACATCACTTTGCCGCTGCCACTCTTGGGCAATGCATCGATGAACTCCACCACACGAGGCACTTTGTAAACCGCCATGGTGTCACGGCACCAATCCATGATTTCTTGCTCTGTCACCTGTCCTTTGTGCGTGCTGCGAAGCACCACCACAGCCTTCACGGATTCACCGCGATAAGCGTCTTTGGTCGAGATGATACAAGCCTCTTGAATGGCGGGATGCTTGAACATCAAGGCCTCTACTTCTGCAGGCCACACCTTGAATCCACTGGCATTGATCATGCGCTTAAGGCGGTCGGTCATGAAGAAATAACCTTCTTCATCAATGCGCCCCATGTCGCCCGAACGGAAGAACGATTTGCCATCGCGTTCAAAGAAGGCACTGGCCGTGGCATCGGGACGCTTCCAGTAACCTTTGAAAACTTGCGGGCCAGAAATCACAATTTCACCCGACTCGCCTTGTGGCAATTCAGCCAAAGTTTCAGGGTCGACCACACGCGCATCCACGCTCATGAAGGGAATGCCCAAACATTGTTTCTTAGGCGCATCGGGTGGGTTGGTATGCGAAGGTGCGGCAGTTTCAGTCAAGCCATAACCTTCGATGTACTTCAAGCCAAATTGATCCAACAAGCGTTGTGCAACCGCTTCAGGCATGGCGGCACCACCACCACCGATGTTGACCAAGCTGCTCAAGTCAAACTGATCCATGTTGGGACTGCCCAGCAAATCAATCACCATGGTCGGAATGTTGGTCCAGTGCGTGATCTTCCATTTGGAAATTAAACGTCCCGCCAAATCACGGTCCCACCTTGGCATCAACACCAAAGTTGCTCCGACAAAAATAGACGAGTGCATCACACTCACCATGCCTGTGATGTGAAACATGGGCACCACGCACAGTGTCTTGTTTTCTGGCGTGCCGGCAGCCCAAATGCCACTGGCCATCGCGTTGTGCATGATGGTGCCGTGGGTGTGCATGCACCCCTTTGGCAAGCCGGTGGTACCGCTGGTGTAGGGCAATACAGCCAAATCTTCGGGCTGCGCAGTGACAGGTCCCAGATCGATCTCGCCCTGAAGGGCGGTTGACCAAGCATGCACTCGTCCGCCATCCAGTGTTGGCAATGCATGAACTGTGGTTAACCAGTCACGCCAAGCCAAAGGCAGTTCGTCAGGCCCAAGCTGGGTCGCATCAAATACGTCGGTGAATTGCGTCACCAACAAATGCTGGAGCTGTTGATTTTTTTCTAAGGCATTGCTGGCAGCCGCCAGCTCGGTGGCCAGGTCAGCGGTGGTCACGGCCACCTTGGTATCGGGGTCAAGAATGTAGTGCTTCAACTCTTCCATGCGGTTCATGGGGTTGACCGGTACCACCACGGCATCGAGCCGCAAAATTGCAAAATGCGTGATGACCAACTGCGGACAATTTTGCATGTCCAGCACCACACGGTCGCCTTTTTGCACACCCATGTTGCGCAGTGCGCTTGCAATTTTTTCAGCCTCATTGCGCAGTTGCGCATAGGTCCATGTTTGCCCCATGAACACCAAGGCTTCTTTGTTTGGAAAGCGCATGGCACTGACTTGCAAATTCATCCACAAAGATGTTTGCGGTGCCGTCAATTGGTGCGGCAGGCGTTTGGGCCAAAAAGCATGATGGGCTGGCATTCAGTGCGTCTCCAACAGAATACGTTACGGGGCAATGATTTGTTCTTGCAATGGCTTTCACCATTTTGCACAAGAGATCCTAATGCCGTATGAGCAGATGGAACATCCCCAGAGTCCCTAAGGAGACGAAACTTTTATACAGCCAAGAACGATGCAAATGACAGTCAATGTATGCACTTGCAAGTCAGGCTGGCACCAATACAAGCTAAATTGAAGTTTTCCAATGAAGACATGCATGGCCTCTCACACCACTCCCGCTTGCTGCGGCACCAGCAAAGCTGCTGAGCTCCTTCAGCTCTCGGTCGGCACGGTTCAAAGCTTGGTTGACAAAAAAGTCTTGCAAGCCTGGGTTACACAAGGCGGGCATCGACGCATCACACTTGCATCAATCCAAAGCTATCAGCTTCAGCAGCAAAAATTGCCCGCCCTTGATCGCCTTAAAAACGACCGCTTGCGTGTCATGGTCGTTGACGACGATCCCGTCACGCGGCACCTGCTTCAAGACACCTGCTTGGCCACTCATGCGCAAGTCGAGTGCTGCGCCCTCGCATCTGCCATCGAGGCTTTGCTACATTTGCCCACCTTCAAACCACAAATCATGTTTTTAGACCTGCTCATGCCACAAGTAGACGGTTGGGCATTGGTCAAGCAAGTCAAACAAAAAGAAGACTTTGCGCAAATGCAAATCATCACCCTCTCTGCGCTCAGTCTTGATGATTTGCAAGAACGTGGCGGCCCACCCGCTGAAACCCATTTTGTTCAAAAACCAGTCGATTTGGGTTGGTTGAAAGGTTATTTGCTGGGCTTGCTCGCACCGCAATCCTGGGCTTAGACCGCAACCTTGAGAGCACCAATGAAAAACGCACCCGAAGGTGCGTTTTTGCTTTTTGGCGGAGTGGACGGGACTCGAACCCGCGACCCCCGGCGTGACAGGCCGGTAT
>CALEYZ010000008.1 GCA_937928195.1 uncultured Limnohabitans sp.
TGATCATGTCCTGGATGACGCAGTGGATGGCGGCCTTCTGGTCGGCGGTTTCCTCGAAGCCGAAGTCGTTGGCAAAGGTCTCGTAGTCCTGCGGGCTGTAGCGGAAGGGGTGGCCTTCGCGCGCGGCGCGTCGCGCATAAATGTTCAACAGCTCTGCCGCAGAGTCCCGCACTTGCTCGGCCGCTTTGCGTTTTGCCTTTTCCCATTGGCCACTGCCCAGGCGGTGCAGCGGTGCCTCATCGGCACTCACGCCGGTGTAGCGGCCAATCAATTGCAATTGGCTAACGGGCACATACAGTGTGGCCTTGTCGGCATATTCCAAATGCAAAAACTCTTGCAGCGCAGGCGTGCCGTCAGGATTTTTCTCTCCCAAGTCCATGTTAACCAAACCGCGATAGCGGCCAATGCCGTGCGCGTTGTGCACCACAGGGTCGCCCACATTGAGCTCGGACAAATCTTTGATGAGCGCTTCCACATCGCTCACTTGTTCTTGCTTCTTGCGCCTGCGTGTGGTGGTGCCTGCTGCGAACAACTCGGTCTCGGTGACCAAGTCGATGCCAGCTTCAAACCAATGGAAACCTGCATTCAAGGCGGCAGTGGCAATGCCCAATTTTTCGTCACTGGCCTGAAACTCTTGCAGGTCATCAAACGCGGGTGGGTTGACACCGCCAGCGCGCAAAAAGTCCAGCAGGCTTTCGCGTCGACCAGCGCTTTCAGCCAGAATCAACACACGATGCGGGGTGCTGCGAATGTGCGCTTGCAGCTTGGCCAGAGGCTCTTCTGCGCCTCGCACCACCGTGAGGTCTGGCAAAGCTTGCGCCAAGGTGTTGTCGGCACCGTCATCCACGCCTTGTCGCAGCGCCAATTGCGCATGCTGGTGGGTGCCGGTGTAAAACTGCTCTGCAGACAAAAACAAAGCGTCGGGGGGCAATGCAGGGCGTTCTGGATCACCTTGCACCAAGCGGTATCGATCTTTGGTGTCTTGCCAAAAACGTTGAAAGGCGGGTTCTAAATCGCCATGCAAAACCAAGGTGGCGGGTGCATCGGTACCCGCACCCAAGTAATCAAAAACTGTGGCGGTCTCTTCGAAGAACAAAGGCAAGTAATACTCAATGCCCGCTGTGGCCACGCCGTTGCCCATGTCTTTGTAGATGCGGCTTTTGGTAGGGTCACCTTCCAACAATTCACGCCAGCGACTGCGAAACTTGGCACGCGCTGCTTCGTCCATGGGGAATTCGCGACCTGGCAACAAACGCACTTCGGGCACAGGGTACAAACTGCGTTGCGTGTCAGGATCGAAAGTACGGATGGAGTCGATTTCGTTGTCAAACAAGTCGACGCGGTAGGGTACCTGTGAGCCCATCGGATACAAATCAATCAGCCCGCCACGGACGGCATATTCACCGGGGCTGACCACTTGGCTCACATGGCTGTAGCCGGCCAAGGTCAGTTGGGCTTTGAGTTTGGCCTCGTCCAGTTTTTGCTTGGTTTTGAACTGAAAGGTGTAGCCCGCCAAAAATGACGGAGGCGCTAAGCGGTAGAGCGCTGTTGTGGCCGGAATGAAGACCAGGTCAGCGCCTTCAGCTTTGTCACGTTGGTTGATGCGCCACAGCGTGGCAAGACGCTCACTGATCAGGTCTTGGTGTGGCGAGAAAGTGTCGTAGGGCAAAGTTTCCCAGTCGGGAAAAATGGCGCAGCGAAGACCGGGTGCAAAAAAAGCCACCTCGTCCATCAGCCTTTGGGTGTCGGCTGCATCGGACGTGACAACCGCCGTCAGGCGACCTTGTGCTTTTTCACGCTCGGCCAATTGGGCCAATAGCACGGCATCTGCCGAACCCATGGGGCGGGGCAGGGTGAAGCGTTTGCCTAAGCTGAGCGCGGGTAATTGCATGAAACACCAATAGAAAACACCCCCCGCCGAATTGGAGGGGGGTGTGAAACAAACTTGCTGTGTATTTTAAGAGGGCTTGTTGCGTTGTCGCACGGGCTTGCTAAAAAGTCCCTGAAAGTCTGAAAACTCCCCGGAAGTCCTTCAAAATAAGGGCTTAGAGATCCTCTGTGGGACCTTGAAAAGCGAATGACTGTGAATCCCTCTCCAAACGACACTGCAACCAGCCTCGAAACCAGCACGGCAACAACAGACGTTGCTCCGCGCTGTTTTGCGTTGGTGCCGTGCGCAGGCTCGGGTTCACGCGCAGGCACAGTCAAGCCCAAACAGTACGAATTGATTGGTGGCAAGGTCATGGTGATGCACACTTTGGCTGCTCTGGGGTCTGTTGAGCGCTTGCAACAAGTGGTCGTGGTGGTGTCACCTGACGATGCTCATGTGTGGCCAGAGGCACCCGCGTGGCCAAGTCATTTCAAGCGCATTGCATGTGGCGGTGCCACGCGTGCTGAATCTGTGTTCAATGGTTTGACGGCTTTGCTCCAAGAGGGGGAGCACAATCCCGAGGGGGTGCAAGCCCACGATTGGATCTTGGTACACGATGCCGCCCGATGCCTCATCACTGACCTGGAAATCAAGCGTTTGATTGATGCTTGTTTGGACGACGACGTGGGTGGTTTGCTGGCCTTGCCTTTGCCAGACACCTTGAAGGTTGCGGTGCAGGGCCGAGTCAGTCAAACCTTGCCCCGACAAGACAAGTGGTTGGCTCAAACGCCGCAGATGTTTCGTGCGGGGCCTTTGCATGCCGCATTGAAAGCCAAAGCGACAGAGAATTTTGACGGCATCACCGATGAGGCGAGCGCCATGGAAATGGCGGGCTTTGCACCCAAGTTGGTGGTGGGCAGCCCTCACAATTTCAAAGTCACTTATCCACCTGATTTCGCTTTGGCGGAAGATTTTCTGAGGAGCAGAAAATGAACATTCGAGTAGGCGAAGGTTGGGACACGCATGCCCTGGTCGAAGGCCGTCCCTTGATGTTGGGAGGGGTGCAAATTCCACACGACAAAGGTTTGCTGGGACATTCCGACGCCGATGTGTTGCTGCACGCCATCACCGATGCCTTATTGGGTGCGGCGGGGCTGGGTGACATTGGCCAGCATTTTCCAGACACCGATGCCACCTACAAAGGTGCCAATTCTGTGGTGCTGCTGAAAAAAGCCTACGACCATGTCAAGCAGTTGGGTTGGCATTTGGGCAATGTGGATTGCACCATCGTGGCACAAGCACCTAAATTGGCGCCACACCGATCAGACATTCGATCGTCCATCGCCAAGGCCTTGGGCGTACCGGAATCTCATGTGAACGTCAAAGCCAAAACGGCTGAAAAAATGGGACCTGTGGGTGAGGGACTCAGCATGGAAGCCAGGGCCGTGGTTTTGATACACAAGCCTTGAACAACAATGCCACCTGAACAGGTGGCATTGGCGGATTCAAGCAGCGCTTCGTAGCGCTCTGTAGCGCTCAATAGCGCTTGGTCGTGGTTTATTGCGCTGCCCAACCGCCGTCCATGTTCCATGCCACACCGCGAATGTTGTTGCCCGCAGCCGAACAGAAGAACACGGCCAATTCGCCCAACTCTTCGGGGGTGGTGAATTGCTTTGAAGGTTCTTTTTCACCCAACAACAACTCTGTGGCGGCTTGATTGGTCAAGCCCAAAGCTTCGGCTTTGGCGTCCACTTGTTTTTGCACCAAGGGCGTCAGCACCCAGCCAGGGCAGATGGCATTGCAGGTGATGCCCGAAGTGGCATTCTCTAATGCGGTGACCTTGGTGAGTCCCACAATGCCATGCTTGGCCGCCACGTAAGCCGACTTTTCTGCAGAGCCCACCAAGCCGTGGACCGATGCCACATTGATGATGCGGCCCCAGTTGGCTTTTTGCATGGCAGGCAGCACCGCGCGCGTGGCGTGAAAAGCGCTGGACAAGTTGATGGCAATGACCGCATCCCAGCGCTCAACCGGAAAGTTCTCGACGCGGGCCACGTGCTGAATGCCTGCGTTGTTGACCAAAATGTCGACGCGGCCAAACTTCTCCTCGGCAAACTTCACCATGGCTTCAATTTCTGCAGGCTTGCTCATGTCGGCGCCGTGATACGCCACTTTGGCGCCCAGGACGGCAATTTCAGCCTCGGGCCCGGCATGGTCGCCAAAACCATTCAAAACAATGTTGGCGCCTTGTTTGGCCAGGGCTTTGGCAATGCCCAAGCCAATGCCACTGGTTGAGCCTGTCACGAGTGCAGTTTTGCCTTTCAGCATGGTGATTCTCCGAATGATTTACGATGTGGAAAAGTTAATTATGGCGCGTCAATGCCACTTGGGCCTGACAGCCAGCGCGTGAATGAAGTGAAATGCCATGTCCGAACCCGTTTTTAATGATGTAGTTTGCCCCGATGCCCAGGGCTCGCACCGCATGGCCTATGCGTCTTGGGGCGAGGCTACGGCCTCTCATGTGGTGGTTTGTGTGCATGGCTTAACCCGCCAGGGGCGAGACTTTGACCGGTTGGCCCAAGCCATGGTGGCGTCAGCCAAGGACTCTGGTTTGCCGCCTGTTCGCGTCATTTGTCCTGATGTGGTGGGGCGTGGCCAAAGCGATTGGCTCAAGGACCCCATGGGCTATCAGTTTCCGCAATACGCCAGCGACATGGCGGTGTTGCTGCAAACCTTGAACAGCCAGCACCCCATCGAGCGGCTTGACTGGGTGGGCACCAGCATGGGCGGTGTCATTGGGATGTTGTTGGCTGCGCAAGAATTGCCAGTTCCCATTCGCCATTTGGTCTTGAACGACATTGGCCCCCCCGTGTCGTGGCCGTCGATTCAAAACATGCAGACCTATGTGGGCGAGGTGGGACACTTTGCCTCGGTGCAAGAAGCTGCCGATGCCTTGTGGGAAATTTCCAAATCTTTTGGCCCCCACACAGCGGCCGAGTGGCTGGCTTTGTCGCAGCACATGGTAAAGCGATTGGACGATGGTGCATTCAGTTTGCACTATGACCCGCAGTTGCGATTGCCCATCAGGGCTGTCACAGAAGAGGCTGCCAAGGCAGGCGAGGCCACACTGTGGCAGGTCTACGATGCCATTCGTTGCAAAACACTCTTGATTCATGGCGCAGCTTCAGAGCTGCTAAGTGGCGCTGCAGTGCAAGAGATGACGCAACGCGGACCGCGTGTGCAAGTGGCCACGATAGAGGGCGTGGGCCATGCACCCACCCTGACGCATGACGACCAAATTGACATCGTGCTTGCCTTTTTAGGATTGCGGGCATGAGCCTTGTGGCAGAAGATATTCTGGTTCGTGCAAGGGCATTTGCAGAACCCTTTTTGTCAGGTGAACTTCTAGACACCGGCGAAAACTTGCTTGCGCATGCAGATGCCGTGGTGGCCATTTTGGAAACCATGAACAGCGGCAACGATGTGAAGGCTGCCAGCTATTTGGTCTACACCTGCCCGCACCTTAGCCGTCCGCATGAGGTTATTGCCAAAACTTTTGGCGATGAGTTTGCCTCGCTTGCTGTTGAAACAACCAAGCTGGTTGAAGTTCAGCGTTTGTCACGCACGGCGACATCGGCCGCGCAACTGCAAGACGATCCGCGTGCGCAAACAGAAAACGTTCGCAAAATGTTGCTGGCCTTTAGCAAGGATTTGCGCGTCATCATGTTGCGATTGGCTTCGCGCCTTCAAACGCTGCGCTATTTTGCAAGCAGTAAAAAAGAGGTGCCACCCAGCTTGGCAAAAGAGTCCTTGCAGGTGTTTGCCCCTTTGGCCAATCGGCTGGGTATTTGGGAAATCAAATGGGAATTGGAAGACTTGTCTTTCCGATTCTTAGAGCCCGACACCTACAAACAAATTGCCAAACTGTTGGATGAAAAGCGCGCCGAACGTGAACTCAACATGCAGCATTTGCGCGAGCAAGTGCAAGCTGAATTGGCAGCACAGAACATCAAAGCTTCTGTGCAAGGCCGGCCAAAACACATCTACAGCATCGTCAAAAAAATGCGCGGCAAGTCGCTCGACTTCTCGCAAGTGTTTGACATCAGGGCCATGCGCGTCATTGTGCCCAGCGTGGCCGATTGCTATGAAGCGCTCAGTTGGGTTCATTCAAGGTTTGTACCCATAGCTTCAGAATTTGACGACTACATCGCCAAACCCAAAGCCAACGGCTATCAGTCACTTCATACCGTGGTGCGCGATGCGCAAGACCGACCCATTGAAATTCAAATTCGCACGCAAAGCATGCACGACCATGCCGAACATGGTGTAGCGGCGCATTGGGCCTACAAAGAAGCAGGCGCCAAAGGCTATGTCGGTGTCAGTGCCAACAGTGACTACGACGCCAAAATTGCAGTCTTGCGACAGCTCTTGGCGTGGGAGCGTGAAATGTCGTCTGAGGCCGCAGGACCCGATGCAACGCCAGGTCAAGCCCATGCCGCGTCATCCGCGCAATCTGCAGAAGACACGGCTTTGTTTGACGATCGCATTTATGTGCTCACACCCAATGCGGCCATTGTGGAATTGCCCAAAGGTGCGACCCCCATTGATTTTGCGTACACCGTGCACACCAACTTGGGCCACCGATGCCGTGGTGCCAAAGCCGATGGCGTGATGATCCCCTTGAACACGCCTTTGCAAAATGGGCAGACGGTGGAAATTACGACGGTGAAGGAGGGCGGACCCTCACGCGATTGGATGAACACCGAGTTGGGCTTCTTGGCCAGCCACCGTGCACGCTCGAAAGTGCGGGCATGGTTCAATGCACAGATCACGCACGAGAACATTGCCAAAGGCCGTGAGGCCGTTGAAAAGATTTTGCAGCGTGAAGGCAAGACGTCCATCAAGCTGGAAGACTTGGCATCTGACTTGGGCTTCAAGTCTTCGGATGCCTTGTTTGAAACAGTGGGCAAAGATGAGTTTTCTTTGCGCAACATTGAGGTCTTCTTGCGGCCCCCCGAGCCCGTCATGCAACCCGATGATTTTGTGTTGCTCAAAAAATCGCGCGTGGTGCCTCCCAAATCCCAGTCGGGTGTGTTGGTGGTGGGCGTGGACTCATTGCTCACCCAATTGTCGAAATGCTGCAGGCCGGCACCGCCCGATGCCATCAGTGGCTTTGTGACGCGCGGCAAAGGTGTCAGCATTCACAGAGACGATTGTCGCAACTTCCAGTCTTTGCTGGCCCGGCACGGTGAACGCGTGATTGAAGTGCGTTGGGGTGTGCAAAAACCGGGACAAACGCTGATGTACCCTGTGGAAGTGTCTGTGGAAGCCACCGACCGACAGGGACTGCTGCGCGATATTTCAGAAGTCTTTGCCAAAGAGAAGATGAACGTGGTGGGGGTGCAAACCCAGTCCGTGAAGGGCACCGCTTGGATGACGTTCACTGTGGAGGTATCGGATGCATCGCTCTTAAAAAGGGTGATGCAGAGTGTGAAATCCGTTTCCGGGGTGGGGCAGGTCAGGCGAAATTAAGCCAAAGTTCTGGCTTTGCCACCATGAGCTTCAAAGTGGCCATTTTTTGATGCTACAATGCGGGCTGAATTTGTAGGCGCGTAGCTCAGCTGGTTAGAGCACCACCTTGACATGGTGGGGGTCGTTG
>CALEYZ010000009.1 GCA_937928195.1 uncultured Limnohabitans sp.
CCGCGATGGCAAAGGCGGCCCGCGTGGCGACAAACCTGGCTTCGGTGACAAAGCCGGTGGTCGATTTGACCGAGCCGACAAAGGTGACCGTTTTGAGCGCCAAGACCGTGGTCCACGTTTGAGCGATGCGGCATTCAGAGCGCAACGCGATGCCAAAGAGCATGCCGAAATGGCACTGCGCAAATTAGCGGCACAGGCCCATGGCGAATCTTTGACTAACTTGCTGGCCGCTTGGGAAAAGCGTCAAGCTGATCAAGTGCCCACACCGCAAGAGTTGGGTCGCAACGTCAATGCTGCTGCGCGTGCGGCATGGTCGCAAGCGGTCAGTCAAGCCCCCAAAGCTGAAGCAGGTGAAGCCATCTTGCGTCTAGAAATGGCGGCAGAAGTGCCAACGCCAGCTGAGAATTTGAACGAGCGTCGGGCTCTGCAATTGCAATTGTTGACCCGTAAAAACCAACCGGGTCCTCAAGACACATGGGCACTGGACGTGACGGCTGTTTTGTCGTCGGCCCACGATCCCAAAGTGGCGCGTCGTTTGCAAAACGCTTTGAAAAACTTGCTGCGACGTTGAGTCGCTGCTTAACGCGCTAGGTTGATTCGCTCAACCAGACCACTGGCATGCCAACGCAAAACCTCCGCGCGAGGTTTTGTTGTTTGTGCGTCCCAATCGCTTAATACGCGACGCTGCAAATTTGAAGAACCTTCCAGCAGATGGTCGCCAGGCCGATGCGTGTGGCCATGCAGCAGGCAGGTGCATTGAGATTGCGCCAGTGCCGTTTGTGTCCATGCCTTGTCGACATCTGCATAGACTGTGGCGGGATCGTTTTTGTGCTGCTGACTTTGTACGCGCAATTGACGGGCAATGGCTTCACGCTCTGCAAGGGGTTTGGCCAAGAAGCTTTGTTGCCAAGCAGGTTGACGAACGGTGCTGCGAAATGCTTGGTAATCCGAATCGGCCAAGCAGCCTTCATCACCGTGGGACAGTAGCCATCTTTGACCTGCAAAATTCAACACAGTGGGATCTGTTAAGTCGTGAACTGCACAAGACTTGAGAAACTCAGAACCCACCAGAAAATCGCGGTTGCCACGCATGAAGGCGACGTGACGATTTGCAGCGCAATGGCGTAACTCAGCGCCACATTGCTGCAAGAAAGGGTGATGCAGTGCTGCATCATCGCCTACCCACACTTCAAACAAATCCCCGAGAATCCATACCGCATCGGCAGTGGTGGTTTGCATGTAGTGCTGCCACAGCTTGAAAGTGGCGAGGTCTTTTTCCTGCAAATGCAGGTCTGAAATGAAGTCAACCGTGCGCCAGTGTTCAGGTGCTTCGAACACCTGAAACGGCAACACGGTTGCTGTCATGGAAAGTGCAGGGCTGAATTAAAGCGCCACAGCCTTTTCAATGATCACAGCCTCTTTGGGCACGTCGTCATGGAAACCATTGCGACCTGTTTTAACGCCTTCGATGGCATCGACAATCTCTGTTCCAGACACCACGTGGCCAAATACCGCATAACCCCAGCCTTGCAAGGAGGGGGCCGTGTGGTTCAAGAACTCGTTGTCTGCGGTGTTGATGAAGAACTGGGCTGTGGCAGAGTGGGGCGCCTGGGTGCGCGCCATGGCCAAGGTGTACTTCTTGTTTTTCAAACCGTTGTTGGCTTCGTTTTGAATGGCCGCATCGGAATGCTTTTGTTCCATGTTGGGTTCAAAGCCGCCGCCTTGAATCATGAAGCCAGGAATCACACGGTGAAAAATGGTGTTGTTGTAATGGCCTTTGTTCACGTAGTGCAAAAAGTTCTCAGCACTCAATGGCGCTTTTTCGGCATCGAGTTCAATGAGGATGACGCCTTTGCCGGCGATGTGAAGTTCTACTTGAGGATTGCTCATTTTTATTGCACCAAAGTGATTGAAAGAATAGTGACAGGGGTTTTGGGAACGTCTGTTCTAAACGGTCCGCCCATGCCTGTTGGGGTGGTTCTGATTTTATTCACAACGTCCATGCCGGCTGTGACTTTGCCAAAAACCGTATAACCGAAAAGTTGTAGGGCATTGAGCAAGTTCTCGCGTGGCACGTTTTCATAGACCTGACCGCGGTATTCAAAACGCTTCACTGGGTCGCCTTCGGGAATGGGCGTGGGATCTAAGAAAGCATTGTCGACCGTGTTGATGAAAAACTGGGCCGTGGCCGAGTGCGGGTCGTTGGTGCGCGCCATGGCCAAGTAGCCGGTTTGATTTTTCAAGCCAGCGGCCAATGCTTGGCGGCCTTCGTGCTGAACGGGGGTGCGTGTGGCGCGCTCTTTGTATTGCGCATCGTAGCCACCGCCTTGAACCATGAAGTTGGGGATGACGCGGTGAAAGATGGTGCCATCGTAGTGCTTGTCCTTCACGTATTGCAGGAAGTTGGCAACAGTTTTGGGGGCTTTATCGGGGTAGACCTCGACCATGATGTCGCCGAAATTGGTGGCGATTTTCAGTTTCGGGGCTTCTTGTGCTTGGCCAAGGGCCGGTATGCAAATGCCCAGGGCCAAAGCCAAGGTGCTGATCAACTTCAGGGCGTGACGGCGCATGGGAATGTGAGGCATGGTGTTAACGCAATGTGCGTGTGTTGGTCGATGTGGTGGTTTGCGCAGCGGGCGCAGGCAATGGCAGCAGTTTGACGCCTTTGCCTGCGTTCTTGGCTTGAAGGTAGGCTTGCTGCGCCAAGGCGGTGTACACATCCCCCAGGTTTTGCAAGGCAACTGGGTAGTTGGGACGGGCTTGGACGGCTGATTTCAATGCCGTGAGTGCTTCTTCTAACTGGCCTTGTGCCGCCAGCAAGACGCCCAGGTTGTTGTAAGGCTCTGGCAGCTCGGGAAACTCTTGAATCAAAGCTTGCAATTGCGCAATGGCTTCTGATGCTTGGCCTTGACCGGCCAAAATCTGGCTCGACATGAGTCGCCATTGCGGGGATTGAGCGGCTTTGGGGTTTTGCAGAACTTCAGCCGCAAGGCGTTGTTGGGCTTGGGCCCATTGCTTGTTTTGGAGCAGCTCTTCCACCTCAGACGTGGCGTCTGCCCACGATACGCTGCAGAAAAAGCAGAGCACGAGCGGTAAAACGCGGGCAATAACCCTTTGAATCGTCATATTTGGCAGCTTTGGGAGGTAAAAAGGCGTCAAGGGCCGCTCGAAAAGAGGCTTGGTCAGTGACTTATTTGGGCCTTATACTGACGCAAATTGTAACGGAGGCCCCGTGTCCAAGCCGTCCTTGCAATATCTATGGGGCTGAGGCCCCTTTTTGCACCCGAACAACAAAAACAGTGATTCATGAGCTTGCGCATCTACAACACGCTCTCCCGCGCCATTGCCGATTTTTCGCCACTTGAGGCGGGGCATGTCCGCATGTACGTTTGCGGCATGACCGTCTATGACCTGTGCCATGTGGGGCACGCTCGTTCCAATGTCGCCTTTGATGTGGTCCAGCGCTGGCTCAAGGCCAGTGGCTACAAGGTCACGCACATTCGCAACATCACCGACATTGACGACAAGATCATCAAGCGTGCCGTAGAAAACGGCGAAACCATTCGTGCCCTCACAGACCGCATGATCGATGCCATGCATGCTGATTTTGATGCGCTGGGCATTGCCCGTCCCACGGCCGAGCCCCGTGCCACCGAATTTGTGCCGCAAATGCTCAGCATGATTGGCACGCTAGAACAAAAAGGTTTGGCCTACCGCACGCCGCAGGGCGATGTGAACTACGCCGTGCGCAAGTTTCCGGGCTACGGCAAGTTGTCTGGTAAATCGCTGGACGAGTTGCATGCTGGCGAGCGCGTGGCCGTGCTCGATGGCAAAGACGACCCGCTCGACTTTGTGCTGTGGAAGGGCGCCAAAGCGTCCGAACCGGCCGATGTGAAATGGGACAGCGCGTTTGGCCCAGGCCGCCCCGGTTGGCACATCGAGTGCTCGGCCATGGCCTGCCAAATGTTGGGCAACAGCTTTGACATTCATGCCGGCGGTGCCGACCTGCAGTTCCCGCACCACGAAAACGAAATTGCCCAAAGCGAAGGCGCCACAGGTCAGCAGTTTGCGCACTTTTGGATGCACAACGGCTTCATCAATGTGGACAACGAAAAGATGTCCAAAAGCTTGGGCAACTTCTTCACCATCCGCGATGTGCTCAAGGCGTTTGATGCCGAAACCGTGCGCTTCTTCTTGGTTCGCAGCCACTACCGCACGCCTTTGAATTACTCCGACGTGCATTTGAACGATGCCCGCGGTGGCCTGAAGCGCCTCTACACCGCCTTGCAAGCCGTGGTGCCGGCCGAGGTGCAGATTGACTGGGCCAACCCTTATGCCGCGCGCTTCAAAGCAGCCATGGACGAAGACTTTGGCACGCCTGAAGCCGTGGCCGTGTTGTTCGATTTGGCTGGTGAGGTCAATCGCAGCAAGTCGGCTGAACAAGCCGGTTTGTTGAAAGCCTTGGGCGGCATTTTGGGCTTGTTGCAAACAGACCCGCAAAGCTATTTGCAGGCCGGTGCCGGTTTGGACGAAGCGGCCATTCAGGCGCACATTCAAGCGCGCGCCGATGCCAAGGCTGCGAAGAATTTTGCAGAAGCCGATCGCATTCGCAAACTCTTGCTGGCGCAGGGCATTGTGCTCAAAGACTCTGCAGCAGGCACCACGTGGGAAGCGTCTCAATGAGCAAAATTGACGAAGTCATGACCCCCGAGTATTGGGCTGCTGCGTGCGCGCACCTGTCTAAAAAAGACCGGGTCATGAAGCGCCTCATTCCGCAATTTGGCAATGCCTGTTTGGTCTCGCGTGGCGATGCCTTTGTCACTTTGGCGCGCAGCATTGTGGGTCAGCAAATTTCGGTCAAAGCGGCGCAATCGGTGTGGAACAAGTTTGCAGCCTTGAGCAAAAAGATCACGCCAGCGGGCGTGCTCAAACTCAAGGTGGACGACATGCGCGCTGCAGGTTTGTCAGCGCGCAAAGTGGAGTACCTGGTGGACTTGGCCTTGCACTTCCATGGCAAAACCGTGCACGTCAAAGAATGGCAGAGCATGGACGACGAGGCCATCATTGCCGAGTTGGTGGCCATTCGCGGCATTGGCCGCTGGACCGCCGAGATGTTTTTGATTTTTCACCTCATGCGCCCCAATGTCTTGCCCCTCGATGATGTGGGCTTGATCAATGGCATCAGCAAGAATTATTTTTCAGGCGAACCCGTCAGCCGCAGCGATGCGCGCGAGGTGGCCCAAGCCTGGCAACCCTACAGTACTGTTGCAACTTGGTATATTTGGCGGTCGCTTGACCCGCTACCGGTTGAGTATTGAGATCGATAAAGGAGGCCCATTTTGGCCAAACGCACATTCCTAGACTTTGAGCAACCCGTGGCGGAACTCGAAGGCAAAATTGAAGAACTGCGCTACGTGCAAAGCGAATCAGCGGTGGACATTTCGGAAGAAATTGACCAGCTCAGTAAAAAGAGCCACCAGCTGACCAAAGACATTTATTCGGACCTGACGTCTTGGCAAATTACCAAAATTGCCCGTCATCCCGAGCGTCCTTACACCATGGATTACATCCGTGAAATTTTCACAGACTTCGTGGAAATGCACGGTGACCGCCACTTTGCCGACGACTTGTCGATTGTGGGTGGCTTGGCGCGTTTCAACGGTTCACCTTGCATGGTCTTGGGTCATCAAAAAGGCCGCGATACCAAAGAGCGCACACAGCGCAA
Organism: uncultured Limnohabitans sp.; assembly: GCA_937928195.1. Taxonomy (GTDB): domain Bacteria; phylum Pseudomonadota; class Gammaproteobacteria; order Burkholderiales; family Burkholderiaceae_C; genus Limnohabitans_A. The sequence continues at coordinate 5,726 of CALEYZ010000009.1, forward strand.
CTTTGGCATGAGCAAGCCCGAGGGCTATCGCAAAGCCTTGCGCCTCATGAAGACTGCCGAGAAATTCAAACTGCCCGTGTTCACGTTTGTGGACACACCCGGCGCCTACCCCGGCATCGATGCCGAAGAGCGCAGCCAGTCTGAAGCCATCGGCCGCAACATTTTTGAAATGGCCCAACTCGAAGTGCCCATCATCACCACCATCATTGGTGAGGGAGGCTCGGGCGGTGCGTTGGCCATTTCCGTGGCCGACTCGGTGCTCATGCTGCAGTACGCCGTGTACTCTGTCATCAGCCCCGAAGGTTGTGCTTCTATTTTGTGGAAAACAGCCGAGAAGGCTGAAGAGGCGGCGGAAGCTTTGGGCATCACGGCCCATCGCCTGAAGGCCCTTAACTTGGTCGACAAAATTGTGAATGAACCTGTGGGCGGTGCACACCGTGATCACGCGCAAATGGCGGCGTTCTTGAAGCGCGCCCTGGGCGATGCATGGCGTCAAGTGACCGATTTGAAACCCAAAGAATTGGTCGAGCGTCGCTACGAGCGTTTGCAAAGCTATGGCCGTTTTACCGACACCAAAGCAAGCAAGTAAGCTGGCAAATAAGCAGGCAAGTCATTCTGCATCGGGCGTCAGTTTGCTGCCGCCCAGCTTTCAGCCCAGTTTGCCGTTGGCCGTTGCGTTCAGCGGCGGTGCAGACTCCACGGCCTTGTTGCTGGCCTGCGTTCAGCAGTGGCCAGGGCAGGTGAGGGCCATCCACATTCACCACGGTTTGCAAGCCGCAGCCGATCAATTTGCCAGCCATTGCCAGCAACTGTGCGATCAACTGCAAGTGCCATTGGTTCAATGCCACGTCAACGCCAAGCATGCGGCCGGGCAAAGCCCTGAAGATGCGGCCAGGCGTGCGCGTTACGCCGCACTCAGCGATGCTGTTCACACCCATCCCGACCTGCAAGGCGTGAAGGCCATTGCCTTGGCTCAGCACGCTGATGACCAAGTGGAAACTTTGTTGTTGGCGCTGTCACGGGGTGCCGGGCTGCCAGGTTTGGCCAGCATGCCCGCGCAGTGGCTGCGCGATGGTTTGCAATGGCACCGACCCTTGCTGAATCTGCCGGGCGCCCATTTGCGTGCGTACCTTGAGCAGGCGCAAGTGGCCTGGGTGGAAGATCCCACCAACCAAGACGAGCAATTCACTCGCAACCGAATTCGCGCGCAATTGCTGCCGGCACTTGATCGCGCATTTCCCCAATTTCGCGACACCTTCGCGCGCAGTTCCGCGCATGCAGCCGAAGCCCAAGAAATTTTGGACGAGTTGGCCGCGGCTGATTTGAAGGGCGTGCTGGAAGACGGCCTGCCCCGCATCAAGGCTTTGCAAAGTTTGAGTCCCGCTCGGCAGTCTTTGGTGCTGCGCCATTGGCTGAAAGTGACGCACCAAACCACCCCCAGCACCGCGCAACTGACCGAGCTGCTGTTACAAATTGCGGCTTGCACCACGCGCGGCCACCAGCTGCATTTGAAAGTGGGGCGCGGACATGTGCGCCGCGAAGGGGCGGTTTTGGCCTGGGTGGCAGAGGCGGGCCAGTAAGCCAGAGGCTGGCCTCTAAAAAACCCCTGAAATACAGGGTTCTCCCGGGTACAATCGTCGGGTTTTGCTGAAATTTCCCTTTTATAACTTTTAAAAATGGCACTGATCGTTCACAAATACGGCGGCACTTCCATGGGCTCCACAGAGCGCATTCGAAATGTGGCCAAACGCGTCGCCAAATGGGCACGGGCTGGCCACCAAATGGTGGTGGTGCCTAGCGCCATGAGCGGCGAAACCAATCGCTTGCTGGGCTTGGCCAAAGAATTGGCACCTGCCAAGACCAACACGGCCTACGACCGCGAACTCGACATGCTGGCCTCAACAGGCGAGCAAGCGTCTTCTGCTTTGTTGGCCATTGCCTTGCAATCTGAAGGCATGCAGTCTGTCAGCTACGCTGGTTGGCAAGTACCGATCAAAACCAACAGCGCGTTTACCAAGGCTCGCATCGAATCGATTGACGACGTTCGCGTTCGCAAAGATTTGGCCGCAGGCCGCGTGGTCATTGTGACGGGCTTCCAGGGTGTCGACCCTGATGGCAACATCACCACCTTGGGCCGTGGCGGCTCAGACACCTCTGCAGTTGCAGTGGCTGCGGCCATGAAGGCCGACGAATGCCTGATCTATACCGACGTGGACGGTGTGTACACCACCGACCCACGCGTGGTGCCTGAGGCCCGTCGCCTCACCACCGTGAGCTTTGAAGAGATGCTCGAGATGGCATCGCTCGGCTCCAAAGTTTTGCAAATTCGCTCGGTTGAATTTGCGGGCAAATACAAAGTGCCCATGCGTGTGTTGTCTAGCTTCACACCTTGGGACATCGACATCAATGAAGAAGCCAAATCTGGCACGCTGATCACTTTTGAGGAAGACGAAAAAATGGAACAAGCCGTAGTCTCCGGCATTGCCTTTAACCGCGATGAAGCCAAAATTTCTGTGCTGGGCGTGCCCGACAAGCCAGGCATTGCTTACCAAATCTTGGGTGCTGTGGCCGATGCCAACATCGAAGTCGACGTGATCATTCAAAACTTGAGCAAAGACGGCAAGACCGACTTCAGCTTCACCGTGCACCGCAATGATTTTGCGCGCACCATGGACTTGCTCAAAGAAAAAGTGGTGCCTGCATTGGGCGCCACCGAAGTCAGCGGCGACGCCAAGATTTGCAAAGTGTCCATCGTGGGCATTGGCATGCGCAGCCACGTGGGCATTGCCAGCAAGATGTTCCGCGCCTTGAGCGAAGAGGGCATCAACATCCAGATGATCTCCACGTCAGAAATTAAAACTTCGGTGGTGATCGACGAGAAATACATGGAATTGGCCGTTCGTGCGCTGCACAAGGCGTTTGACCTCGACCAAGCCTGATATAATTTTCGAGTGCTGGAAACGTGACCGAGTGGCCGAAGGTGCTCCCCTGCTAAGGGAGTATGGGGTGTAGAGCCTCATCGAGGGTTCGAATCCCTCCGTTTCCGCCAGCACAACCTAAAACCTCCAAAGAGGTTTTGCAACAAGCCCCGCAAGGGGCTTTTTTGTTGTTTGCGCCATGGATTTTTTTTCACCTGATCGGTGACAATTGCGGCACTGCTTTTTAAAACGCCATGAACATCCATACCCCTTCCCAAATTTCCATCGTCTGTGCCATCGCTTTGGCCTCCGTGTTTGCCACGCCCCTGTCGTTCGCGGCCAAACCGCATGCTGCAAAACATGTGGCCGCCCAAAAAGCGCAGAGCACTAAAAAGTCGGAGGCATCCGCCAACGCTGTGCCACCTTTGGCCGCGCAAGATTCTTTGGCACCCAACGCCCCGGCACTGGCTGCCAAAGCTTGGCTCTTGATGGACTTTGATTCTGGCGAGTTGTTGGCCTCTGCCAATGTGGACGAGCCTCTGCCGCCTGCATCGCTCACCAAGATGATGACCAGTTACATCGTTGAGCAAGCGTTGCGCTCCGGTAAATTAAAGCCAACCGATTTGGTCACGGTCAGCCAAAACGCTTGGTGCCGCGGCACCAACACCGAGTCGTGCATGTACTTGCCCTTGAACAGCCAGGCAACGGTGATCGACATCTTGCGCGGCATCATTGTGCAGTCGGGCAACGATGCGTCCAAGGCCATCGCCGAGCACATGGCGGGCTCGGAAGAAGGCTTTGCCAAGTTGATGAATGCCGAAGCGCAAAAGCTGGGCATGACCAAAACAAACTTCGTGAACCCCACGGGTTTGCCTGATCCTGCGCACAAATCTTCTGCGCGCGATCTGGCCATTTTGGCGCGTGCCATCATTCGCAACAGTGCAGACTATTACGCCATCTATGCAGAGCGTGAGTTCAAGTACAACGGCATCAAGCAGGGCAATCGCAATGCGCTGCTGTACACCGACCCCACAGTGGATGGCTTGAAAACAGGCCACACGCAAGAGGCAGGTTTTTGCTTGGTCACGTCCTCAGTGCGCAATGGCATGCGCTTGATCACGGTGGTGTTGAATGCCGGCAGTGCTAAGTCACGTGCGGAAGAAACCAGAACATTGTTGGGTTGGGGCTTTGGCAGCTTTGAAAAAGTGACGCCGATTCAAGCCAATGCGGTGGTGAGTTCGGTCAAGGTTGGTTTTGGCAAAGCTGACACAGTGCCCGCGGTGTTAGAGACACCATGGTTGGTGACGGTGCCACGCGGTCAGCAAGTTCAAACGGCGGTGGAAGTCAAGGCAGGTCTTGAGGCGCCGTTGACCAAAGGGGCTGTGGTGGGTAAGGTGGTTGCCACTTCGAATGGCAAGACTGTGAGCGAGGCACCTTTGGTGGCGCAGTTGGATGTGGAACGTTCTGGGTTGTTGTTGCGTGGGTGGCAGCATGTGACCAAGTTGTTTGGTAAGTGAGCATGTCGTTCGGTCGTCGCTGTACGCTTGGTGCAGTCACACTGTTGTGCGCATTTTTTGCAAAGGCCCAGCCTGTGAATCCAGCTTTCAACGACCCTTATCTGTGGCTAGAAGAGGTGCAGGGCGACAAAGCCTTGGCCTGGGTGCGCGAGCGCAATGCCGTGTCCACATCGCTGCTGCAGTCGCAGCCCATGTTTGCAGACAACCAAGCCAAAGTGTTGGCGGTGCTCAACAACCGCGATCAAATTCCAGGCGTCACGCGCAGGGGTGATTATTTCTACAACTTCTGGCGCGATGCCAAGAATACACGCGGCCTGTGGCGCCGCACCACCTTGGCCGAGTACCGCAAAGCACAGCCGCAGTGGGACGTGTTGTTGGACCTCGATGCGCTAGGCAAAACCGAAAATGAAAACTGGGTATGGGGTGGCGCCGACTGTTTGGCGCCCGATTACAACCGATGCCTCATCTCTTTGTCGCGCGGCGGCGCCGATGCCAAGGTAACCCGAGAGTTTGACATTGCCAAACGCGAGTTTGTCAAAGACGGTTTTAACTTGCCAGAGGCCAAGTCGCAATTGGACTGGGTCGACCTCAACACCGTGTAGTCGGCACCGATTTCGGTCCAGGCAGCATGACCCAGAGCGGCTACGCACGTGTGATCAAACAATGGAAGCGTGGCACACCGTTGGCCCAGGCCGAGGTGGTGTTTGAAGGAAAAGACAGCGACGTGGCTGCGTTTGCCAGCGTCGACAAAACGCCCGGTTTTGAGCGCACCGTCTTTGGCCGATCGACAGATTTTTACAACACCGAAATGAGTTTGTGGGTGAAGGGCCAGTTGGTCAAAATCAACAAGCCCAGTGATGCGTCCTTGTCGTGGCAACGCGAGTGGGCGTTTTTGTTGCTCAAGCGTGACATGACTGTGGCCAACACCACTTACAAAAGCGGCAGCCTGTTGGCCATCCAATTTGACGACCTGATGCGCGGCCAACAGGCCTACCATGTGTTGTTTGAACCGACCGCTACACGCTCCTTGGCGCGCAGTGGGCCGGCCTTCACGCGGGACCATGTGCTGCTGAACATTTTGGACAACGTGGCGGGGCGCTTGGAGGCACTGCAATTTGTGGCAGGGCAGTGGCAGCGTCAAGAAGTCAAAGCGCCGAAGACAGGCACGCTCAGTGCCAGCAGCCTGCACGATCCGTTTGTCAAAAATGACCCGCTGGCCAATCACTACCTGATGTCGTACCTTGACTTCTTAACACCCGCCAGTTTGTACCTTGGCCAGGTGGGCAGTGACGCGCGTGAGTTGCTCAAAAGCAACCCGGTCTTTTTTGATGCCCAAGGCATGCGAACCGAGCAGCGATTTGCCACGTCCAAAGATGGCACCCAAGTGCCTTACTTTGTGGTCTACCCCCATAACTACAAAACAGATGGCACCAACCCCACCGTGTTGTACGGCTATGGTGGTTTTCAAATTTCCATGGCACCGTTTTACAGTGGCGGCTGGGGTACCACGTGGTACCAGCGCGGCGGTGTGTTCGTGGTGGCCAACATTCGCGGCGGTGGTGAGTTTGGACCGTCTTGGCATCAAAGTGCCATCAAGCAAAACAAGCAAAAAAGTTACGACGACTTTGCGGCCGTGGCCGAAGACCTCATCAAGGCGGGCATCACCAAGCCACAACACTTGGGCATCATGGGGGGCAGCAATGGTGGCTTGTTGGTAGGTGCCGTCATGGTGCAGCGGCCAGAGTTGTTTGGTGCGGTGGTGTGCAGCGTGCCCTTGTTGGACATGCAGCGTTATCACAAGCTGCTGGCAGGCAACAGTTGGATGGCAGAGTATGGCAACCCTGATAAGCCCGATGAGTGGGCCTACATCAGCCGCTACAGCCCGTATCAGAATGTGAAGCAAGGCGTGAAGTATCCCAAGGTGCTGTTGGCCACCTCCACACGCGATGACCGCGTGCACCCTGGCCATGCGCGCAAGATGGCAGCGCGCATGATCGCGCAGGGGCACGATGTGCTGTACTACGAAAACATCGAAGGTGGTCATGGCGGCGCTGCCGACAATGCACAACGTGCCAACTTGGTGGCCATTGAAAACACCTTCTTGTGGACTGCCTTGGGCGGAAATTAATGTTGCTCTGACCCCCATTAATTTTTTATGCCAATCAAGTATGGAACTGCGGGCAATGACAATCCTTTGAGGGGGACGTCGGGGAATGACTCGCTGTATGGCTTGGCGGGGGATGACTTTATTCTCACCGAAGATGGCGAGGACTATGTTGAAGCAGGCGATGGCGACGACGAAGTCAATGGTTACGACGGCACGGGCGGTGCCTACACCTACTACCCCGTGGTGGGCATCAAGACGATTCATGGTGGCAACGGCAATGACTTCATTGTGGGCGGTGCCGATGGTGATGCCTTGTATGGCGACGATGGCAATGACCAGCTCTATGGCCGCAATGGCAAGGACATTTTGAGTGGCGGCTTGGGCGCAGACTACATGAACGGGGGACCGGGTGACGACACCTATTACGTGTCCGACATTCACGATGTGATTGAAGACGCCTCGGGCAATGACACGGCCTACGTGGCCACCAGCTTTGTCAAAATTCCCAGCAGCATTGAGAAGGTGGTCTACACCGATGGCGCGCAGGCCTTGCCGTATTGGGTGGACGCGTTGTTGCCAGACGAAGCCGCAGGCAATGCGTTTGACACCTTGCTGGGCAGCGCGCACACCTACCTCTACACCTTTCCAAGCTCACTGCCCACGTACGATACCAACGTGAGTCATGATGTGGGCTTCAAAGCCTTCAGCACCGTGCAAATGGCCAGAGCCGAAGCGGCCTTGACCTACGTGTCGTCGGTCATTGATGTGCATTTTCAGAAAACCAACAACCCCGGTGTGTTGAACACGTTTGTGTTTGCCAACAACGATCAAGTGTCGTCCTCTGGATTCGGTAATTTTCCGGGCGACTACATGATTGGCAGCGATTTGTATTTTGACAATTCGTCGCTCAATGCCACCTTTGCCGATCGCACCTACGGCGCCTTAACCCTCATTCACGAGATCGGCCATGGCCTAGGTTTGGAACATCCCTTCTCGCATGCGCAAGCGGGCAGCAGCAACGTGTCCGACCCGCCATACCTGACGGGCGCCGAAGAGTCCACCGCGTGGACCGTGATGAGCTACAACGATTCATCGGCGCAATATTTTTTGAATTTCAGCCCCTTGGACATTGCCGCGCTGCAATACATCTACGGCCCCAGCAAAACCTCGCGCACCGGCAACGACAGCTACAAACTGACCGCCACAGAACCCAACTTCATTTGGGACGGCGCAGGCATCGACACCCTCGACGCCTCCGCCTTGAACCAAGGCGCCACCCTCTACCTCAGCCCCGGCTACTGGGGCTATGTGGGCAGCGCCAAAGCCACCACCATCACCGCCCCAGGGCAGGTCACCGTCAACTTTGGCACTGCCATCGAGAACCTCACAGGCACTGCCTTCGCCGACAAGTTGTACGGCAACGAACTGGGCAACCTGATGCTGGGCGGCATGGGCAACGACTGGCTAGAAGCTTGGGCTGGTGACGATACCTTGGTGGGCGGGCAGGGCGATGATCAACTGCAGGGCGGCACCGGCATCGACACCGCGCAATACAGCGGTACCTACGCCAACTACAACTTCACAGCCAGCGCCAATAGCTTCAGCGTCAAAGACAAACGCAGCAACGCCGACGGCATTGACGTCCTCACATCGGTCGAGCGCTTGAAATTTTCAGACAAATCTGTGGCCATCGACCTCGACGGCAACGCAGGCATCGTGGCCAAAGTCATTGGCGCCGTACTCGGCAGCGACGCCATCAAACTGTCCAACGTCGTCGGCATTGGATTGCGCTACGTCGACAACGGCATGAGCTACGCCGACCTGGGCTTGACTGCCTTGAATGCGGTGAGTGCCCTCACACCCGATGCCATTGTCTCCACCTTGTGGCGCAACGTCGTGGGCACGATCGCAACAGCCACTGACAAAGCCCCTTATTTGAAAATGCTGGCCGATGGCACCCAACCCGGTGACCTGGTCATGTTGGCCGGTGACTTCTCTTTGAACATCAACAAAATTGGTTTGGTAGGCTTAGCCCAAACAGGCATCGAGTTCAGTTAGAAATTAATGTTGCTCTGACCCCAATTAAAAAAGCCCTTCGCTTGCTCAAATTGGTGGCAAGATACACAAAGTCCCTACTCATGCTGTGAGTAAAGAAGTTGTCATTTAGGACCTTGCCCATGCGCACCAAAGTACCCGTCATCCTGACACTTGCAGCCACCCTCGTGGCCCTGCAAGCTTGCATGCACATCCAGCCCGTCGAACCCTGGCAAAAAGGCAACCTCGCCAAGCCCGAAATGACCTTTGACAGCGACCCCCTAGAACACGGTTTCAGAGAACACATCTACAGCAGCAAAGAAGGCTCAGCCGGTGGCTCGGGTGTCGGAGGAGGTGGCTGTGGCTGCAACTAAACCCCAAACTTCTCAATTGAACCAATTGCCCGAACTCGGCGCCGCACTCCTCAGCGCCGCGCTGGCCTTGCCCTGCGTCATGGGCGTCGCCCACGCCGAAAGTGCCCCCGAAAAAGGCACCCTCAGCTTCAAATACCTCGACTACAAAGAGCGCCAACAAATTGCCGGCGACGCCGCCAACGGTGGCTCAGGCACCTACAGCAACTCAGGCGCCTCCGCCTTTGACGACCGCATCCGCGTCAAGGCCACCGCCAGCAGCGTGGTGTTGCCCCTGAACGCCGAATGGTCCATGGCGGGCACACTCATCACCGACAGCATCTCTGGTGCCTCGCCCGCGTACCACACCGAAGCCCTCACCGGCATGAAAGACTTCCGCCGTGCCGTGGACACCTCGCTCACGCGCTACCTGCCCAACGGCACCGTCACCGTGGGCATCAGCCACTCTGGCGAAAACGACTACATCTCTAGAGGCTTGTCGGTGTTGGCCACCCGCGCCACCGAAGACAAGAACACCACCTGGACCGCTGGCATTGGCGTCAACCGCGATGCCATCAACCCGTCCAATCGCATCGTCTTCAACGAAACCAAACGTGGCACCGACCTCATCTTGGGTGTCACGCAAGTGGTGTCCATGAACGACATCGTGCAATTCAACCTGGGCTACTACAACGGCCACGGCTACTTCTCCGACCCCTACAAAATTTACGACGAACGTCCGCGTGACCGTTCACACGAAACTTTGCAATCGCGCTGGAACCATCACTTCAGTGAGCTCAATGGCACCTCGCGCTTGGCCTACCGTTATTACACCGACAACTGGGGCATTCGTTCGCACACCTTCGATGCCGAGTGGGTGCAAGCCTTTGGCAATGGCTGGAGTGCTACACCGGCGCTGCGTTACTACACGCAAACGGCGGCCAAGTTTTATGTCGACGCCGATCCTTCCACATCGCCTTTCCCACCCAACCCACCGGCCAACGCCAAGTACTTCTCTGAAGATCAACGCGTCAGTGCGTTTGGCGGCCTCACCATGGGCATCAAGCTCAGTAAGCAACTCGACTTAGACACCAAGGTCGACGTGAAGTTTGAGCAGTACGGCCAAAAAGGCGCATGGACCTTGTTGGGTTCGGGCAGCAAAGGCTTGGCGCCTTTTTATGCGCGCAGTTTGCAAGTGGGCATCACGCATTCCTTCTGATGACCCTTGACGTGTCGTCTCTGTCTGTTCATCGCCTGCCGTTCAAGGCGATGGGCAGCGCATGCGAAGTGGTGTTGGCCGCGGCGTCATTGCATGAAGCGCAAGCGCTGGCCAAGGTGGCCATTGACGAAGTGCTGCGCATCGAGCGCAAATACTCACGCTACATGCCCGACTCGGTCCTTGCGCAAATCAACCAACAAGCCGGCCTCAAGCCCGTTGCGTGCGATGCAGAAACCTGGTCCTTGTTTCAATTTGCCTCGCAGCTGTTTGAAAAAAGCAATGGCTTGTTTGACATCAGCTCGGGCGTGTTACGCCAAGCATGGAACTTCAAACAAGCTCAAGTGCCTTCTGCCGATCAATTGGCCCAGTTGCTGCCCTTGATCGGTTGGCAGCACGTGGTGTTGCAAGATCAGAGCATCTTGCTGCCCATCAAGGGCATGGAGGTGGACTTGGGCGGCTTTGGCAAAGAGTACGCCGCCGACCGTGCCGCGCAAATGCTGACCAGCAAAGGCGTGACCAGTGGCTATGTCAATTTGGCCGGCGACATGCGCTTCTTAGGCCCCAAGCCCAATGGCCAGCCTTGGATGATTGGCATCCAAGATCCAAGGCACCCCGATCAGGTCATTGCCACCTTGCCCATGTCGCAAGGCGGTCTGGCCACCAGTGGCGACTACGAACGCTATTTTGAATTGAACGGCCAGCGCTATTGCCATGTGCTCAACCCCCAAACAGGTTGGCCCGTGAAGCACTGGCGCACCGTCAGTGTCACAGCGCCGTTGGCCGTGTTGGCTGGCTGCACCACCACCATGGCCATGCTGAAAGAAGCAGAAGGGCTGGCGTTTTTGAAGTCCACCGGGTTTGATTTTTTCGCCATCGATCACGCGGGCGACGTCCATGTCCACAGTTAAGGGGAATTGAATGGCAACCACCACAGGCACATCAGGCAACGATTCGTGGATCGTTGTCAAAGCGGGCACGTTCACTTTGGACGGCTTGTTCAGATAGGATTGCACTATGTTTAAGTTTTTGAAATGGGCGCTTGCCGCCGTGCTGATTCAGACCAGTGCGGCCTGGGCTGTCGAGCCCGGACAGGCCTTGCCCGCATTGAACTTGACAGAAGTGCAGGCCACCAAAGGGCAGTACATCTACATTGACTATTGGGCGTCTTGGTGCGGCCCATGCCGTCAGTCCTTTCCTTGGATGAATGCCTTGCAAGCCAAGTTGGGGTCTAAGGGTTTGAAAGTGGTGGCCGTCAATGTGGACGCCAAACGCGCCGATGCTGACAAGTTTCTAACCCACACGCCTGCGCAATTTACGGTGGCCTATGACCCGCAAGGTGCGTCGGCCAAGATCTTGGCCATCAAGACCATGCCCACGTCCATGCTAGTGAGTCCGGAGGGCAAAGTGCTGTTGGTGCACTCTGGGTTCAGGACAGAAGAGACGGGGCAGTTGGAGGCTAAGATTTTGGCTGCTTTAGGACTTTGATTTGTATTGAGTTTGCTGCGGGAGTTTTCATGCGCAATGGGATGATGTCGGTTGGACTGTTGACTGCTTCAGTGCTGGCCATGTGCCTCACAGGCTGTGCCAGCCAAACGCGCAACATGGCGGAGAGCATCAGCCCTCATGGTCCGCAATACAAAGATGAAGCTTGCCAACGCTCATTTGAGTTGGCGCCTCTGCACGACGACATCAAACTCACCCGGTCCATTGCAACGCCCACTTTGTTGTTGCTGAGTGGGGGCAGCTATTTGTTGCCCCTGTTGGGCGTGAACATGAGCTTGGATGCGCTGGACCATTTAGATGCATCCCATGTGTCGAAAGCCTGCGGTGGGTTGGGCACGACTTCAGAGAACATTCTGGAGAAAGTGGTGCTGGGGGCGGGGTTCAGTTTGTTTACGGGGAACGTGAAGTTGGGGGCGAATTAGAGATTGGTGTTGCGCTTCCTCCAATTAATTCGAACTTAACAAATGTCGCAATTCATATAAAAGTTGAAATCATTGCAGAGGCGTTTGATTGCCGCTTCAATCGAAGTTTTTGAGAGACTTTGATGATGAAGAGCCCTGCAGTGATCACTCGAATTTGCACCAGTAATAAACTTGTTTACTTTTGTAATGGATGCGATAGGATATACACATATTTATGTATATCCTTTGAGGTGTGCTTTATGCAAGTTGCAAAATGGGGAAATAGCTTGGCTGTGAGGCTGCCCTCAAGTCTGGTCAAAGAGTTGGGGCTTCAAGTCGGCGATGAGTTGAAACTCAAGCAAGCCATGCGACAAAAAGATCATGTGTCACAACTCCTGGTTGAAAGAGCGCCCAGTAAACTCGAAAAATTGGCCAGTGTTCGCGAGCTTAGAACGGCATTTCCTAAAAACTTTGAATTCGACCGTGAAGAGGCAAATTCACGATGAAGTCTTTCATTGATAGCAATGTTTTAATTTATTGGGTAGAAGACAGTGAACGTGCCGCAATAGTGGAGAGTTTGATTGCCGACGACGCAACGATCAGTGTTCAGGTGTTAAACGAATTTACGAATGTTCTTGTGAAAAAGCTTGCATTGCCATTAATGAGAATCAGAAAATGGTGTGACACGTTATTGGATGTTTGCGAAGTTCATGAGTTGAGTGTCAAAACACACAGTCTGGCTTTAGATCTGATGGCCAAGTACAAGTTTTCTTTTTACGATGCGAACATTGTTGCGGCTGCTGGACTTGCTGGATGTGATGTACTTTTTTCTGAAGACATGCAAGATGGCTTGGTTGTTCGATTTCCTGATAAAACGACTTTGTCCATTCGGAATCCATTTTGATTACCAACAAATTAATGTTGATCTGACCCCAATTAGGTTTTCTTCACTACTTGCAGTGCATTGGGCAGCAAGCTTATTTGGAGGTGCGTTGCCAGGCCCAAGGTCTCGCCATCTGCTGCCACGGGCACCGGCACAGGGCAGGTGAGGGTGGCCTCAGCAAAGGCCACGCATTGAATGCGCGAGTGGCCCAAGTGCTTGCCAATTAGCAAACGCGGCAACATCAACAGCGTTTGCCAACGGTTAAACCGACCGCCTACCAACAAGTTCAGCAGGCCATCATTCACCATGGCATGCGGCACAGCAGGCATGCCACCGCCATAGGTGGGCGTGTTCAACGCAGAGGCCAACAAGCAAAGGCCTTCGTGCACCACTTCACCATCGGCTTTCACCTTTAAAGGCCAGTTTTTCAACTGCACCAGCTCACGCAACGTGGCCAACAAATAACGTGGCAGCCCTCTTAAAAACTTCGGCCCCGCCAAAGCTCGATTGCCCACCGACGCATCAAAGCCTACCGCCAAGCTGGAGTGGAAATAATGAAACTCACGATGGTTCAATTGCACGCGGCCCAAATCAATGGCGCTGGTGTCGCCCTGCAAAGCAAAAGCCAAGGCATCTTGCCAAGAAAGCTTGTGCAAACCCCAGGCTCGTGCGCAGTCATTGCCACTGCCGTAAGGCACCAAGCCCAGTGCGTGGTGGCCTCTGATCAGGCTGGGCAACATTTGGTTCAGGGTGCCATCGCCGCCCACCACCACAATCTTTGACCCATGGGGGCGCTTGGCAATCTCATGGTGCGCCTCGTGCAAACTTTCGGGCATCACGATGTCGGGCTTCTGCGCAAGTCCAAGCGCAGTGAGCCAAACATCCAAAGGCAGCAATAGCCGCCGGGCCCGCCCGCCTGCCGCATGAGGGTTGATCAAGATGAGTGTCGACATGCCTTGATTGTGCAAGTTTGTGAGCCAATGCATGACACGTGCAAACCCTGTTCTTCACAATGAGACCGCTCCTGTTGCAACTTAACCCTAAGCCCATCAGGGCTTGGTATTAACCCCAGTGAGGGCCTCTTTAGAATGCGCAAATCATTCAAATTTTGAACTTGGACTTCTCATGGCTCGCATTGCATGTCAATCAATTCGCTTTAAACGCACACTCCTGTCAGCAGCTTGTTTGAGTTTATGGGCCTGGTCGTCAGTGCAAGCGCAATCGCCTGCTGCATCTGCAACACCACCGGCCAATGGGGCAGCACCCGCTGCTGCACCTGCCACACCGCCAGCTGCTCCGGGTGCTTTGCGACCCATGAAAGACATTCTGAAAGACGCCAAGTCCACGCCTGGCTTTTTCACATTGCACCAAAAGGACGACAAGGTTTGGTTAGAAATTTTGCCTTCTCAATTGGGCAAGCCGTTCTTCTTTTCTTATAACGTGCCACGCTCCATTGGCGAGCGGGGTTTGTACGGTAGCCAGATGGGCGGCTCCAAATTGGTGGAGTTTCAGAAGGTGGGCAATCAGGTTCAGTTGATTGCCAAAAACACACAGTTCTTTGCCAAAGAGGGTACGCCGCAAGCGCAGTTTGTGTCGGAGTCTTTCTCTGACAGTTTGATGAGCAGTGCAGCGGTGGTGTCTGCGCCGCACCCTGAAACCAAGTCCATTTTGATTGAGGCCAACGCCTTATTGTTCTCGGACATTCCGGGTTATCAGACGCGGTTGGAAGCGTCGTTCCGCATGCCCTTTGGCTTGGACACGCGCAACACGTCGTTCACCAGCACCAAGAACACAGACAGTCTCACGGGCCTCGAGGTCAAAGCGCACTTTGCCGTGCCCAAGTTGTCGCCGCCGCCCCTGATGCCTTCGCCCGTGCCAACATCGCCACCGCCCAGCGCCACGCCCGATCCGCGCAGCATGTTTGTGTCGTTCTATTACAGCTTCATGCCTTTGCCCATACCCATGGCAACGCGCGTGGCCGATGAGCGCGTGGGATTTTTTACAGTGGCCCGCACAGACTACACCACCGACCTGAATGTCAAAGCCAAAACGCATTTCTTGAAACGTTGGCGCCTGGAAAAGAAGGACGCGAGTGCCGCGGTGTCCGAGCCCAAAGAGCCCATCGTGTATTGGCTGGACAAGAACATTCCAGAAAAATACCGCGAGTCTGTGATGCAAGGGATTTTGGAATGGAACAAAGCCTTTGAGCGGGCCGGTTTCAAGAACGCCGTTGTGGCCAAGCAGCAGCAAGCGTCGGATGATTTCAACAACATGGACGCGCGCCATGCCTCGGTGCGTTGGTTCACGGGCGCCGATGTGGGCTTTGCCATTGGCCCCTCACAAGCCGATCCGCGCACTGGTGAAATCTTGGACGCCGACATTGGCATGGCCGATGTGTTCACGCGCGGTGCACGCCGCTTGGTCGTTGAAGACTTGGCACGTGTGCGCGGAGCCGAAGGCGAGTTGTGTGAGCATGCTGCCGAGGCTGCGCAAGAGTTGCATTACGCGCTCGATTTGCTTGAAGCCCGCGGCGTGGAATTGGACAGCCCACAGGCAGAAGCCTTGGCCAAAGCGTATTTGAAAGACGTCATCATGCACGAGGTGGGTCACACCTTGGGCTTGCGTCACAACTTCCGTGCGTCAACGGTATACGACTTGAAGCAAATTCAAGATCCAAACTTCACCAAGCTCAATGGCATTACAGCCTCGGTCATGGACTACACGCCCTACAACATTTCTGCCAAAGGCGAGAAGCAGGGCGAGTACGTGATGTCGACGCTGGGTCCCTACGATTATTGGGCGATTGAATTTGGCTACAAACAGTTTGATGCTGGCCAAGAGACGCAAGGCTTGGCGCAAATTTTGGCCAAAGCCGGTCAACGTGAATTGCAATTTGACACCGATGAAGACGCAGGCTATGGCAGCATGGGCGGTATCGACCCCATGGTGAATCGCTTTGACTTGGGTGCCGATCCACTGGCGTATTACAAGCAACGCATGAAGCTGTCACGCGAGTTGTGGGACCGTTTGCAAAACATGAACTTGGCCACGGGCGACAGCTATGAGCGCCTGACACGCAGCTTCCGAAATGGCTTCAGCCAATTGGCCCGCGTGGCACCTTTGGCCGCCAAGTACATTGGTGGTGTGCACACACGTCGCGAGCGTGCGGGTAGCACCAAGCCGTTGTTTGAGCCCGTGAGCGCCGCACAGCAACGAGAGGCCTTGAGCTTGGTCACCAAAGATTTCTTTGGCACCGACAGCTTCAAGTTCAAGCCAGAACTGATTGCCCGTTTGGCCACTGACCGTTTAGACCGGGGTGATACAGACAGCGGCTTGCAAACCTCCGTCGCCTCGTTGGTGGCCGGTGTGCAAAAAGGCATCCTCGACCATGTGTACTCACCTGCAGTAGCCACTCGCCTGGCAGAAGTCAGCATGAAGGTCAACGACCCCAAAGAAACTTTGGGCTTGGCCGATGTGTACGACGCTTTGCAAGACGCCATTTGGTCTGAAGCCAAAACCGGTCAAGAGACCAGCCTGATGCGCCGCAATTTGCAACGCGAGCAGTTGCGCCGCATGACCGATGTGTTGGTCAAGCCCGCCGGCCCCTGGCCCGCAGACGCCCGCAGCATCATGCGAGAGAACGCACGCCAATTGGTCAGCTTGTTGGAGAAGGCCAACGCCAAGCCAGGCTTGTCCAAAACCACACGGGCGCATTACGCCGATGCCTTGGATGCATTGAATGCCACCTTGAAAGCATCGATGCAGCGCGCTGCACCTTGATTTTTCCAGCGTCAGTCCATTCAGCGGGGCATCACAAAATGGTACTCCGCTGAATGTCTGTTTGCACCAGCAACATGGCTGGTGCGCCACTGGTCGCGGTGTAAACGCTGTAGTAGATGCCAGATGCGCTGTCGCGCACATTGCCGGTGGTGTCCAAGGTCCAGCCGGTGGTGCTCACTTTGTCATTGGTGCCACCCGATACGGCCACTTGGTGGTAGTTCATCACATTGGCATTGATGCCGGTCGAGCCGGCAGAGGTTTCCCAACCCCCCGCACCCTGGCTGTTCAAGGTCGTCAAGTTGGCCCAGTTGCTGCCCGCCATGTCGAGCACATCGGCCACGCGAATGGTCAATTCGTTGGCGCCGGTGTTGGTGCTCATGTCAATGCGTTCGATGCTGTTGATTCGGCTGCTGCCTTCGATGTTGCCCACGGAGGTGTTGCTGACCAAGGACAGATTCAAGTTCAGGGCAGTTGTGCCGCCTAGGCGAAGGGTGTCAATGCCAGCACCGCCATCGATTTTGGCCAACTGCGTGGTGTTGCCACCCGCACCAAAATTACTTTGAAGGGCAGTGATGGTGCTTTGGTTCACGATGAACGTGTCTTTGCCCATGCCGCCCAGCAACACGTCAGCGCCACTCGAGGTGAAGGTGTCGTTGCTCGTACCAGCAGTGTTGCTGCCGCCCGCCAATGTTTGCGCACCGGTAGAGGTGAGGCTGTCGTTGGCGCTGGTGCCTGTGTTGTCAAACGCTGTGCCTGCCGCAAAGGCGCCCGTTTTGCTGCCGAAGATGACATAAGAGCGACCCGTTTGAACACTGCCGTGAGCGGCGTCATATCCCGGTGCACCCACAATCAGATCGGCCAAGCCATCACCATTCAAATCACCGGCAGCACCTACGGAATAGCCACTCAAATCTTGCGCACCTTCGCCGATGATGGCAAAGCCACCAATGTTGTTGACAACGTCCGACAAGTTGACCGTGGTGGTACTGGATTTTCCGTAAACCACAAAGCTGCGACCCGCGCTAGCACCGCCGTCCACTGGGCTGAAGGGGGCGCCCAAGATGATGTCGGCCAGGCCATCGCCGTTGATATCGCCAGCACTGCTGACGCTGTGGCCACTTTGCTCCACGGCCGTGGTTGACACAATGGCAAAGCCGCCATTGCCTATCGCAATTTGTCCTAAGTCGATGGCAGCGTTGGCGCCAGTTCTGCCAAAAATCACATAAGTTTTGCCGCTGCTTGGATTGGCATTGCCACTGCCTCCAATCACGGCACCTATCAAAATGTCGCCCAAGCCATCGCCGTTGATGTCGCCGCCACTGCTGACAGATACGCCACTCATGTCTTGGCCGTTTTCTCCCAAGATCACAAAGCCGCCAGTGTTGTTTTTGATGTTCGCCAAATCGACAGCGGTGTTGCCCGTTTTGCCCAAGATGACATACGTGGCACCGGCTTGGCTGCCGGCGGTGTCATTGAAATAGGCACTGACCAGCAAGTCGGCTTTGCCGTCGCCGTTGAAGTCGCCTGCGCTGCTGACCGAGGTGCCGCTTTCTTCGCCGGCTTGCCAACCCGAAATCACAAAGCCCGGCACACTGCCACCCACACTGCCCAGTGAGATGGTTTGCAATGCCGACAAAGCCGCGCTGCCATACACCACATAGGTTTTGCCGGTGTTGCCCACCAGCCCGCTGACGGTTTGAAAGTGCGCACTGATGATCATGTCGATCCAGCCGTCACCGTTCACATCGCCCGCACTGCTGACAGAAAATCCGGCCGTGTCAAACGTGCTGGTAATGCTGAGTGCGTCAGGTGTGGCCCCCAATGCTGAAATATCTTTTTGGTATTCCGCCAAACTGCCGGTCGTGGAATTTGCCTTGCCGTAGACCAAGAAAGCGCCACCTGGGTTGGTGCTGGCGGCATCTTGCGGCATGCCAATCAACAGGTCGGCCAGACCGTCGTTGTTCATGTCGCCTACACCGGCTACCGAGAAGCCCAACCAACCTTTGTTGACGCTGTAGGTGTAGTAGTGGCCATTGACTTGGCCAGTGCCGCTGTAACCCTTGGGCACCAGGCTGGTGTTCAAGCCGCCTTCGTACAAGACAACACCGCCACCTTGTGTACGCAGGGCGGTGTCGGTGAAGGTGTTGAGCGGCGCGCCCATCACCACATCGCCATACCCATCGCCGTTGAAGTCGCCGGCCAAGCTGACCGCAAAGCCAAAGTAGGACCCCGTGTTAGGCGCTTCGATGGCATATCCCCCGATGTTGTTGGCAATGTCGTCCAAGTAGATGGCGTTTTTGAAAGTGTTGACATTGAGGGTAGGGGTCGTGCCAGCAAGGCCCGCATTGCCTGCCGTGTCGGTGTAATTGCCTGCAGCGACTGTGATGCTGGCGGCAACCAAGGGTGTATCCGCAAAGGGTGTGAACACCGCCGTGCGCGTCAGGCCTGTGCCAGAAATAGCGCTCAGCGTGCCTTGCGTCACGACCACCCCGCCTGTTGTGCCATCCCAAGCAAAGGTGCTGCCAGGATCTTCGCTGAACGTGAACGTGATGTTGGCGGTTTGGCCCATACCGACCGTTGATAAGTTGGACGTGATGGCCACCGTGGGCACGGCAGTGTCGTAACGGACCGTGACGGTGCCGCTGGCAGACCCCAAATTGCCCGCTGCATCTTGATAGCTGGCATTCTTCACGCTGATCGTGGTGGTGCCTGAATTGGTGTTGGCGGGGGGTGTGAAATCAAAGCCCCTTTCTACGCCCACTTGTTGACCCGGCACGCTGCTAACGGCCAAGTTGCCCGCGCCAGTGACCGTCAAATCACCAACGCTGCCATCCCACGTGAAGCTGGTTCCTGGATCCTCACTGAACGTGAAATAAACCCGAGTGGTTTGTCCGGCAATGAGGCCGCCTGAATTGGCCCGACCTGCGACGGTGGGTGCCACCGTGTCAATGCTGAGGCTGGGCGTGGTCCCTGCTGTGCCCAAATTGCCTGCCGTGTCTTGATAACTGAGAGCCGTCACGGTGATGCTGGCGTTGCCACTGGCCAAATTGGCAGTGGGTGTGAACACGGCGGTGCGAGTCAGTCCTGTGCCACTGATGGCACTCAGTGTGCCGCCTGTCACGACCACATCGCCCGTTGTGCCATTCCATGCAAAACTGCTGCCGGGGTCTTCACTGAAGGTGAAGGTGATGTTGGCCGTGCCGCCCGCTTTGACGGCAGCGACATTGGACGTGATGGCCACAGAGGGCGCCACCATGTCAATGCTGATGGCCGGTGTTGTGCCGACAGTGCCATTGTTGCCCGCCAAGTCTTGGTAACTGTTGGCGGCCACGGTGATGCTGGCGTTGCCACTGGCTGTGTTGGCGTTGGGCGTGAAGGTGGCCGTGCGCGTGAGGCCTGTGCCACTGATGGCGCCCAAGGTGCCGCCAGAAACACTCACGTCGCCCGTGGTGCCATCCCACACGAAGGTGCTGCCGGGGTCTTCACTGAACGTGAAAGTGATGACGGCCGTTTGTCCTGCCAACAACGTGCTGCGGCTGGACGTGATGGTCAGCGTGGGGACGGTGGTGTCCACTTTGTAACTGGCATTGTTGGCAGTGGCAGCGTAGACATTGGTGGCCACATTGCCATAAGCATCTTGGTACACAGCACCATTGAAGTTGATGCCATTGGCGTTCCAACTGATGCCGTCGGTGTCCGTTTGACCGGCCAAGATGGTGTAGTTGAAGGTGAGGACCATGTTGGCGTAGTTCACTAAGGTCGCCTGCACCACCGTGCTGCCAATGGTCAGCGCCAAGGTGGGGGTGCCGGCGCTGGTGTCTAGCACCATGTAGGATCGATCGAAGGAGACGTTCAAAACCAAGACATCGCCAGTATTCAAATAACTGTTCACAACGCCCGCACTGGATGGCATGAAACTGGTCGCTTTGGGAAGCGTGGTGTCAATGCTGAAAGTGGTTGTTGCCGCTGCACCCGGGTTGCCAAATGAGTCGGTGTAACTGTTGGCCAACACCGCCAGTTGCGAATTCCAAAGTGTGATGTTGTTGGTTGGGGTGAAGGTGGCGGTGCGCGTGAGGCCCGTGCCACTGATGGCACTGATGGTGCCACCTGTAAACGACAAATCGCCCGTAGTGCCGTCCCAGTTGAATGACGTACCAGGGTCTTCTGAAAACGTGAACGTCAACAAGCTGGTGCGTGCGGTGGACAACACGCTGTTGCTCATGCTGATGCTGACCGTTGGCGCAAACGTGTCAATCAAGATCACTGGCGATGGGCTGAGGAACAAGCTGGCGTTGTAGGCGTAATCTTGAATGACGCCTGCTTTCAGTTCAATCGTTGCTGGCACCATCTGTTGAAGGGCTTGAGGCGTGAAAGTGGCGGTTTTAACCAGCAATGAGGACACATCTACCCAATTGCTGAGCGTGCCCCCTGTGAGGTTGAAGTTGCTGGCTGTTGGCAGATTTGAAAATCCATAAATCCATTCACTGGCTGTGAAGGTGATCGTGGCTGTTTCGCCAATTTTCAAAGTTGACTTGTTGCTGGTGATGGTGAGTGTGGGCGCTGTGGTGTCCACAATGTTGCCGCCATCAAGCCTTTCTAAATGAGAGAGCGAAGCATTGTTGCCTGATGCATCTTTGATGGTGCCACCGTTCAGGGTCAGCGAGTTGGCCACAATGCCATAGCCGTTGGTATCGGTTTGGCCCGCCAATATGGTGTACTGGAACAGCATCATCATGCTATTTTGTTGCCAAGTTGGGTCGTAGATTGCTTTGACGACGGTGCTGCCAATCAATAAATCAATGGTGGGTAAGCCACCTGTCGTCACGATCACTGGTGCCTCAAGGAATGAGACATAAGCACCAATCTTTGTTCCTGCTGCGCTGTAGGAGAGCGAATTGCTTTGATATACGCTGGACACGCTCATCCCCAAGGTGTCAATGGCAATGCTGGGGGTGTTGCCTTGCGCACCCACATTGCCTGCTGCGTCGGTGTAGCTTCCGGCATTCACCACAATGCTTGCATTGCCTGTATTCAAGTTGGCGGTAGGCGTGAAGATCGCGGTGCGGGTGAGGCCTGTGCCACTGATGGCACTCAGAGTGCCGTTGCTGAGGGTGATGTCCCCTGCGCTGCCATCCCATTCAAAGCTACTGCCCGGGTCTTCCGAAAACGTGAAGGTGATGTTGGCCGTCTGGCCCACCAGCAATTGGGACTTGTTGCTGGTGATGGTGACGGTGGGTGCTGTGGTGTCGACTTTGTAGGCGGCGTTGTCTGCACGTGCAATGGCGGTGATGACGGCACTGTTGCCAGCGCTGTCCTTAAGAGTGCCGCCATTGAGCAGCAGGGCATTGGCGGCATAGCTCAAACCATTGGTGTCGGTGTCGCCTGCCAAGATGGTGTAGTTGAACAGCAAGTCGGTGGTGCCCGAGCCCGAAACATAAGACGCAGAGTTGTTCACGCCGCCCACGTTCAGCACCACTTTGGGCGTGCCACCGCTTGTATTGACAACGACGGCTTCGTTGAACGTTGCCGTGATTTGCACCACATCGCCTGCGTTCAAGGTGTTGCTCAGAATGCCGCTGGCACCCGTGATGTTCATGCTGGTGAGGGTGGGCACGCCTGTGTCGATGGCCACGCTGGCACTGTTGCCGACTTGACCCGGATTGCCTGCCAGATCGGTGTAGACCGCTAAAGCTGTAGACACGACGCCGGGCACTGTGCTGCCGGTGGTGGGGGTAAAGGTGGCAGTGCTGACGTAGTTGGCACCACTGAGTACAAAGGGGCTGAGCGCACTGAGCGTGCCGCCGCTGACGTTGAGGTCGCCCGACGTGCCATTCCAAGAAAAGCTGGTGCCTGTTTTGTCGTTGACCGTCACCGTCAGGGTGGCTGTTTCGCCCGCTTTGAGGGACGCCACATTGAACGCGACTGACACGTTGGGTGCAAGTGTGTCGACCATGTAAGCACTGTTGCTGCTGACGGCTGCAGCGGTTGGCACCGAAGTGTTGCCTGCAGCATCTGTCAACACGGCGCCATTCAAACTCAAGGCGTTGAGTGCAATGGCAATGCCATCGGCATCGTTTTGCCCTGCGGCAATGGTCGTGGTGAACACCAAGGTGTTGCTGCCGGCGCCCGACACATAAGTGGCTTGCACCGTGCTGCTGCCCACCAACAAGGCCACAGTGGGTGAACCGGCTGTGACATCCAAATTGACCACTTCATTGAAGCTCACACTGACGTTGGCGGTATCGCCTTCGTTCAAATAGGTGTTGAGCACGCCTGTAGAGCTGCTGAGCGCCATGGCCGAAATGGTGGGGGCCAGTGTGTCCAGGGTGAGGCTGGGTGAACCGCCTGCGCTGCCACTGTTGCCAGCAGCATCTTGGTAAGCACCTGCGCTGACAGAAATACTCGCGGTACCTGAGTTGACGCCAGCGGTTGGTGTGAATACTGCTGTTCGAGTCACGCCTGAACCAGAGATGGCGCTCAAGGTGCCGTTACTGAGTGTCACGTCGCCCGCAGTGCCATTCCACGTAAATGTGTTGCCCGGGTCTTCGCTGAAGGTGAAGGTGATGTTGGCTGTTTCGCCAGCCTTCACTTGGCCGACATTGGATGTGATGCTCAAAAAAGGCGCCGTGGTGTCAACGGTGAAGTTGCTGTTGTCCGCTGTTGCTGGCACGCTGAGTGTGGTGGTGTTGGTGCGCGGGTCTTTCAAAGTACTGCCATTCAATGACAAGGAATCGGCATCCAAAGCGATGCCATCGGCATCGGTTTGTCCTGCGAGGATGGTGTAGGTGAACAACAAGTCGGCAGTGCCTGCGCCAGACGCATAAGTGGCATTGACCGTGCTACCACCAATTTGCAAAGCGACTGTGGGCGAACCTGCGGCGGTGTTGAGTGTTTGGGCTTCAGAAAAATGCGCCGTGACCGTCACCACATCGCCTGCATTGAGCGCGCTGTTTTGCACGCCCACCGCACTCGTAATTTGCACCGCCATCAACGTGGCAGGGGAGGTGTTCACCACCAAACTGCCCAGCGTGTTGCCCACGCCTAAGTTGCCTGCGCTGTCGGTGAACAGATCGTTGTTGACAGTGATGCTGGCGCTACCGCCAGTCAAACCTTGTGTGGGCAAAAACGTGGCCGTGCGGGTGAGGCCGGTGCCGCTGAGGGCACTCAGGGTGCCGTTGACCAGCGTCACATCGCCGGCGCTGCCGTTCCAGGTGAAGGTGCTGCCGGGGTCTTCACTGAAGCTGAAGGTGATGAGTGCTGTTTCGCCACTGATGAAACTGCTGCGACTGCTGCTGATGCCCGTGAGGGTGGGTGCGGTGGTGTCCACCAAATAGTTGGCGTTGTCGGCCACTGCTGCAAAGCTCAGTGTGGGCGTGTTGCCGGCAGTGTCGGTGAGGACTTTGCCGTTTAAGCTGAGGCTGTTGGCATTGATGGCAATGCCATTGACATCGGTTTGGCCGTTCAGAATGGTGTAGTTAAAAACCAGCTGCGCGGTGCCAGCGCCCGACACATATTGCGCGCTGACCACAGTGCTGCCAAGGGTGAGGTCAATGCTGGGCGTGCCTACGTTGGCATTCAAGAAAACAGCTTCGGTGAAGTTGACCGCCACCGACACAACGTCGCCTTGGTTGAGCAAACTGTTTTGAATGCCCGTGGCACTGAGCAAGGCCACGCTGGCCACCGTGGTGGTGGTGGTGTTGACACTGATGTCTGCCGAGTGATCGGTCACCCCTGCCATGGCTTCTTGTCCGATGTTGCCAGCGGCATCGGTGTAGCTGTTCAGTGCAATGGCCACGTTGGCCGTGCCTGCGCTCACGCCTGATGTGGGCGTCAGCACGGCGGTGCGGGTAAGAGGGTTGCCGGTGGTGCTGAGGGCACTCAAGGTGCCGCCCGTTACCACCAGGTCACCTTGCGTGCCGTCCCATGCAAAGCTGCTGCCGGGGTCTTCGCTGAAGCTGAAGGTGAGGGTGGCGGTTTGACCAGAAATCAAAGCGGTGCGGCTGCTGGTGATGCTGGCCGTGGGGCGGGTGGTGTCTACCAAATAATGCGCGTTGTCTGCCACCGCCACAGAGGTGATGCTGCTGCTGTTGCCTGCGGCATCTTTGAGCGTGCCGCCGTTGAGGCTGAGTGCATCGGCGCCCAAGGCCACGCCATTGGGGTCATTGAGGCCGCTGGCCACGCTGGCCGTAAAGACCAAGGCATTGCTGCCAGAGCCCGACACATAAGTGGCTTGAACCAAACTGCCACCCACGTTCAATGCCAAAGTGGGCGTGCCGCCAGACGTATTGACGGTGATCACATCGTTGAAGCTGAGTGTGGCACTGAGGGTGTCGCCGGCATTCAAATTGTTGATGCTGGCATCGGCGGCACTCACCACGCCGCCGGTTGAGTTGGTCAGTGCCAGGGCTGTGATGACCGGACCCTGTGTGTCCAAGTTGAGCACGGGGGTGGTGCCTGCGCTGCCGGTGTTGCCTGCTGCATCTTGGTAGCTGTTGCCCACCACGGTGATGCTGGCCGTACCACTGCCTAAGTTGGCGGTGGGTGTGAACACGGCGGTGCGCGTGAGCCCCGTGCCGCTGAGGGCGCTCAAGCTGCCGCCGGACAACACCACATCGCCAGCTGCGCCATCCCAAGCAAAGCTGCTGCCCGGGTCTTCTGAAAACGTGAAGCTGAGGGTGGCCGTGTCGGTGGCATTCAAGCTGGACTTGTCTGAGGTGATGACCACACTGGGCGCGGTGGTGTCCACCAAATAGTTGGCGTTGCTGCTGACCAGTGCAGACGTGATGCTGCTGGCATTGCCATTGGCATCATTGAGGGTGGCACCGTTCAAGGTGAGTGCATTGGCGGGCAGGGCCACGCCGTCGGTGTCGGTTTGGCCGCTGACGATGGTGGTGGTGAACACCAAGGCATTGGTGCCCGAGCCCGTTGCATAGGTGGCGTACACAGTGCTGGCGCCAACGCTCAGTTTCAAGGTGGGCAAGCCACCGTCGGTGTTCAAAAACACCGCATCGTTGAAGCTGACCGTGGCATTCAGTGTGTCACCCGCGTTCAGGGTGTTGTTCAAACTGCCCGTGGCGCTGCTCAAGGCCACGCTGCTGATGCTGGGGGCCAAGGTGTCAATGCTGATGCTGGGCGTGGTGCCCGCCGTGCCCAAGTTGCCTGCCACATCGCTGTAGCTGGCGTCGGCCACCGTGATGCTGGCGGTGCCGCTGGCCACATTGGCGCTGGGGGTGAAGGTGCTGCGGCGCACTGTACCAAGACCCGTGAGGGCGCTCAAACTGCCCCCAGTGACTGTGACATCGGCCAAACTGAAACTGGTGCCTGGGTCTTCGCTAAAGGTGAAGCAAATCAAACTGGTCTCGCCCACCTTCAAGTTGGCCACCGATGAAATGATGCTCACACTGGGTGAGGTGGTGTCCACGGGGTACAAGATGTTGTCGGCCACACTGAGGTTGCCCAAAGTCAGGGCATTGCCCGCCACACTTTTGAGCGTGCTGCCGTTCAGTGCCAGGGCCGCTGCGGGAATGGCAATGCCGTTGGCATCGTCTTGTCCAGCCAAGATGGTGTAAGCGAATACAAAGTCGGTGCTACCGCTGCCAGAGACGTACGCAGCTTCAACGGCGGTGCTGCCAATGCTGAGTTTCAAGGTGGGTGATCCGCCAGTGGCATTCAGCACAATGGCTTCGCTGAAGACCACGCGAGCCAAGACCACATCGCCCGTGTTCAGCAAATTGTTGAGCGCCCCAGTGGCACTGCTCAAGCCCACCTGGCTGACAGTGGGTGTTGACGTGGCATAGGTCAGCAAGGGGGTGGTGCCTGCCGTGCCTGCATTGCCTGCCGCATCGTTGTAGGCGCCAGCGCTCACTGAAATATTGGCAGTGCCCGCCACCACATTGTTGGTAGGGGTGAAGGTGGCTGTTCGCGTGAGGCCTGTGCCACTGATGTTGCCCAAGGTGCCGCCACTGAACAGCACATCGCCTGCGTTAGATGCCCAGACAAAACTGCTGCCTGGGTCTTCGCTGAACGTGAAGGTGATGGCCGCAGTCTCACCGGCTTTCAACGTGGCCACATCCGATGTGATGCTGAGGGTGGGCGCTGTGGTGTCCACCACATACTGCGCATTGTTGGCCACTGCAATGGACGTGATGCTGCTGACATTGCCAGCGGCATCTTTGAGGGTGGCGCCATTCAAGCTGAGCGCGTTGAGTGCGATGGCCACGCCGTCGGTGTCGGTTTGGCCATTGGCAATGGTGGTGCTGAACACCAGCGCTGTGGTGCCCGAACCCGACACATACGTGGCTTGTACCGTGCTGCTGCCAATGACCAAGGCCAAGGTGGGCGACCCCGCTGTGATGTTCAGCGTCACCGCTTCGCTGAACGTGACAGTGGCACTGAGGGTGTCGGTGGCATTGAGGAGTTTGACAGTGGCGTCCGACGGGCTCACCCCAAAGCCTGTGGCGTTGGTCAAGGCCAGGCCGGTCACACTGGGGGCTTGGGTGTCGACGCTCAGCGTGGCAGATGTGCCCGCGCTGCCATTGTTGCCAGCCGCATCTTGGTAACTGTTGGCGCTAACGGTGATGCTGGCGTTGCCAGAAGCTAAGTTGGCGGTGGGCGTGAAAACGGCAGTGCGCGTGAGACCTGTGCCACCGATGGCGCTTAAGCTGCCACCACTGACCACCAAGTCGCCTGCGCTGCCGTCCCAAACAAAACTGCTGCCTGGATCTTCAGAAAATGTGAAGGTGATGTTGGCCGTATCACCCGCCTTGAGGCTTGACAGATTGGACCCAACGCTGACGGTGGGTGCTGTGGTGTCGACCAAATAGTTGGCGTTACTGACGACAGCACTGGTGGTGTTGAGGCTGTTGTTGCCTGCACTGTCTTTGAGTGTTGCACCGTTTAAATTCAAAGCATTCAAGACAATGGCCACGCCATCGGTGTCGGTTTGTCCATTGACAATGGTGGTGGTGAAAACCAAGGCATTGGTGCCAGAGCCCGACACATACGTGGCCTGCACTGTGCTGCTGCCCACCAACAAAGCAAGCGTGGGTGTGCCGCCTGAGGTGTTGAGGATGACGACATCGTTGAAGCCGAGGGTGGCGTTCAAAGTGTCGCCCGCATTGAGGCGATGGTTCAGATCGCCTGTTGCACCGCTTAAAGCGACCGTGCTTGCAGCAGGTGCAAGTGTGTCGATGCTGATGCTGGGCGACAGGCCCGCTGTGCCCAAGTTGCCTGCTGCATCTTGGTAAGCATTGTTGGCAATCGTGATGCTTGCGCTGCCCGATGCAAGGCTGGCCGTTGGTGTGAACACCGCTGTGCGCGTGAGGCCCGTGCCGCTGATGGCGCCCAAGCTGCCGCCTGTGACGACCACGTCACCAGTGCTGCCATTCCAAACAAAACTGCTGCCCGGATCTTCAGAAAATGCAAAGCTGATGGTGGCCGTTTCACCAAGCTTCAACGTGCTGGTGCTGCTGCTGATCAGCACCGAAGGCGCCAAGGTGTCGATGCTGATGCTGGGCGTGTTGCCGGCTGTACCGTTGTTGCCTGCCGCATCTTGGTAGCTGTTGGCCGTGACGGAGATGCTGGCGTTGCCTGAAGCCAAGTTGGCGGTGGGTGTGAATACCGCAGTGCGTGTGAGACCTGTGCCACTGATGGCACTGACCGTACCACCACTGACCACCAGGTCACCCACGCTGCCATCCCAAGCAAAGCTGGCGCCGGGTGCTTCAGAAAATGTGAACGTGAGGTTGGCTGTTTCGCCCGCTTTCAGGCCGGTTACATCGGACGTAATGGCAACGCTAGGCGCAGTGGTGTCCACCACATACGCAGGGTTGTTGGCCACGGCAATAGACGTGATGGTGCCTGTGTTGCCAGCGGCATCTTTGAGGGTGGCGCCATTCAAGCTGAGCGCGTTGAGGGCAATGGCCACGCCATCGGTGTCGGTTTGTCCATTGACAATGGTGGTGGTGAAAAC
>CALEYZ010000010.1 GCA_937928195.1 uncultured Limnohabitans sp.
GGCCGAGCCAAATCTTGGGCAATTTCTTCGCCGACGCGCTGCTGGGCCGCGGTCAACTGAAAGGGCAAAGCCGCTTTGAGTTGGTCGTGCCAGCCACCCTTTTTGGCTGTCAAGGCAGGTGCACGATGGCGGTCACGCTCTTGCTTGGCCATGTTTTGCGAGAGCTGTTGCGCCAGCAATTCTTCGGCTTTGAGGCGCTGCCAAGCCGGATGGCTTCGGTCTTCTAAGGCGGCAATTGAGGCATCAGGTGCAGGGTGGTGCAGGTAAGTGAGTGCTTGCCGCAAACTGTGAATGGCTTGCCCACGCGGCGCTTTGGGCCAAGCCAGAGAAGGCGGTAAGGACTCGGACAAATCGGCGCGGGACAAGGCGCCGGCAATGGCCCGGCGCAAATAGGCTTGGGGCAAACCGGCCGACGTGGGATACACCGGCGTCAGCACGGCGGGCAAATCGCCCGTGGCCGATTTGAATGCTGGGTGCATCATGGTGCGGCCCAAAAATCCACCACGGATTTCACCGCGTGCCCGGATCACCTGACCAACGGCCAAGGCCTTTTGCTGGGCTGGGTAAAAGCTGAAGAACCGAAGCACACAGGTGTCCGTGCCATCGTCAACCGTCACCAGCAACTGCCTGCGGGGTCGCAATTGAACTTCACTGGCCGTGATGGTGGCCTCGATTTGCACCGATTCACCCTCGCGTGCGTCTCGCAATTGAACGATGCGAGTTTCGTCTTCGTAGCGCAAAGGGATGTGCAAGGCCAAATCGATGTCGCGCACCAAGCCCATTTTGCGCATCGCTTTTTGCGGCGCAGACAGCGGTTTGGACGGAGACGATGCGGAAATGGCAACCATCCCGCCATTGTGCCGTGCGTGCAGCGCAACTCAAGCACCGTTGCTCGGCTAATTCCTGCAGTGATCAGGGCAAATGTTCGGCGGCATGCGCCAGAACAAAGGCAGACACAACATCTCGAATGGTTTTGCGTTCGGCCTGAGACAGCGACAAATAGCGGTCGACCATTTCTCGGTCTGCCAAGCTCATTTCGCGGGGGCCGGCGTCCATTTCAAAGACATATGTTTTACCCGGCGCTCTTCCAAATCGCAATTCATCAGGACTGACTTGCAACCATTCGGCCAACACACGTAACTTGTCTTGGGTGGGCATGACCTTTCCCAGCAACCAATTTCGGGCGGTGTGAGGGGTAATGCTGCGGCCTTGAAATCGCAAATTGAATGCGTTGGCCACCACCGTGGGTGAAGGCCGCACACCGGCGCTTTCCAAGGCGCTGCGCAAACGATCTGCGAATTGTTGAGATTCTGGTACGTGTTGCATCGTCGTACAGTAATATCTCGGGTCAGCTTGAAAGTGAATTGAGATAATTACTTTCTGAAATGTTCATCACATTTAGCGATGATTTCAGTTTTTTCAAGAGGCCCCCTGCCAAAGTCTGCATTTTGGACTCATGGGACAATCTCACTTTTCACTTGGAACGGGCCTGTCCGGCCCTCAAGCACATGACCATTTCTCTGCCTTTGACCGCCTCAGACGATGCCCAACGTCACTTCAGTTTGAGCGATTTTGATTTTCAACTCCCGCCCGAACTCATTGCCCAGCACCCCGCTGCCGAACGCAGCAGCTCAAAATTGCTGGACGGCCTCGGCACAGCCCCCGTCGATCGTATTTTCAAAGCTTTGCCCAGCCTCATGAACCCCGGCGACTTGCTGGTTTTCAACGACACCCAGGTAGTCAAGGCACGGATCTTTGGCGAAAAGTCGACTGGTGGCAAAGTGGAGCTCCTGATAGAGCGCGTGTTGCCTGGCCATCAAGTGGTGGCGCACATGAAGGTGAGTAAAAAGCCGCTCATTGGGGGTGTTTTGTACATGGGCAAAGACGAGAAGTCTGGCGCACCCGGATTTACGGCCACTCTCACAGGCCGCTGGCCAGATGAAAAAGGTGCGCTTTTTTGCTTTTCACTGAGCGATGAACCGCACGCCTTGATGGCGCAATACGGCCACGTGCCGTTGCCACCCTACATCGAGCGTCCCTACGATGGCAGTGCCAGCGAAGCAGACATTGCAGAAGACGAGCGCCGCTATCAAACCGTTTTTGCTCGCAGTCCTGGTGCGGTGGCAGCCCCCACAGCGGCACTGCATTTTGACGATGCGTTATTGGCCCAATTGAAAGACGTCGGCGTGCAAACGGCCAGCGTCACCTTGCATGTGGGTGCTGGCACGTTTCAGCCCGTCAAAACAGAAAACATCGCTGAACACACCATGCACCGTGAATGGTATGACGTGCCCGAGCGCACGCAGCAAGCTTTGTACGAATGCCGTGCGCGAGGCGGCAAAGTGTGGGCCGTGGGCACCACCTCGGTTCGCACCTTGGAGTCTTGGGCCAAGTCGGGGCAAGCACAAGGCGATACCCAAATTTTCATCACGCCGGGCTTTGAATTTCAGTGGGTGGACTGTCTGATCACCAACTTCCATCTGCCCAAAAGTACTTTGATGATGCTGGTCAGCGCACTGGCCGGATACGACCGGGTGATGGCCTTGTATGCCCACGCCATCGAACAGCGCTACCGTTTTTTCAGTTATGGCGATGCCATGCTGTTGAAGCGCGCCGCTTGATCGAACTGTGACAACACTTACTTAGAATGAAGCATGCTTCAATTTGAACTTCTCAAAACCGATCCCCACAGCCACGCGCGCCGTGGTCAACTGACACTGAACCATGGCGTGGTGCAAACACCCATCTTCATGCCGGTCGGCACCTATGGCACAGTGAAAGGGGTGATGCCCCGCAGCCTGGAAGAAATGGGCGCGCAAATCATTTTGGGCAACACCTTCCATTTGTGGATGCGCCCTGGCCTGGACATCATGAAGAGTTTTGGCGGCTTGCATGGGTTTGAACAGTGGCACAAACCCATCCTGACTGATTCAGGTGGTTTTCAGGTGTGGTCCTTGGGCGAAATGCGCAAAATCACCGAAGAAGGCGTGCACTTTTCATCGCCTGTGAATGGCGACAAACTGTTCATGTCACCCGAAGTGAGCATGCAAATTCAAACAACGCTGAACTCCGACATCGTGATGCAGCTGGACGAGTGCACGCCTTACGAAACCAAAGGCCACCTCACCACTCAAGCCGAAGCACGCAAGTCGATGGAAATGAGTTTGCGCTGGGCCAAGCGCAGCCAAGATGAGTTCAAACGTTTGGAAAACCCCAACGCCTTGTTCGGCATTGTGCAAGGGGGCATGTTTGAAAATTTGCGACAAGAATCTCTGGACCACCTGGTGGACATGGACTTTCCAGGCTACGCCATTGGTGGTGTGAGTGTGGGCGAGCCCAAAGAACAAATGCTGCAAATCATGGCGCACACGCCGCACCGTTTACCAGCCCACAAACCGCGCTACTTGATGGGTGTGGGCACGCCCGAAGATTTGGTGGAAGGCGTGGCACAAGGCGTTGACATGTTTGACTGCGTCATGCCCACACGCAATGCACGCAACGGTACCGTGTTCACACGCTTTGGTGATTTGAAATTGCGCAACGCGCGTCACAAGTCCGACCATCAACCACTGGACACCACCTGCACCTGCCACGCCTGCGCGGGCAGTTCTGGCGTGTCGTGGGATGACGGCGGTCGCCAAGGTTTCAGCCGCGCGTACTTGCATCACCTCGATCGTTGCGGAGAGATGTTGGGTCCCATGCTGACCACCGTCCACAACTTGCACTATTACCTGAACCTCATGAAGGAAGTTCGTGCTGCTTTGGAAGCAGATGGCTTTGCAGCCTTCCAAAGCCAATTCAAACAAAACCGCGCGCGCGGTGTTTGAGGTCACTCAGGCGGCTTCGGCTGGTGTGGTGAAAACAGTCAGCACACCGGTGTAGCCATACAGATGGTGATGCGCTATTTCACCACTGGCAAAAAATCCGACCAAGGGCACATCACCCAACGCGTGGCGCACCCATTGCAATTCAGCGCTGTCGCCGCCAAAGTGAGGTCCTCCTCGTCCTGAGCAGCTGACATACACTGCGCCAGCAATGCGCCGTGCTGGATGTGGCGCAGCCTCTGCCTCGCTTGCAGCCAGAGCGTGCGCCGTTTCCATGCTCAAGGTTTCAGGTTCAAGCTCTTCCCTGATTTCCGCGCAAATTCTGCGCAAATCGGCTTTGGCTGCTTGCAAACTCATTTGACAAAAAGCCAATCGCTCGCCGGCTTCAACCTGTTCGGCAATGGCAATGCCTTTGCGCGCAGGGTCAAGGCCAATGATGTGGCGCACGCGCACATCGACCCCCAAGCTGCCGGTTCTGCCAATGGCGAGTTGACCCGCAGAAGTTAAACCCACCAAGGTCGCACGCACGGCAGGCAGGGCTTTTTGAGGATCGCTCAAAGAGACTTGCAAGTCTTCGAGCAACACATCAAGCGCTGGCTGGCCATCCAATTGGTAAATCACATTGCCTTGCGCTTCCGTAATTTCACGCTCTTTGCTCAGTGGTGCACAGCCCTGCGTGACGCGCGACAAAATTTGCACCTCGGGTGACCAGGCCACACCACTGAGGCCACCGGTTAAAACTCCTGCATCCAAATCGCCAGGCTCTGCCGTGTTGAGCGCCTCTTTGAATGGATCAGATGACGTGACATGGTTTGGCGTCTGCCATGCAAACTGCACATTTTGTTTGCGACTGGCGGTGAGGCCGCCAAATACATAACCCGAGCGAGTTCGGCCAGCCATTTCGGCAATCAATTCGGCCAAATCAGGTGTTTGCGGATCGGCATGCAACAACGCACTCTGAACGACGAAATCGGTGGGCAAGGCCTGTGCGCCAGAGAACACGCGGTAATGCGCAGCAGGCACATCGCACAGCATCAAGGCCATACCGGGTTCATCAAAGTATTCGGCATTGTTGGCGGCCACACCGACACCCACGGTGCCAGCCCAGTCTTTGACCAAAGGCAGCTCTTGCCGCAGGTGCGCCAAGATGGCTTGCGCTTCGTTCGCGTAATGGTCGGTGATGTAGAGCAAGCCCAAACGCGGTTGAGTTGCATGACCAGGCAAGGTCATTTGCGCGCGCAATTGCGCGATCACCAAGCCAGCCGCCATCTGCCACTGCGGATGCGTGGCATGGCCAAAAGGAAACAAACTCATGAAGGGTCTTAAGTGACGTTGTCTGCGCTTTTGGCAGCAGCAGTTTTGGAAGCAGTACCTGCTTTCTTAGCGCGCGCAGGCCGTTTGGCTGCAGCCTTCTTTGAGGCCGCTTTGGGCGCCTCTTTCATGGCCTTGGCTGCTACGTCTTTGACGGCAGCAGCAGCGATGTTTTGAAATTGCTGCGTGAGCGAGCCCCACCACTGCATCGGATCCACGGCAGGTGTTTCTTTGCCAGCGGCAGCGCTCTCTGATTTGTCAGAGGCTGTGCTGGATGGTGTCGATGGTGGCGCAGTTTGTGATTCGCTGGCCTGCGCTTCGCGACCCGCATTCAGATCTGGCATCTTGGCTGTGAAGGCTTTGGCGAGATCGGCCATGTTCACGTTCATGCCCTGCAAGGTCGACAAGGTCATCTTTTGAACTTCCAAAGCTTGAATGGTGGCTTTGAGGGCATTGGTGTTTTGTTCCAACCAAAACTGCACCGTCTTGAGCTCTTGAATTCGTTTGTCCAATTCCTCGACGTTCAGGGTGGGCGCCACCCAACTGGCCATGTTGGGCATGCCTTGGGGCGAGCCTTTGGCGCCGGGGTTGGCGGCCTGACCCAAATTTTGTAAAAAATCAAAACCAGGTACAAATTTTCCAAAACCGAAGGCGGATGAGTCGCTCATGGTGTGCTCCTGAAAGAAGGTCTTGGGCAGAAGCTTAACGCATCGCTAAAAATAGCGTCAACTCGGGGACGCCAAACCGTCCATTCTGCGCATAAGCTTGCCTTTTTAAACAGGAGACACACATGCTGACACTCTGCGGCTTTGGCGCCAGCAACTATCACAACAAAGTGAAATTGGCTTTATTGGAAAAGGGCGTAGCCTTTGAAGAAGAGTTGGTATGGGTTGGTGAAACCGACCCCTTGGCCAGTCCTTTGGGCAAAGTGCCCTATTTGAAAACCGCCCAAGGCACCCTGTGTGAATCTTCCGTGATGTTGGATTACATCGAGCAGGCGTACCCTGCACACCCCCTGATGCCTCAAGACGCATTTGCGGCAGCCAAGGTCCGTGAATTGATGACGTTCTTGGATTTGCACCTCGAGTTGGTGGCACGCAATCTGTACCCAGAAGCTTTCTTTGGCGGCAAAGTCAGCGATTCAGTGAAAGAAAAAGTAGGCGCCCAACTTGAGAAAAACGTGGCGGCATTTGCCAAATTGGCACAATTCAAACCCTTCATTGCTGGCACCGAATTGAGCTTGGCCGACTGCACCGCCGCGGTTCATTTGCCTTTGATCACAGCGGTCACCAAAACCATTTATGGCCGCGACTTTTTGGTCGACTTGCCCGTGAAAGATTACATGAAGATGTGGTCAGAGCGTCCCAGCATGCAGCGCGTGCATGCCGATCGCAAAGTGAGCAACGAGCTCTTCATGTCACGAATGAAGAGCAAGGCTTGAAGTTTCAATCGATGTTTTGAGTTCAGTTAAAACTGCGGAGGGCGGCGAGCACGCAAACTGGCCACCCCTTCTTGCACGTCAGGGCCCGCAAAGCCCATGAACTCAAGCGCCAAAGAAGCATCAAAGCTGGGGCCTGCTTGGCGCAACCAGTTGTTCAATGCGTACTTGGTCCAGCGAATGGCGGTTTGGCTGCCACTGGCAAGCCTGTCGGCCACCTCATAAGCCTTGGGCAGCAATTCTGAATCATCCACCGTCAAAGACACCAAACCCATGCGCTCAGCCTCTTCGCCGCTCACGGGCTCACACAGCAGCAAGTAATATTTGGCTTTGGCCATGCCACACAGCAAGGGCCAGATGATGGCCGCATGGTCACCGGCAGCCACACCCAAGCGCGTATGACCATCCACAATTTTGGCGGTCTTGGTGGCAATGGAAATGTCGGCCAGCAAACCCGCCACCAAACCAGCACCCACCGCAGGGCCGTGCATGGCACTGACAATGGGTTTGTCGCAATTGATCACGTTGTAGACCAAGTCACGCGCCTCTTTCCAAACGCGACTGCGCACTTCGAAATCACGCGCCATGTCTTCGACCAGGGTCAAATCACCGCCACCCGAGAAGCCCAAGCCTTCGCCACGAAGCACGGCGGCACGCACCGTTTCATCGCGTGACACATCGCGCCAAATTTCTGCCAATTCCCAATGGCCGTCATGACCCGCTGTGGGCAGTTTGCCATTGCCACCAGGGCCATCGGCTTTCATTTGAATGTCTAACACCGCATCGTTGGCACCTCTGCGGGTGATGCGAAGTGTTTGGTATCTGCTGTAGTCAACGGCCTGCGTCATAGGGTCTCCTGATGGATGGGTGTTAATTTATAGCATCTGCATTGTCCTTGGAAGTCATTCAAGCTTGCATGCTTTCTTGACATGCATCAATACCGCCCCGCTTCAGTCTGCCTACGATGATCTCAAGGTGGTCAGCAGGCGCAACACCGCAATGCCTCCTGCCTTCATTAGGAAATGGTCATGAAAAACGATCTTCAAAAAGAATCCCTTCGACAGTTGTTGCTGGCTCAAAAAGTTCAGTTGCTTGAAAAAATCAAGCAGGAGCGGGGTGGCCTGAGTGGCCGCGCAGAAGCGGCTTCAGCCCAGTTGTCTGCGGCCGAACAATCGCATGCACAAAACATGACCGAACGCGACACCGCTTTTGCCATGCAAGAACACGATGTGGCCGAGCTCGAGGCCATTGAAGAGGCACTCGGCCGCATCGCCAAAGGCACCTACGGAATTTGTCAAGACTGTGACGTGGAAATCCCCATCACACGTTTATTGGCATTCCCTGCGGCCATGCGCTGCATTGAATGCCAAGCTGGCGCAGAAAAATTGACAGGCCCCAATGCGGCTTTGCATTGATCCATTCACTTCAAGGAGTTTTCTGTGAGTACATTTCACGCGGTCGTATGGCTTGACCATCAAGAAGCCCACATTGCATTTTTTGACCGCGACCATGCGACAACCCAGCGCATTCATTCCAAATCGCAACACAAACACCAAGGCAAATCAACGGACATGAGCGCCTACTTTTCTGACATCGCCAAGGCAGTCAAAGAATGCCACGAGGTCTTGCTCACCGGCCCTGGCCTCACGCGTCAACAGTTCAAAGACTGGTACCTGCAACACGCTGCCGCACTGTCCAAAATCATCGTGGACAGCATTGCCAGCGACCACCCCACAGATGCGCAGTTGGTGGCCATGGCACGTCAGTACTTTAAAAAGTTTGACGCCATGGCGGCCGACCCCACACAGGTGTAAAACCCACTGCGGCCAAGGCTGCCGACTGCTATGCTTGGGTCATTGATCTTGTGAGTAGACGATGACCCATACCTTTGCTTCGGCCACCATTTTGTTGCTGCTGATCACCGATCCGCTGGGCAACATTCCCGTATTTGTGAACAGCCTGCGAGCGGTGGCACCACACCGACGCGCGCAAGTCATTGTGCGCGAGGTGTTCATTGCCTTCAGCATTTTGCTCACCTTCATGTTTGTGGGCGAGTCGTTTCTCAAGGCCATGAACTTGAGCGATGTGTCTTTGCAAATTGCCGGGGCTGTGGTGCTTTTTTTGATTGCCCTGCGCATGATCTTTCCACCCACCGATCGGGCCAGCAGTTTGCCGACGCGTGAACCCCTGATCGTGCCGCTGGCCATTCCAGCTTTGGCTGGGCCTTCTGCGCTGGCCACGGTGTTGCTGCTGGTCAGTCAAGCGCCCGACCGACGCCTTGAATGGGTGGGTGCACTCAGTGTCACCATGTTGGTGTGTGCGGTGGTTTTGTTGCTGGCCGAGCGGCTGCAGCGTTTGGTGGGCGACAGCGTGGTGAGTGCGTTTGAACGCTTGATGGGTTTGATCTTGGTGGCGATCTCGATTGAGATGTTCATCCAAGGTTTGAAAGCCTTGCTCAAAACCCTTTGAGCAAGGCCTGTCACACCTTGAAACTCAGGGCGTGAGGGGCGTGATTTGCTGGTCAATGGCGCCAAACACGCTTTGACCATCTTTGCCCTTCATCTCAATGCGAATGGTGTCGCCAAATTTCATGAAATCGGTGCTGGGCTTGCCATCCAAAATGGTTTCAATGGCGCGCTTCTCTGCAATGCAGCTGTAGCCTTTGGCCCACTCGGGTTTGCCCTTCACTTCCACGCTCTTGTTGCTGACCGTGCCGCTGCCCACAATGGAGCCCGCGCGCACATTGCGTGTTTTGGCAATGTGCGCAATCAGTTGACCGAAGTGGAAGGTCATCTCGGGACCCGCTTCGCACATGCCCACTTTGCGGCCATTCCAAGTTGACTGCATGGTGAGGTGCAAACGGCCTTGTTCCCATGCGTCGCCGAACTCATCCAAAGTCACAGCCACAGGGCTGAATGCGGTGGCGGGTTTACTTTGGAAGAAACCAAAGCCTTTGGCCAATTCGTTGGGGATGAGGTTGCGCAAACTGACGTCGTTGGCCAGCATCACGAGGCGAATGCCATCCAGTGCGTTTTCTGGCGTAGCCCCCATGGGGACGTCCCCGGTGATGACGGCAATTTCAGCTTCAAAATCAATGCCAAAAGCTTCGTCCCGGCACACCACTGGATCGCAAGGACCGATGAAGTCATCGCTGCCACCTTGGTACATGAGGGGGTCGTTGTAAAAGCTTTGAGGCACTTCCGAATTGCGTGATGCACGCACCAATTCGACGTGATTCAAATAAGCCGAACCATCCGCCCACTGATAGGCGCGCGGCAGCGGTGCCATGCACTGCTTCGGGTCAAATGGAAACGCATGGCGCGCTTTGCCTGAATTCAGGGTTTGGTAAAGGTCTTCCAGTTGGGGCGCCAGAAAATTCCAGTCGTCCAGCACCTGCTGCATGCGCTGTGCAATGCCAGTCGCATAATGCGCTGTGCTCAGGTCGCGGGATACCACGACCAATTGACCATCACGTGATCCGTCTTTGTAGGTAGCTAATTTCATGGTGGGTCTCGAAATTGGTTTGAAATTGAAGGCTTGAATCACTGACGTGAAACATTTGCAATGGATTCAAAGCCATACTTCAGTTTAACCAATCTGCGCGGCCCTAGAATTTCACAAACTCCGCCATTTTTCCAGCTGTTGTTTCGCCCCCCTCATTGACACCTTTTGACATGCCCGTTGCCACTGCCGTCACCACCCTGCCCAGACGCCAGCAATTGCTGGTTTTGGGCCTAGGGGTGGCCGCTTTGCATGTGGCACTGCTGCTCTCTTCGGGCACCGATTTGTGGCGTTTGCACTCGGCATCACACAAACTGGCGCCACTGCAAACACGCGTCCTCAGTTCAGAAAGCGCCAGCCCTGCCAAGCCTGCCGTGGAAAAACCACCCGTTGTGGTTCGCCCATTGAAGCGCGCCCCCACACATGAAGTGACGGCTCACAGTCAAACTGCCCCAGACAGGGGAATGCAAGCCTTAGCCTCAGCCGCACTTCCTGCACCCCAAGACGATGTCACTGAGCCAACAGGGGGCATGGCAGAAACACCCGCTACAACAACTGCGCCAAGCAGCTTGCCCGTCACCAGTGAACCAGTCACCCAGCCTGGCAGTGCGATGTCCAACGCCCAAGTGGCCAAAGTCGGCAACTTCCCCGACAACGTTCAAATCAACTACAAGTTAAGCGGGCAAGAGCGGGGATTGAATTACTACGCTTCCGGCACACTCAAATGGCAGCTCAAAGCAGGGCCCACCTTGCCCCGAGCCTACGAAGCCGAGTTGCGCGTCAAGGCATTTTTAGTGGGCAGCCGCATTTGGCGCAGTGTGGGCATGCTCAATGAGGGGGGGCTGTCACCTACACGTTACTCAGACACTGCCCGCAGCGAACGTGCCGCCCACTTTGAGACAGACTCACAAAAAATCAGTTTCAGTGGCAATTTACCCAGCGCGCCTTTGCTGCCCGGTGCGCAAGATCAGGTGAGTTTGTTCATCCAAATGGCCGCCACAGTGTCTGCGCAAAGTTTCAAACCTGGCGCCGAGTTGACAGTGCAAACCGCTACCGCACGCGACGCCGCCAATTGGACGCTCACTTACAAAGCCGATGAGTTCATCGAAGTCAATGGCGAGCGAATCGAGGCACAGCGTTGGGTCTGTTTGCCGCGTGGCAAATTCGACAGTCAAATTGAAATGTGGTTGGCCAAAGGCATCGGCGGCCTGCCCGCTCGCATCAAAATTACCCAAGTCTCGGGCAATTTCATTGACATGGAAATGCGCGGCTCAGAAGTGCTACCGGCCTTGGTTGATTGAGTCTTTTTGCAGGGCTTGAAAAAAAATAAGCAGGCCCTATCTATTTGAGACAGACTTAAGACAGAATGTCACCATGAACTTGTTGTACGAATCCGAATCTTTCGCCGTCATGCATGTGTTGGCCAACGACACGGGCGAAGAAAGCGCAACGCCCAAAGCCCCCACACTGGAGCGCCACGGCTTTGAAATTGTCGACAAGCGTTCAGGCAAAGAAGTCTATTTGGATGGCTCCTGGGCCGAGATGTTCCAAATGCACATTCAAGCGTGGCAACTCAACACGCCCACCCAAGAAGAAGTTGAAGACACCTTGGAACAGTACACAGGCTTGGCACAGCAGCCTGTCGTGGTTCACTGAGCCTGGCTGTCGGGCGTCTCTGACACGGCGACCCACTGGTACAACGGCGCCACAATCAACAGCACCGCAATCAAACGGCACACTTGAAACGCCGTCACCACGGGTGCGCCCAACTCCAACACTTTGGCAGTGATGGCCATTTCGGCAATGCCGCCCGGTGACGTTCCCAAAATCATGGTGGCAGGATGCAAATCGGTGCCCCATGCCAAGACCCAACCAAACAGCCCCGAGGCTGCGATCATGCCCAAGGTACCGATGGCCACCGACAACAACCATTTGGGGGCCGTGCGCACAAACTCTCGCTTGAAACGAACACCCAAACTGATGCCAATGAACAGCTGCGCCATGTTGGACATTTCAGAGGAAACCGCGGTCCATTGAACACCACTCAGGGTCAGGCCCATGGCCACCAACAAGGGCCCCATGAACCAAGGGTTGTTGCGTTTGATGGCGCTCATGAACAGCGCGCCAGCACCTGTGGCCATGGCCAAATAAAAAATCCCTGGCCATTGCAACAAACGCGGCCCCGGCAACAGACTGCTGTTGACATGCAAGCCCCAATGCG
Organism: uncultured Limnohabitans sp.; assembly: GCA_937928195.1. GTDB lineage: Bacteria > Pseudomonadota > Gammaproteobacteria > Burkholderiales > Burkholderiaceae_C > Limnohabitans_A. The sequence goes on from CALEYZ010000010.1 coordinate 12,296, forward strand.
ACTGAAACCACTGCATGCCAAAGGGCAAGCACACCACCACCATCACCAAGCGCAGACTGTGCGAAGCCGCCACCAAATCGGTTCGCGCGTGGTTGCGATCTGCCAACAGGGCCATCTCTGAAGCGCCGCCAATAGCGCCTGCAAAATACGTGGTGGCGCGCAAGTCGCGCGCAGACAGTTCGGGCAAGTCAGCCGCACTGCGATGATGCAACCACAGGCCAAAACCAAACCCTAAGGCCAGCGCCCAAACAATGCCAAGCACAATGGCCCACCACAGGCTGACGACCAACTGCCCCACTTCGGCCGTGAAATACAGTCCCAACGCCGCACCAATGACCCACTGACCCACATTGCGCAAAAGCGCCGAGCTGCGCGTTGGCGCACCCGCAATCGAGCAAGCCGCCACACCCAACAAAGGGCCCAGCATCCAAGGGATGGGCGTGCGAAGCCATCGGCACAACAGTGCCGCGGCCACAGCCACCAACAAGGTCAGGGCGATTTGGAAAAAATGAGGCAAAGGGCGCAACAGCAACTCACCTCTTGCTGTGCGCAGTTTTGCAACAAGCCGTCACGGCTTCAAGCATGCTTGCGAATGCTGTCGGCCAGGACGTTCACCATGGTGTCGATGTGTTCTTTTTCAACAATGTAGGGTGGGCAGAGCACCAAGTTTTCACCCGCGGCACGTACCAAAACGCCCTTGTTGTAGCAGTCCAAAAAGATGTCGTACGCACGCTTACCAGGTGCACCCGCAATGGAGGCCAACTCCACAGCGCCGGCCAAGCCCAAACTGCGAATGCCAATCACGTTGGGCAAGCCCTTCAAGGCGCTGTGCATGGCATCGCCCAGCACGGGGCCCATTTGGCCAGCACGCTCAAAGAGCTTTTCTTCTTTGAGCAATTTCAGGGTGGCAATGGCCGCTGCGCAAGACACAGGGTGACCGGAATAGGTGTAGCCATGGAAAAACTCAATCACGTGATCGGGCGTGTTGGCATTCATCATGGCGTCGTAAATGAAATCACGACAGACCACGCCACCCAAAGGAATCACACCATTGGTGACGCATTTGGCAAAGTTGAGCATGTCGGGCACGACGCCGTAATAGTCAGCGCCAAAGTTGGTGCCCATGCGGCCAAAGCCCGTGATCACTTCGTCAAAAATAAGCAGAATGCCGTGCTTGTCGCAAATTTCACGCAAACGCTTCAGGTAACCCTTGGGTGGCAAATACCAACCGGCTGAACCCGCCACGGGTTCCACAATGATGGCGGCCACGTTGCTGGGGTCGTGCAAGGCCAAGATGCGGCCTTCCAATTCCAACAAGGGGTCTTCTTGCCACACCGGCTCTTCGTTGTGAATGTAGGCATGGTTGACGGGGTCGTGGATGAAGCGCATGTGGTCCACGCGGGGCAACAACTGCGCACCGTAGACTTTGCGGTTGGCCGGCAAGCCACCCACGCTCATGCCGCCAAAGTTCACGCCGTGATAGCCTTTTTCACGACCAATGAACACATTGCGATGGCCTTCGCCGCGAGCACGGTGATAGGCCAAGGCCACTTTCAAGGAGGTGTCCGCAGCTTCTGAGCCAGAATTGCAAAACAACACTTTGTTGAGGTCACCGGGGCACAGATCGGCAATCATTTGGGCCGCTTCAAAGGCCTGGTCGTTGCTGATTTGGAAGGCCGTGGCGTAGTCCAGGGTGTCCAGTTGCTTTTTGATGGCCTCGGCAATGGGCTTGCGGTTGTGCCCCGCGCCCACGCACCACAAGCTGGAAATACCGTCGATGACCTGGCGGCCGTCGTGGGTGGTGAAGTGCATGCCCTCGGCTGCGACAAAAATGCGCGGCACTTGCTTGAAATGGCGGTTGGCCGTGAACGGCAACCACTGATGGTCCATGTTGAAGGCGGTGGCGCCTGCAGGCTGCTGGTTTTGGGGAGAAGACATGGGATCACCTCGCTGCCCCAAAGGGGCTGAAAATTCAACAAGTGACCAGTGTAAACCCGTCAAAGCTTAAGTTTTGGCAAAGTCGCCCTGTCCCTGCGACAATGTCGCCCATGAATCACGCATTTATTCTCACGCTATCCTGCCCCGACAGAACGGGCATCGTGCACGCTGTGTCAGGTTTTTTGCTGGAACGCGGCGGCAACATTGAAGAAGCCGCGCAATACAACGACCATGACACCGGTCTGTTTTTCATGCGCGTGCAATTTGCATGCGACCAAGTGTCAGAAGCCGACTTGCGCACCCAGCTGACCAGCTTTGCAGCCCCCTTCCAAATGACATGGAACCTGCACAGCACCACGCAACCCATGCGCACGGTCATCTTGGTCAGCAAAGAAGGCCATTGCCTGAACGACTTGCTGTTTCGCTGGAAAAGCGGTTTGCTGCCCATCGACATTCGGGCCATTGTGAGCAACCACCGCGAGTTTTACCAATTGGCGGCCAGCTACAACGTGCCCTTCCACCACATCCCCGTGACGGCGGCCAACAAAGCCGAGGCCGAAGCCAAGCAGTTTGAAGTGATTCAAGCGGAAGGCGCAGAGTTGGTGGTGCTGGCGCGTTACATGCAAATTTTGTCGGACGACTTGTGCCGCAAACTTTCCGGCCGTGCCATCAACATTCACCACTCGTTCTTGCCCAGCTTCAAAGGTGCCAAGCCTTATTACCAAGCGCACGACCGCGGCGTCAAACTGATTGGTGCCACAGCGCACTACGTCACGGCAGACTTGGACGAAGGCCCCATCATTGAACAAGACGTGGCGCGTGTGGACCATTCCAAAACAGTGGAAGACCTCACCACCCAAGGACGCGACACCGAAAGCCAAGTGTTGGCCCGTGCCGTCAAATGGCACAGCGAACACCGCGTGCTGTTGAACGGCCACAAAACGGTGATCTTCAAATAAGTCTGATTGTCATTTGCGCTTGAAAGCTTTGCCATGAACGCCATCACCCACACCGATGCTTTGTCCCGTGCTGAACGCCAAGCGCAAGTGGTTGCTGCACTGAGTGCGGTACTGCCCAAGCACGCCTTGCTGTACACGCTAGAAGACACCGTGCCGTTTGAGTGCGATGGCCTAACCGCTTACCGTGAACGCCCGCTGGTGGTGGCATTGCCAGAAACAGAAGGCCAAGTGCAAGCCGTGCTCAAAGCTTGCCATGCCTTGGCAGTGCCCGTGGTGGCGCGCGGTGCAGGCACGGGTCTGTCGGGAGGCGCCATGCCCCACAAAATGGGCGTGACCTTGTCCATGGCCAAGTTCAACCAGATTGTCAAAGTGGATGCCGTGTCGCGCACAGCAGTGGTTCAATGCGGCGTGCGCAATTTGGCCATCTCGGAGGCTGCTGCTCCGCATGGCTTGTATTACGCACCCGATCCTTCCAGTCAAATTGCTTGCACCATTGGCGGCAACGTGGCCGAAAACTCTGGCGGCGTGCACTGCCTGAAGTACGGCCTCACTTTGCACAACGTGCTCAAAGTCAAAGGCTTCACCATTGAGGGTGAGCCCATCACTTTTGGCAGTGATGCCTTGGACACCACTGGTTTTGATTTGCTGTCCGTGCTGGTGGGCAGTGAAGGCATGTTGGCCATCACCACCGAAGTCACCGTCAAGTTGGTGCCCAAGCCGCAACTGGCGCGCTGCATCATGGCCAGCTTTGACGACATTCGCAAAGCCGGCGATGCCGTGGCAGCGGTCATTGCAGCCGGCATCATTCCGGCAGGTCTGGAAATGATGGACAAGCCCATGACGGCGGCCGTCGAAGATTTTGTACATGCTGGCTATGACCTGAATGCCGAAGCCATTTTGTTGTGCGAAAGCGATGGCACGCCCGAAGAGGTGGCCGAAGAAATTGAGCGCATGAGCGATGTGCTGCGCGGCTGTGGCGCCACCGCCATCACGGTCAGCAAAGACGAGGCCGAGCGCTTGCGCTTTTGGAGTGGCCGTAAAAATGCCTTCCCCGCATCGGGCCGCATCAGCCCCGATTACATGTGCATGGACTCCACCATTCCGCGCAAACGTTTGGCCGACATTTTGTTGGCCATTGCCGAGATGGAAAAGAAATACCAGTTGCGCTGCGCCAACGTGTTCCACGCTGGCGATGGCAACTTGCACCCCCTCATCATGTTCGACGCCAACGACCCCGACCAAATGCACCGCTGTGAGTTGTTTGGCGCGGACATTCTGGAAACCAGTGTGGCCATGGGCGGCACGGTCACGGGGGAGCACGGTGTGGGCGTTGAAAAACTCAACAGCATGTGCGTGCAGTTTTCAAGCGAAGAAAACGCGCAAATGTTTGCCTTGAAAAAAGCCTTCGATCCCATGGGCTTGCTCAACCCTGGCAAAGTCATTCCCACGCACAACCGCTGCGCAGAATACGGCAAGATGCTGGTGCGTGGTGGGCAAATTTCACACCCTGATTTGCCGCGTTTTTAAATTGAGTTTCTAACGCTGGCCAAAAATGGCCGTGCCCACGCGCACACAGGTACTGCCTTCTGCAATGGCGGCTTCTAAATCGCCGGTCATGCCCATGGAGAGCGTGTCCAGCTTCAGGCCTGCCGCATTCAAACTGTCAAACAAGGCTTTGGCCTGACGGTGCACTGCGCGCGCCGCCGCTTCATTTTCTGCAGGTTCTGGAATCGTCATGATGCCGCGCAATTGAAGCTGCGGCAATTTCGCAACCGCTTGTGCCAAGGCCATGAGCTCTGAGGGCGCCACGCCAGATTTGTTGCTACCGCCATCGACATTCACTTGCAAGCACACCTGCAAAGCGGGCAAATGTGCGGGTCGCTGCGCTGACAATCTTTCGGCAATTTTCAGTCGGTCGATGCTGTGCACCCACGCAAAGTTGTCGGCCACCAGCTTGGTTTTGTTGCTTTGAATCGGGCCAATGCAATGCCACTCCAAAGGCAAATCTGCCAATGACAGCATCTTGTCCACTGCTTCTTGAATGTAGTTTTCACCAAACGCCAACTGCCCAGCTGCGTGCGCTTCACGCACCGCCTGTGCTGGCATGGTTTTGGACACCGCCAACAACTTAACGGCGTCAACAGGACGGCCCACCGCAAGCGATGCAAGCTCAATTCGCTTGCGGACTTGCGCCAGATTGGCTGAAACTGAAATGCTCATGCAACAAGCTTACCAAATCTCTGCGGACGAAGAAAATTCAATGGCATGGCAACACATCTTGCGCCTGGCGCGAAGCCTAGGCGCATCGGACGTGCACTGGTCAACCGGCGAGATGCCTTGGCTGCGCGTCGATGGTCACCTGCGGCGAGTAGCGCAATGGTGCGAGTCTTACGCATTGCCAGCAGATGCGATGTCACGCGTGGTGAGCGCGGAGGATGTGCATGGTATTCGCAAGGCGCTGCTCCAAACCCATGCGTTGAACCATGCACAAGCCATTGACCTCACACAAACTCACAACAACCTCGACTTTGCCGTGTCATTGCCATTGCTTGGCCGCTTTCGGGTCAATGCATTTGCCCAGGCCCGTGGACCTGCTTTGGCATTGCGCTTGATTGCCTCACACTTGCCAGAACTGCAACGCTTGAAAGCACCCGCTTGTGTTGCCAATTGGGGCCTACAGCCCCATGGCTTGGTGCTCATCACAGGCCCTACGGGCAGCGGCAAATCCACGCTGCTGGCCGCTTTGTTGCATCACATCAACTCGCAACGCGAAGCGCATGTCTTGACGCTGGAGGACCCGATTGAATTCATCCACACATCACAGTTGAGCTTGGTGCATCAACGCGAAGTGGGCCGCGACACGCCCGACTTTGAATCGGGCTTGCGCGCTGGTTTACGCGAAGACCCTGATGTGCTGCTGGTGGGCGAGCTGCGCGACAGCGCCACCATCAAGCTGGCGTTGACGGCCGCCGAAACGGGGCATTTGGTGTTGGCCACTTTGCACACAGCCAGCGCGCCACAAGCCCTGGACCGATTGGTGGATGCCTTTCCCTCACACGAAAGAGAAGGGGTGCGTGCCTTGTTTGCCGAATGCATGGTGGCCGTGTTGGCGCAAACACTGTGCCCGCATCGCTCGGGTCAAGGACGCGTGGCCGCGCACGAAATCATGGTGGCCACGCCCGCTGTGCGCAACCTCATGCGCGAGGGCAAGGTCAGCCAGTTGTACGCGCTGCTGCAAACTGGTCAGTCAGTCGGCATGCAAACCCTAGACCAAAGCTTGCTGCGCTTGTTTCACAACCAAGAAATCAGCTTGCAGACGCTGGAGCGACTCCGCAAATACCCGCAAAATCCAAAACTGATGGACAATCACGGCTTAGATGATTGACCTTCGTTTCAGTCTTTCTGTTCACCCCTTATTTCAAACCCCAACACCGAACGCACCATGAGCAGCTTGAACGCCAAAACCTACGAATCCGCACCCTCACAACATGTGGCCTTTTTGGGCCTGGGCGTCATGGGCTACCCCATGGCAGGCCATTTGGCACGTGCCGGTCATGCCGTCACGGTTTACAACCGCAGCGAGGCCAAAGCAGCCGCGTGGTGCAAAGAATTTGCAGACTCACGCCAGCCAGCGCATGCGCCGACGCCTCGCGAAGCTGTGAAAAATGCCGACATCGTTTTTTGCTGCGTTGGCAATGACGATGATTTGCGCGCCGTGGTCTTGGGCGCAGATGGCGCCTTTGCTGGCATGAAAAAGGGCGCCATCTTTGTTGACCACACCACGGCCTCGGCCAACGTGGCGCGTGAGCTCTACGCCGCAGCCAAAGCCCTAGGCATCCACTTCATTGACGCGCCAGTGTCGGGCGGGCAAGGTGGCGCACAAAACGGTCTGTTGACCGTGATGTGCGGCGGCGATGCCGCCATTTTTGAAGCCACCCGACCTGCGGCCATGGCTTTCTCTCGCGCCTACACCCTCATGGGTGAGTCCGGTGCAGGCCAATTGACCAAGATGGTCAACCAAGTGTGCATTGCAGGCTTGGTCCAAGGTTTGTCCGAAGCCATTGCCTTTGGCCAAAAAGCCGGCCTGGACATGAACTTGGTGCTGGACGTCATTGGCAAAGGCGCAGCTCAAAGCTGGCAAATGGACAACCGCGGCAAAACCATGGTGGCAGACAAGTTTGACTTTGGCTTTGCCGTTGACTGGATGCGCAAAGACTTGGGCCTGGTGATGGAAGAGGCCAAAAGCAATGGCGCGCGTTTGCCTGTTACCGCTTTGGTCGATCAGTTCTACGCCGACGTGCAACAAATGGGCGGCAAGCGCTGGGACACTTCCAGCCTGATCAAACGCTTGAAGTAATTGTTCAGATCTTGGGCTGTGCCTGTGGTGACAGGGGTTGTGCGCTGATTCGTTTGAGTTCTTCTTCAGTAATGGTCTCGAACACACGCACCACTTTCACCACGCCACTGACACTGCCACTGCGTGCAATTTCAGAAGCACGTTGCGCTTCACGGGCAGTGACGCGGCCCATCAGGTACACAATGCCGCGCTCAGTGATCACTTTGAATGCATTGGATTGCAAATCTTTGGCATCAACCAGCAAGGCCTTGATTTGACCTGTGGTGATGGTGTCCTTGGAGCGCTGGGTTAAAGAACTGGCTGGTTGTACGGCCAAATCGTTGACCACAGAGTTGACGTTTTCTTGGCTTTTGGCCAAACGTTCGGCGCGGTCTTTTTCGGCAGCGGAACTGACCTCGCCGGTCAAAAGCACCATGCGGTTGTAGCTGGTGACATTGACATGGGCTGCATCGCTGAGATTTTGACGGAGACCTTGTGCGGTGCGCAACTCAATGCCTTCGTCTTCCAACTGGATGCCCGTGGTGCGACGGTCAATGGCCACCATGCCACTCATCACGGCACTACCGACGACCAAAGGTGCGCAAGCCGACAAACTGGCGATGACGGCACTGACGGCCAAACCAGACAGCATCCAACGTTTGAGATTGAGTTTCACTTGGAATTCCTTAGAGAGTCTTGAAATATTTTAATCGGGTGCCGGGATAAAGTGAATTCAGGCAAGCTTGAAAAAACTTTAGGAGACGGCGTCCTGGTCACCCATGAGTTGAGCGTCCACGCCATCACACAGACAATGCAACGCCAATTGTTGCACTTCTCGAATTCTGGCAGCGCGGTCGTGCGGAATGCCCACATGCACATCGGTTTCACGCAAGGCCTTGGCCACCGCACCGCCCCCTTTGCCGGTGAGGGCAATGACCGTCATGTCGCGCTCGTGAGCCGCATGCAAAGCACGCATCAACCCTTCTTCTTCACCGTTGGCTGTCAGCAACAACAACACATCGCCGGCTTGTCCCAATGCGCGCACTTGACGCGCCAAGCCAGCATAGGCCGGATCACCCATGCCTTCGTGTCGCAAGGCAATGGCCGCCAACTCAGGGCGTTCGCGCTCAAAACCACCCACAAACAGACTTGCAAAGTATTGCGCCAAAGCGGCAGAACTGCCCTCGCCGCACACCATCACCTTGCCACCACTGGTGACACAGGCCATGAGCGCCTGCACGCCTGCGTCCAAAGGTTTGGCCAAAGTTTCGGCTGCCTGGTACTGCAGGTCGGCACTGTCGATGAAATGTTGCTGAATGCGCAGGTCTAACATGAGCAGGATGATACCCGCAGCACATGCCGATGGGTCACGCGATTTTGATCAAGCACCCGCGTCAAAGGCAGCCTTCTGCCAAATCAGGCCGCTGGCTTCCCAAGCCACCACATCGAAGCGCGTGGGGGGCAACTGCTGCCAACGCCATAGAAAGTAGCGCGCAGCAAAGATGATGCGACGTTGTTTGGCCCGACTGACACTGCCCAGGGCACCTCCAAACTGGCCTTGCGCGCGTTTGCGCACCTCGACAAACACCAGGGTGCTGTCAGATTCTTGCAAAATGAGGTCAATTTCGCCGCCACCCCTGCCAGGCGTTCGATAATTGCGCTGTATCAAACGCAAGCCCTGCCGTTGCAAAAAGTGCAGTGCTGCATCTTCTGCGGCATCGCCCATTTGTTTGGTGCTTTGCTGTGGCGACTGTTTAACTGATCGTTCGTCTGGAATTTTGCATTGCATTTTGCGTTGAATTTTGTGTTGACTTGTAGGACCTAGGAACACCATTGACTTCACCTTCTGAACATTCTGAAGCGCCCTCAGCATCTGATGATTTAACGTCAGCAGATTTAACGGCTTCGGCTTTGACACCAGCAGCGGGTGCGTCGCTGTCCTCGGTTTATGGCAAAGCCTTTCAAGCCGCGCGCGAAGCAGTGGGTCCTCAAAACCACCCCGCCAGCACACTGTATGTGGTGGCCACCCCCATTGGCAATCTGGCCGACATCACTTTGCGCGCTTTGTATGTGATTGAAAGGGCAGACACCTTGGCCTGCGAAGACACGCGACACACCCAACAAATGCTGCGCGCCTATGGTTTAGACCGGAACAATTCACAACTGCTGGCAGTGCACCAGCACAACGAAGCCGAGGCGGCCACGCAAGTCATTGCCCGTTTGGCGCAAGGCCAGCGTGTGGCCTATGTCAGCGATGCCGGCACACCCGCCATCAGCGATCCTGGTGCGCGTTTGGTTGCCACCGTGGCAGCGGCAGGTTACAGAGTCATGCCGCTGCCTGGCGCCAGCAGCGTCACCACATTGCTCAGCGCAGCAGGCATGACGGGAGAAGGCGGTTTTGTCTTCACAGGCTTCTTGTCGTCCAAAGCCACAGAACGCCAACGTGCTGTTGACATCATTCAGGGCGAGCCCCGAGCGGTTGTCTTGCTTGAAGCACCTCACCGCATCGAAGCTTTGGCACAGGCACTGGCCAGTTTGGGTTCACGCCGGATCACCGTGGGGCGAGAATTGACCAAGCAATTCGAAACAGTGCATACCGTTGAGGCTCAACAACTGCCAGCGTGGTTTGCACAAAAAGCCGAACATGTGCGCGGCGAGTTTGCACTGCTGATTCATGCACTGGACAAACCCAAACAAGACAACAACGAGTCGTTGGATGCAGACAGTTTGCGCACACTCAAGTTGTTGCTGACCGAGCTGCCTTTGAAAACGGCCGTGAAGCTCACCAGCGACATCACGGGCGCTTCCAAGAATGTGGTTTACGACACCGCGCTGAGTTTGAAAAAAGCTTTGGACTGAAACAGGCAGCAGGGCTTGCGATGGCACTGCCGAATGCTTATCGCTTGCGCAGCCCCAGCCACATCACCGTGCCCACCACCAACGCCGCGCCCACCAACTGAATGGGTGCAATGGCTTGATCTAGCAAGGCCCAAGCCAAAGTCAACGCAAAGACCGGCTCGACATTCATGATGGCCGAGTTGCCCACCACGCCCAAGCGCGGCAGCACGGTGAACATGATCGTAAAAGCCGTGCCATATAAAAACGTCAGCATGCCCAAGCCCCACCACCCAGCAGGTGCTTGTGGCATGTGAAAACCGCCTTGACTGAGTGCGGTCGCCACGGCCAACACACCCACCAAGGTCATGGTGGAGAAGGTGCGCAAGCGACCATCCAAATCGGCTGTTTCGTGTTGGGTGTAGACCAAAGCCAAACCAAAAGTGGCAGATGCAGCCAAGGCAAACGCCACACCACTTCCAATTTGAGCCCAATGCTCAGCGGCGCCCAAACCAGAGGCTGCACCCATCACGTCCAGCGCCAAAGCCAAGCCCACCAAGATGAGCGGCATGCTCCATATCACTGCTTTTTCGGGCTGATGCTTGTACAGCACACGAGCCCAAAAAGCGGTCGACAGTGGATAGGTGTTGAAGGCCAACAAAGCCAAAGCCACCGGCAACCTGGCCACCGATGAATACAAGCACACACTTTGCACTGCAATCAAAACACCAATGATGGGCAAGTATTTTTTGTGTTGCGCCGTGATGCGCAAAGACACCTTTTGTTGCCACAAAATCAAGCCCACCACCAAAGCCGTCACCGCACTTCGAAAACTGACCGCCGTCACCACATCAACCCCATTGTTGAAAGCAAAACGCGCAGACACATGGTTGGCCCCCATCATGAACGCGATGAGCAACAAGGTGGCAAATGCGGTGGTGGACAGGGCTTTGGATTTTTCAGTCATGGCGTCATTGTGCGGGGTAAAGTCCGCGCACGCTGGCATGCAGGCGACTGAGGCCCAACAAGGCATCTGTGTAAGGGGTGGCCACCTGCGTCAATTGACCCAACTCGCGCACACCACTGACCAGGGCATCCAGCTCCACCGTTTTACCGGCCTCCACATCTTGCAACATGGAGGTTTTGAATGCACCCAACTTCAAGGTGACTGCATGTCGGTCTTCGGGGGTTTGTTGAATGGGAATCCCTATCTTTTCACCGATGGCCTTGGCCTCCAGCATCACTTTAGACACAAAGTCGCGCACCAAATCATCCTTCATGATCAGGTCTGTTGTTGCACCCGTGATGGCGCTGATGGGGTTGACGGTCATGTTGCCCCACAGCTTGTACCAAACGTCTTTTTGAATTTGGGCTGAGGCACTGGCATTGAAACCTGCGGCCATTAAATCCGCCACCAACTGCTGCACGCGCGCACTCACCTCGCCGCTTTGTTCAGCCGGCTCGCCCAAGATCAAACCTTGGCCGAAGTGATGCCTCACCACACCGGGTGCATCGAGTGAACAACTGGCGTGCACCACACAGCCCACCACATGGTGTGCGGGAATGGCTTTGGCAATGCGCCCTTCAGGGTCGATGGTGTTGAGCGTCGTGCCTTGCAACTTGCCCCCAAAGCCTTGGAAAAACCACCAAGGCACACCATTCATGGCCGTCATGACCATGGTGTTGGAGCCCAACAAAGGTGCAATGCCTTTGGCGACGTCCGCCATGGCGGGCGCTTTGACGGCCACGATCACCAAATCTTGCGGGCCTAAATCTGCGGGGTTGGCAGACACTTTGACATCGGCTTTGAGACGCACCTCTGCCGCTTGCGTTTGAACACACTGAAGCCCATTCTTCTGCAGCGCTTCAAGCGTGGCACCACGCGCCACCACACTGATGTCATGACCTGTTTGCGCCAAGTGCACACCGACCCAACCCCCAATGGCACCTGCGCCATAAATGCAAACTTTCATAAACGATAGCTTTCTTCCGGGCGCACCGTGCTGCGGTCGACTTGCCGGATGAGGGCGTCAAGCACATCGGTGCCGGCGCCATGGTTGGGATTGAACTGCAATGCATCGCGTGTGCATTTGGCAGCGATGTCTTCACTCACAGGAATGACCGCTTGAGGGCCACCCATGCTGAACGTGGCCAACTGAATTTCACAAGCGCGTTGCAAGGTCCACAAGATGGCAAAGGTTTGCGGCAGTGTGGCGCCCCAAGACAGCAAGCCATGGTTGCGCAAAATCACAGCCTGCTTGTTGCCAATGCTCTTCAGCAAGCGCGGCGCTTCTTCGGCATGGATGGTGATGCCTTCAAAGTCATGGTACGCAATCATGTTGTGCAATTGCGCCGTGTAGAAATTGGTTTGTTGCAAGCCCTCTTTCAAGCACGCCACGGACACACCTGCCGTGGTGTGTGTGTGCATCACGCAATGCGCTTCGGGCAAGCCCTCGTGAATGGCGGCATGCACCGTAAAACCAGCCGGGTTGACAGGATAGGGCGAGCCATCCAAGACCTTGCCCTTCACATCAATTTTGACCAAGTTGCTAGCGGTGACTTCGCTGTAGTGAAGACCAAAGGGATTGATCAAGAAATGTTTTTCAGCGCCACTCACCTCTTGCGGCAAACGCAAGGTGATGTGGTTGTAAATCATCTCGGTCCAACCCAAGAAGGCAAACACGCGGTAGCACGCTGCCAGCTGCACACGCGCTTCCCACTCTTTGGGATGCACTTCATGCTGCAAAGAGCGAACGCTGGGAAGTTGATGCGTCAACATGATCAATACACCTGTCCTGAAGTCGGCAACTCAATGCCGGCATTGGGTTTGAATTTTTTAACCAAAGCTGCCGTTTGACGCACCAAGATTTGAGTGTCCAAACCCACCGCCACAAACAAGGCGCCCAGCGTCAAATAGTGTTTGGCTTGTGCCTCATCGGACGTCAAAATACCGGGCGCTTTGCCTGCTTTCAAAATGCGGGCAATGGCGTCTTCAATGGCGGCTTGCACTTCTGGATGATTGGGGTCGCCCACATGGCCTAAGGAAGCCGACAAGTCGGCAGGGCCAATGAACACGCCATCCACGCCTGGTGTGTTGGCAATGGCGTCCAAGTTTTTCAATGCTTCACGCGATTCGGCTTGCACCAGCAAACACACCTGCGCATTGGCTTCTTTGGCGTAGCCTGGAAACATGCCCCAACGCGACGCGCGCGCGCCGCCCATGCCGCGCACGCCGCCCTTGCCATCGTCTTGCGGGTAACGCATGGCTTGAACCAACTGAGCGGCTTGCTCGGGTGTGTCCACCATGGGCACCAGCAAAGTTTCAGCACCCAAATCCAAATACTGTTTGATCAAGGCTGTATCGCCGACCGGCACACGCGCAATGGCATTGTTCACAGGATAGGCGGCAATCGCTTGCAGCTGTTGTTGAACGCTTTGCAAATTGTTGGGCGCATGTTCGCCATCAATGAGCAACCAATCAAAGCCGGCCATGGCGCAGATTTCCGCGCTGTAGCTGTTGGCCAAGCCGACCCACAAACCAATTTGTGCTTGCTTGTCTGCGAGGGCTTTTTTGAAACGATTGACAGGAGTTTTCATCGCGCTACTTTCAGTTGAATTTAAATTGCAAACGACCGAGCGGGCCGTAGTCTGCATCGAACACATCGCCCACTTTGGCAGGCACGGGCTTGGTGAAGGAGCCGGCCAACACAATTTGGCCCGCCTTCAAATGCTCACCCCAAGGCGCCAACTTGTTGGCCAGCCATGCAATGCCCACGGCAGGGTGGCCTTGTACGCCGGCTGCCAAACCTGTTTCTTCAACAACACCATTCAGTTTGAGAATGGCACCGCACCATGGCAAGTTGGTGGTGAGGGGGTTCACTTTTTCTGCGCCCACCACAATGCCGGCATTCGCCGCGTTGTCGCTGATGGTGTCAAACACTTTGCGCATCACTTTGGTGTGGCGGTCAAATTGTTCAATGCGTGAATCGATGATTTCGATGGCGGGTGTGACGTACTCGGTCGCCGCCAACACCTCTTCAACAGTCACGTTAGGACCTTGCAAATCTTTTTTCAACACAAAGGCCAACTCCACTTCCACACGCGGCACCACAAAGTCGGTATAGGCAATGTCAAGCACTTTGCCGGGCGTGCAGGTGTACAACATGTTGTCGAGCAAGGTGCCGTAATCGGGTTCGTCAATTTGGCTGGCCTGCTGCATGGCACGCGACGTGAGGCCAATTTTGTGACCAATCACTTGCCTGCCTTGCGCCAATTGCAATGCCACCCAAGCACGGCTAACGCGGTAACCGTCTTCAATGCTCATGCCCGGAAAGCGTTTCGAAAAATGCTCGACCTGTTGGCGCGTGGTTTGGGCTTGCTGCAATTCAGCGGCCAGTTCTGCAATGCGTTGGGAATCAAACATGCTTTTCTTTCAAAGGGCCGCAAACAAAGGATGGATGTTGCTGTGCTTGTTGTCAAACACTTCAGGTCCTACGTCAATTTGCAAAGTAATGCCGATGTGGCGTTTGGCAAAGAGATCGGCAAAGTGTTTTTTGGTCACAGCCACCAAGGTCTCGCCTGCACGCTTTTGTGTGGCCTCCGTGCGACCTTTGCCCATGCGCACATTCAAATACACAAACGCATAGTCTTCCGAACCGCCCTGCGGGTTGTTGTCAAACTGCGCGGCCTTGCGACCCGCAGCACCCCCGTCGGCCACGGCATAGTGCGGCGCAGGATAAGCCAGCACACGGGTGCCGCCCGTTGGAAACACTTGCTTGCCCGCTTCGTCCACCACCGTGAGCATGGCATCGGCCAAATCACGGCACAAGGCCTTCATGTTGGTTTCGGCGTCCAACTGGCCCGTATACAAAATCACCAAATGCGGCATGTGAAGACTTTCGAAAAAATTTACAAGCGACTGGCCCCAGCTGCATAGACGGCAGAGGGATCTTTCAAGCTTTTGAGATTGAGGTTGGTGACCGCGCGGCCCGCTTCGTCAAGGACTTCGGTCACCGGAAACACCGCATTGATTTGCCCCGTGCCAGAGCTCGGAAAATACGGCGTGATCACTTCCGCTTTACCTTGGTATTGGTCCCAACCCAACAGACCCAACAACATGGCCGTGTCATGCATAAAACCTTCGCCATGGCCTTTGGCCGCATATTCGGGCAGCATGGCGCAGAAGGTTTTCCAGTCACCCTGCTTCCACATTTCAACCACGCCATGGTCCAACTGTGCCAAAAACGGACTCCAAATTTTGTTGGCGTATTCAGGCGCCAAACCGTTTTGTGCAAAGCGGTGCGACAAAGAGCCGCTGGCAAAAAACGCCACCTTGCCGTCGTAATCTTGCTCTACGGCGCGGCGCATGGCCCAACCCAATTGCGCGCTTTCGGCCAAGGAATGCACCATGCACAGCGCCGACACCGAAATCACTTTGTAATGGCGGTCGGTGTTCATGTAGCGCATGGGCACCAGGGTGCCGTACTCCAAGGCCAAGCTGGTGTGCTCGTGCGCCAACGTGGTCACACCTGCGTCGTTGCAGGCCTTGGCCAAAATATGGCCCAACGCTGGATTGCCATCGTACTCATAAGGCATGTTGCTGATGAAGTGCGGCAACTCGTTGCTGGTGTAGTTGCCTTTGAAATGCGCGGCATTGTTCAGGTGGTACGCCGAGTTCACCAACCAGTGCGTGTCAAACACCACAATGGTGTCGACGCCCAAGGCGCGGCAGCGTCTGTCGATTTCATGGTGGCCATCAATGGCGGCTTGGCGTGTGCCTTTTTGCGGACCGTCCAACTCGCTCAAATACATGGACGGCACGTGCGTGATTTTGGCAGCGAGTGAAACTTGTCCCATGCTCAAACTCCCCAGTGAGGTATGTGGTGCGAGCCCATCGACACCGCCACGTTTTTAGGTTCACAAAATACTTCGTAACTCCAAGTGCCGCCTTCGCGGCCGGTACCGCTGGCCTTGGTGCCGCCAAAGGGCTGGCGCAAATCGCGCACGTTTTGACTGTTCACAAAACACATGCCAGCTTCTACAGCCGCCGCCACGCGGTGCGCGCGGCCAATGTTTTCGGTCCACACATAACTGGACAAACCGTATTGAATGTCGTTGGCCAATTCAATGGCATGCGCTTCATCGCGGAAAGGAATGAGGCAGGCCACTGGCCCAAAGATTTCGTCTTGCGCAATCCTCATGCGGTTGTCGACATCGGCAAACACCGTGGGCCACACAAAGTTACCGTTCTTCACGCGATCGGATAAGTCTGCTGCATACGAGGGCTTGTCCAAGCCACCGCACAACATCGTTGCGCCTTCTTTGGGCCCCAACTCAATGTAGCTTTTGACTTTGGCCAAATGCGCTTGGCTGATCATGGGGCCCACAATGGTGTTCTCGTCCAAGGGGTCACCCACCGCAATGCGTTTGGCGCGCTCCGTGAACTTTTGCACAAAGTCGGCGTAAATGCTTTGCTGCACCAAGATCCGACTGCCCGCTGTGCAACGTTCACCGTTGTTGCTGAAAATCATGAACACGGCTGCGTCCAAGGCACGTGGCAAGTCTGCATCCTCAAAAATCACGAACGGCGATTTACCGCCCAGCTCCATGCTGAATTTTTTGAGGCCCGCACTTTGCACAATGCGATTGCCGGTGGCGGTAGAACCCGTGAACGAAATGGCGCGCACATCAGGATGCGAGACCAAGGGCTCGCCCGCATCACGGCCATAACCGTGCACCAAGTTCAACACGCCGGGTGGCACGCCGGCTTCCAAAGCCAACTCACCCAAACGCGCGGCCGACAGGGGCGACAACTCGCTCATCTTCAACACTGCGGTATTGCCAAACGCCAAACATGGCGCGACCTTCCAGGTGGCGGTCATGAAGGGCACATTCCAAGGGCTGATCAATGCGCAAACGCCCACGGGATGAAACAGCGTGTAGTTCAAATGCGTCGGGGTGGGATAGGTGTGGCCATCCACACGCGTGCACATTTCTGCGAAGTAAGAAAAATTGTCAGCGGCACGTGGCACCAATTGCTTGCCCGTTTGTGAAATGGTTTGTCCGCAATCGCGTGTTTCTGTTTCCGCAATGTCGGGGACATGCTTGGTAATCAGTTCGCCCAACTTGCGCATGATCTTGGCGCGCTCAGTTGCGGGGGTGCCGGCCCATTTTGGAAAAGCTGCTTTGGCGGACGCGACAGCGCGGTTTACTTCATCGGTGCCGCCCGAGGACACTTCGGCCAGCACTTCTTGTGTGGCGGGGTCGCGGGTTTCAAAAGTTTGGGAACTGGCAACGGCTTTGCCGTCAATCAAATGGTCGATGCGCATGTCTGAATTCCTTGTAACTATTTTTAGCTTGCGTTGAGTCACTCACCCAAGGTGTTGATCAAATCGCCCACACCCTCAATGCGGGTAACGATCTCGTCGCCCACTTCACAATTCACCACCCCATCGGGGGTGCCCGTCAAAATCAAATCGCCGGGTTGCAGCGTCATGAAGGCACTGAAATACTCGATCAAGGTGGGCACATCAAAAATCATGTCGCGCGTGTGGCCACTTTGCGTCACCTTGCCGTTCACGGTGGTTTGCAAACTCAAGTTCATGGGACTGCCGTACTGGTCATGAATGTCTTTGGCATCGACCAACCACGGCCCAATGGGCGTGCAGGTGTCGCGATTCTTCACGCGGAAATTGGGGCGGTACCAATTTTCCAAATAGTCTCGAATGGCATAGTCGTTGGCCACCGTGTAGCCGCCGACGTAGTCGTACGCATTTTCTTTTTTCACATTCTTGGCGGTGCGACCAATGACCACCGCCAGCTCGCACTCGTAGTGCATGTACGTCACGCCTTGCGGTCTGCGTGTGATGGCCTTGTGACCGATCAAGGAGGCTTCGCCTTTGACAAACACCAAGGGCTCTTCGGGCGCTTTGAACGCCAATTCTTTGGCGTGATCTGCGTAGTTCAAGCCCAACGCCAAAATGGTTCTGGCTTGCGGCACGGGTGCCAAAGGCGGCAGCCACACCACCTCGTCAAACTTCAGGCGCTTGCCAGCCCAAGGGCTGCGGGTGAGCAACAACTCGCCTTCAGACTCTATGGCTTCATGAATGGCGCCAGCCCAAGCAATGCGTGCGTGCTTCATGCGGCACCTCCCACGAATGTGTTCACCAAGGTGTCGAAACCCTCGGCAGAAATTTCCACCACATCACCGGCCTTGGCGCGTGGGCGTTTGCCATCGGGCAAGCAGTCGCTGCCCAGCAACAACACATCGCCTTCTTGAAAGGTCATGAACTCTGAAACATCAGAAAGCAAAGTGTGTGATTTGCGCACAGTGTCTGCGTAGTTCACACGTTGCACCACGTGGCCATTCACCTTGACGGTGATCACCACCGCATCGGTGTTGACCTGCGCAATGTCCCGCGCTTTGGAGCCCACACCCAAGAAGCCATCCACACATTTGAACTTCACAGGCGGTCTGTAATAACTCTCGTGGGGAATGGACACATCGTTCACCAACACACAGGCCACTGCTTTGGCGTTTGCGCCCATCACCCAGGCCAAATTGGCGCCAATGTCCACCTCGGCGACCGAAGGTGGCACCGCAATGCTGCCACCCGATGGCGTGAAGGTGTTGGCCGTTTTGATGAACAGCACCGGTGCTTTGGGTGCGCCTTTGTAGGGTGCCTCTGGCATTTGAGGTGCTCTTAAATTCCACTCTTGCTGAAAATTCAACAGCGCGCCGTACACGGTGCCTTGCGGACAAAAGCGTGCGTCGCTGATTGGGTTGGGATTCATCTTGCTCATTCCATTTCTTGCAATGCTTCATCGGTTGGCGAGGTCTCCAACTGAATCACCGCATCTAACAACTGATACAACTGCGCCAATTTTTGTTTGCCCAGTTCGCTTTCCATCCAAACGTAGTGCGCCTCAATGGCTTGCGACAACTTGGCCACTTTGGACAAACCCAGCTTGGTGGCCCTCACCACTGTTCGCCGTGCATCTTGCGGACAGCGACTGCGTTCAATCAAACCATCGCGTTCCATGCGCGTCAGCACGCCCGTCAAACTGGGGCCAAGCAAAAAAGCTTCACGGGCAACCCTGCCTGTCTCCACGCCCTCTGCATTGCTGGCATGTTCCCCCAGCACCCGCAACACGCGCCACTGCTGGTCTGACAAACCGTGCTCTCGCAGACTGGGACGGGTGTGCGTCATCACGGCCTCGCGTGCTTGCAGCAGCAGTCGAGGCAGATTGCGGTGAACGAAAGCTTGTTGTTTCATGAGGTTTGAATTTATTTAACATGTTAAATGAATTTTCAAACAACGCAAAATCGGGTTAACCCGAGCCACTGTCAAAAATTGCCCTTGGGCTTTCGTCAAGCGCCTGCACAAAGGGAATAATTGCGCCATGCACACCTCTTTTTTCGACGCCCACACCCTCCGATTGGTGCAAGCGCCCATGGCCGGCTCCCAAAACCATGTGTTGGCCGCCGCCGTCTTCCAAGCGGGGGGCTTGGGCAGCCTGCCCGCCGCCATGTTGAATGCGGCGCAATTGCAAAACGAGCTCAGCGCCTTTCAGATGGCCATCGCATCGAGCGCCCCTGCGTCCGCCGTTTGGGGCGATCAATTGCCTGTCAACGTCAATTTCTTTTGCCACACGCCGCCCGTCCCACAAGCCGACAAAGAAGCTGCATGGCGTGCAAAACTCTCTGCGGCCTATCAATCGCACGGCATTGACCCCCAATCTGTTGGCGCTGGCCCAGGCCGCGCGCCATTCAACGAAGAAAGCTTGACGCTCATGGGCCAGTTCAAACCGGCTGTGGTCAGCTTTCATTTTGGTTTGCCGAAAGCCGAGTGGGTCCAACAGCTCAAAGCTTGGGGCCTTCAAATTTGGTCCTCCGCCACCACGGTGCAAGAAGCCCAATGGCTTGAACAGCACGGCGCCGATGCCGTGATTGCGCAAGGCTTGGAAGCCGGCGGTCATCGTGGCATGTTCCTCACGGAAGATGTCAGCACGCAAGTCAGTACCTTGGCCTTGCTGCCGCAAATCGTCAAAGCCGTGAAGGTGCCAGTGATTGCGGCGGGCGGCATTTCCAGTGCAGCAGCAGTCGGAGCGGCCAAACGCTTGGGCGCCAGCGCCGTTCAAGTGGGCACCGCATTTTTGACCAGCCACGAAGCCACCACAAGCGCCGTGCACCGGCAAGCGCTGATGTCAGCGGCAGCACGCCATACGGCTTTGACCAATTTGTTCAGCGGCAGACCCGCGCGCGGCATTGTGAACAAGTTCATGACGGACTTTGGACCGATCAACCCTGAAGCTCCCGATTTTCCATTGGCCACTGCGGCTGTGGCCCCTTTGCGGGCTGCAGCAGAAGCGCAGGGTTCGGGTGATTACTCGCCTTTGTGGTCCGGGCAAAACGCGTCCGATTGCCAAGCCTTGCCCGCGGCCGACATCACCCACAAACTCTTACAAGGCTGGGACTGATTCCGCCCTGCGTGCATTTGTTCCCGACAGAGTGGTAGGCTTGCAGCATGGCCAAAGACAAAACCATTTTCACGTGCACCGATTGCGGCGGCACCACCCCGCGCTGGTTGGGCAAATGCCCCGCCTGCGGCGCTTGGAACACCCTCATTGAAAGCACGGTCGACGCCGGCGGCAGCGCCAAAAACCGGTACACCAGCCAATTTCAGGCGCTGGCCAAAACCTCTGAGCTCACCAAGTTGGGCGACATTGAAGCCACCGATGTCGACCGCAGCCCCACGGGCATTGAAGAACTGGACCGCGCTTTAGGCGGCGGTGTGGTGGAAGGCGGCGTGGTCTTGATTGGCGGCGACCCCGGCATTGGCAAGTCCACCCTGCTGTTGCAAGCGCTCGATGCCTTGCAACGCAAAGGCATGAACACCTTGTATGTGACGGGCGAAGAAAGTGGCGCTCAAGTGGCCCTGCGCTCCAGGCGTCTGGGCTTAGACCACAGCCAAGTGCAAGTCTTGGCCGAAATTCAGCTGGAAAAAATCCTGGCCACCCTGCAAACCGAGCGGCCTCACATTGCGGTCATCGACTCCATCCAAACGGTGTACTCCGATCAGCTCACCTCGGCCCCTGGCTCGGTGGCACAGGTCAGAGAATGCGCAGCGCATCTGACCCGCGCAGCCAAAGCCACCGGCACCGCCATCGTTTTGGTGGGCCATGTCACCAAGGAAGGTGCGCTGGCAGGCCCGCGCGTTTTAGAGCACATGGTCGACACCGTCTTGTACTTTGAAGGCGACACCCACAGCAGCTTCCGCCTTATTCGGGCCATCAAAAACCGCTTTGGCGCCGTCAACGAGATTGGTGTTTTTGCCATGACCGAAAAAGGCCTGAAGGGGGTTTCCAACCCCAGCGCCATCTTTTTGTCGCAACACGAAGAGCCCGTGGCGGGCAGTTGCGTCATGGTCACGTTGGAAGGCACGCGGCCTTTGTTGGTAGAAATTCAAGCCCTGGTCGACAGCGGTGGCCCTAGCCCGCGCAGGCTGTCGGTGGGCCTCGAAAGAGACCGTTTGGCCATGCTCTTGGCGGTCTTGCACCGGCATGCTGGCGTGGCTTGCATGGACCAAGATGTGTTCGTGAATGCGGTGGGTGGCGTTCGCATTAGTGAACCTGCAGCTGACTTGGCCGTAATGTTAGCAATCACTTCATCTCTTCGAGGCAAGCCTTTGCCCAAGGGTTTCATTGCGTTTGGCGAGGTGGGTTTGGCCGGCGAAGTGCGGCCCGCACCCCGCGGCCAAGAGCGCCTCAAAGAAGCCGCCAAGCTGGGCTTTACGGTGGCCGTGGTGCCCAAAGCCAACGCCCCCAAGAAGAACGATAAGAACTTTGAAGGCCTCACCATTTATCCGGTTGACCGCATCGAAGACGCCATGA
>CALEYZ010000011.1 GCA_937928195.1 uncultured Limnohabitans sp.
GCTTTCCAGAGTCGGAGTTTTTTCATCCCGAGCGCCACATGGGCACGGTGATGTGTCACCAAGCGCACAAGGCCGATGCCAACCCGTTGGCCGCAGTGGGTTTGAAAGACACCACCGCCCATGTGAATTTCACAGGCATCGCTTTGGCTGGCCAAGATGCAGGCCTGAACGTGCTGGGTTACACCAGCCAAGCACGCTTCTTGTTGAATTTGGGCTTGGCCGAACGCATGGCGGCTTCGCCATTGGCCGAGCGAGCGCAAGCCATGAAACTGATCAGCGAGCACGAGATGGGTGAGTTGTTCAAGGTAGTGGGCTTTGCCACGCATGACCATTGGCAGGCACAGGGCTTTGTGGCCGGTGACCGAAGCCATCGCCTCTGAGTCAGAACGCCTTTATGCTGCGCTGGCTTCTCGTGACGTTTTTGGCCTTGCTGTTGATCAGCTGGGTGCGGCCTTGGATGGAAAAGATGGGGCTGGGCAAGTTGCCTGGTGATTTGCATTTCAAATTGTTTGGCCGGGAATGGTTCATTCCGCTCGCAAGTACCTTGTTGTTCAGCTTTGTTTTAAGCCTCATTGCGAAGTTGTTATGAAAAACAAGACTTGTTTTAAAACATTTGTGTTACAGTCCGGGTTCGTTGTCTATCTCTGACGTCAAATCAGAGTTCACAGCGACAAGCGCGGTCCCTGCAAATTGCTTCATTTCTCGTATGAAGACCCATGCAGAAGAGCGGCGCACCCCCAAGCACGGGTGGGTTTGATTTCACGCTTCCCCCTTTTTTCATGTGCCCCAACAGGGCATTCACCAGACCAATACCAACTCACCTTGCCCACAAGACGGCACTGAAGGGGTGATCTGGACGCATTGGCAAGGCTTTCAAGCCATTTTCATGCGCCCGATGTGTTGCGCTGTACACACCAATTTTTTAGCTTATTAGATGATTCATACGATTACTTTTGAAAATACCCCCGTCACCGTGGGAAAATACCGCATCGCCGCTTGTCCGCGCGCGCTGCCCTGTGGTCGCTTTGCGGCCCAGGTGTCAGTGGCCAGTGGACGCGGCAGTGCCAGTACCGACCGGGTGATGTGTTTTACCAATGACTTCGCCACCCGCGATGCTGCTGCCAACTTTTCGTTGGCACAAGGTTTGGACTGGGTACGCGCCACCACGCAAGCCCACTGAACCCCCGAGAGAACCTGAAAGGAAAAAATGGCGAAAGAAGATTTGATCGAACAGATGGGCGTTGTGAACGAGGTTTTACCTGACACACGTTTTCGTGTGACCTTGGACAACGGTCACCAGTTGATCGCTTACTCAGCAGGCAAGATGCGCAAGAACCACATTCGCATTTTGGCGGGCGACCGCGTCACGCTGGAATTGTCACCTTACGACCTGACCAAAGGCCGTATCAGTTTCCGTCATTTGGCAGGCCGTCCACCGGCAGCGCCTCGCACGCATCGCACACCTTCACGTTAATTGAACGTGTGCTGTGAGTTGAGTGCCTAGACCTTCAGCTGGTCAATAGCACTCACTCTGGCATGATGTATTTTTTCGCCAACTGCAGGGCCCGAGAGGCCCTGTTTTTGCGCCTCAGCCGCAATCTCGGCGGTGGTCACAGACAATGCCGCTTGCAACACTTTTTGCAAACGGGCTGTAGGTGCATACGCTGCGTTTTCAAATCCAAGTCTGCCGCGGGCATCGCACTCGCACGCCAACAAAATGTCGGGCCAGCGCTCAGGTTTGCGAATGGCGTCGCAGCGTTCTAGCAAACGCATCAAGGCTGCGGCATTCAAGTCTTGGCTGCGGTGAATGTTGCCGTGTTCACGTGCCACCACATCCGACAACTCTTTGCATTCCACCGGAATGCGCAATCTTGCGCAGACTTGCTGGAGCAATTTGGCGCTGCGCTGCTCATGGCCAATGTGACGCGGCCATTCGTGCTGCGGCGTGGTGCCTTTGCCTAAATCGTGCAGCAGGCAAGCCACGCGAACCGGCAAGGATGCGTTCAAGTGCGCACTCATGTCTAGCACCATCATGAGGTGCACACCTGTGTCGATTTCAGGATGGTGTTCGGCGCGTT
Source organism: uncultured Limnohabitans sp. (assembly GCA_937928195.1). Taxonomy (GTDB): domain Bacteria; phylum Pseudomonadota; class Gammaproteobacteria; order Burkholderiales; family Burkholderiaceae_C; genus Limnohabitans_A. The sequence goes on from CALEYZ010000011.1 coordinate 2,079, forward strand.
GTGGCACACCCCACAAGGCGTTGACTTCGGGCAGCAAAACTTTGAGCGCACCGCAGGCTCTGAGTACGTCGAACATTCGCGAGGGTTTGGACGTCATCAGTCCTTTGGCCATCTCTTGCCACACCCGTTCCGGCACCAAGTGCTCGACCTCGCCTGCTTGCACCATGTCCTGCATGAGTTGCATGGTTTCGGGAGCAACGCTGAAGTCTGAGAAGCGTGCAGCAAATCGCGCCAGTCGCAGGATACGCACTGGATCTTCGCGAAAAGCGCTGGTGACATGTCGCAGCGTTTTGGATTGCAGATCTTGCCAGCCGTGATAGGGGTCGATGCCGTGTGCAGCAAAGACTTGTTCAAAGGCTTGCTTGTCGCGATCGGCGTGGGTTTGAGCGAGCAGACCTGAGTGCGCTTCAGGCAGAGCCATGGCGTTGATGGTGAGGTCACGTCGTGCCAGATCTTCTACAAGGCTGACATCGGGTGAAGCATGCACCACAAAGCCTTTGTAGCCGGGTGCTGTTTTGCGCTCGGTACGCGCCAGTGCATATTCTTCACGCGAGCCAGGATGCAAAAACACAGGGAAATCTTTGCCCACCGTTTGATAACCGCGCTGCGTCATTTCCTCGGGCGTAGCACCTACCACCACCCAGTCTTTGTCTTTGACAGGTTGGTGAAGCAAGGCGTCGCGGATGGCGCCGCCTACACTGAAAATTTGCATCGTCATGGACGCCTCAACGCCATTCATTGAAAAGGTGGACCATCAAGGCTTGGTGCGGAAAGGCTCTTCAAAATCAATGAAGTCTTTTTCGGCCAAGGCATCGTCGATCCAGGCTTTAACGCCCGGCAATGCGCACAAGCGCGCCATGTAGGCCTGCGTTTCTGCAGAGACCGGCAGGGCATAGGTTTTGATGCGCATCACCACAGGGGCAAAGTAAGCATCGGCGATGCTGAATTCGCCAAACAGCATGGGCCCTTGGTGTTCTTTGAGCAATGCACAGAACAAACTGTCGATGCGTTTCAGGTCATTGCGCAAAGCCTCTTTGTCGCGCAGGGCCAGCGCGCCAACTTCAGGCAAGTAAGCGTCAATGTTCATGGGACATGCACTGCGAATGCCCATGAAACCGCTGTGCATTTCAGCGCAGATACTGCGGGCGCGCGCACGGCTGGCGACATCGGTTGGCCAGAGTTTTTTCTCGGGGAATTTTTCGGCCATGTATTCGGCAATGGCCAAGGTGTCCCACACGGCCAAGTCGCCGTCGAGCAGCACAGGTACTTTGCCAACAGGGTTGATGTCTTTCAAGCCTTGCTTGAATTTGGACTGCGCATCAAAGCCATCAAAGCGCAGCATCACTTCTTCAAAGGCGATGCCGGCTTGCTTGAGCAAGACCCAGGGCCGCATGGACCACGAGGAATAATTTTTGTTGGCGATGTAGAGTTTCATGGACGTCCCTTGGCGCGAAAAACATCCAGTTTAGTGCAAGCGCCTTGGTGGCCCAGATAGCTTGGGGCAATGCTGCTGACACTGCTGGCTTGAATGGCCAGATCCTTCAGGCCCAAGGCTTTGCCCGAGGCAATGTTGTCAACCTGCATCGAGCGCAGATTGTCGCGGCTCATGAGGGGTTGGCCGGGTGCCAACTCCATCAGGAAGGCTTGTAGCCAGGCCACAGCATTTGGAATGCCAAAGACCCAGCGGCCTTTGCCGCCGCGCACGCCAGCCCATTGGCCTGCTTTTTGAACCAATTCTTTCAGGCTCCAAATGTCAGGGCCGCAAATTTCATAGGTTTGGCCAATTGTGCGGGTGTCCATCACGCACCTTGCCACGGCCGATGCCACATCTTCCACCCACACCGCTTGAAACCGCGTGGCGGCCCCGGCCAATGGCACCACGGGCGCGAGTTGTTGCAACTGCGCGAACAGGTTCAGAAACTTGTCATCGGTGCCAAAGATCACACTGGGTTGCAGAATGCTCAAGTTCAAACCGGCTTGTTTTAAAACCGCTTCACCTTGGGCTTTGCTGCGCTGGTAAAGCGAGGGGCCATCGAGGCTTGCGCCCAGTGCACTGATGTGAATGAGTCGGGTGAGGCCGCTTGCATGGCAGGCTTGTGCAATGACTTGCGGCAGTTGCACATGTGCTTTGTGAAACGCCGCCTCTGTGCCATGCAAGATGGCAATCAGATTGATCACCACATCGTGGTGCGCCATGCACTGCGCTAAAAAATCACCGTTGTAAACATCGCCCTCTAGCACTCGCACCCGCGGCAAATTTTGAATGGCCGCAGCTTGTGAGGCGCGGCGGGTGATGACGGTCATGCTGCACCCTAAGCGGGTGAGTTTTTCACAAACATGGCGGCCCACAAAGCCTGTGCCGCCCAAGATGAGCACACGCTTGGCGGCGTGGTTCATTGCAGGCCTTGAACAGCTTGGAACATGGCTTCGCGCGCTTGCAGGATGATTTGTTCACGCCATGCATCGGTGTCGGTGTAGAACGCATTGAAGATTTGAGCTTTGATGCTTTTCTTCAAGTCTTCTGAAGCTTCTGGGTGAATGTGCAACCAGTGGTCGGCACGGAGGGCCAAGAGCATGTCGTTCATGGGCAAGGTGCCGTATTCCAACGCAATGCCGGTGTACTCGGCTTGTGGGCACTCGTCTTGCACCGACATCCACATCAGTCCTGTGAGGAAGGCCGAGCTTGAGCTGCCGTCGTAAATCGAGGTGATACCCTGGCCCCACCATTGGCGCGCGCGTGCAATCGCGTTGGCATCGTTGGCGCCTGCATAGATGCGTTCGCCCACACCACTGGGGCCAAGGCCTGTGTGCAAATCAATCCATGCAAATTTTTGGGCCTTGCCAGCTTGCTGGCGCAAGACTTTGCGAATGGTTTGGTTGCTCCATGTGGGCGCTTGACCGCCAAAAAACAAGCCTTTGGGATCATGGTGCTGACCTTGTGACACCGCGGCCTGAAGTTTGGGCATGCCGTTCGCTGCAATGTATTGCATCGTCGCTTGTTGGTTGACTTCGTTCGGGGGCCATACATCGGGCAAGAGCAGGTGCTGCACTTCTTTGTAGGCGATGTTGTCGGGTAAGGGCTTGCTGAAGTCGTGGAAGTTGCGGTTCAGGTCGACGTTTTCTTGTGTAACACGGCGCACGTGCGAAAAGCCATGCGGGTTGAGCGCGTGGACATAGACCACCGCCACACCACTCTGCGCCACAGCCTTGTGCCATTCGGCACTTTGCAGTGCATCAATTTGAACGCCGCTGCCGCAATAGCCTTCTACACCATGACAGGCGCTGCTGATCAGCAAAACGTGTTGGGCATCGGCCGGGCCTTCGCGCACCACGTCCATGGCCAGTTCCTCACCATCGCGTCCTTTTTCAGGATGAATGTGGGATTCAACTTGAAGTCCGGCTTGCTGCGCAGCGTTTAAAAATTTTTGGCGCGCTTCGGCATAGCTTTTAGAAAATGAGGCGTGAATGTTTGTCATGAAAGGTCCAAATGAATGAAGCCCCGAAGGGCTTCAAAAGTGAGATCGAATCAATCGATCGGATGAAGCTGCACGCAGCTGAACATTACTTTTGAGTGGGATTGGCCAACCATTGTGTGGCCAATTCAACCCAATACGTACCGCCCAATGGAATGAGGTCGTCGTTGAAGTCGTAGCTGGGGTTGTGCAGCATGCAAGGGCCTGCGCCGTGGCCCATCTCGCGGTGGGAACCATCGCCGTTGGCAATGAACACATAAGCACCCGGCTTGGCTTGCAACATGAATGAGAAGTCTTCAGCGCCCATGGTGGGTTCTTGAATTTGCACATTGTCCTTGCCCACAATGCCTTCCATCACGCTGCGCGCAAAATTAGCTTCGGCTGCACTGTTGACGGTTGGTGGATAGTTGCGGTTGAAATGAAACTCGGGCTTGGCATCGAAAGCAGCGCACAGGTTTTCTGTGATTTGCTTCATGCGGTTTTCAATGAGGTCCAGTACTTCAAGGGTGAAGGTGCGCACAGTGCCTTGGATGACGCAGAAGTCGGGCACCACGTTGGTGGCCTCACCGGCATGCACCATGGTGACAGAAATAACGCCGGCGTCGACGGGTTTTTTGTTGCGCGAGATGATGGTTTGGAAGGCTTGCACCAGTTGGCAGGCCACGGGCACGGGGTCAATGCCGTTGTGGGGCAAGGCGGCGTGGCTGCCCTTGCCATGGATGGTGATTTTGAATTCGTTGCTGGACGCCATGACAGGGCCAGGGCTGACCGCAAAAGTGCCCACTTGGGCGCCTGGCCAGTTGTGCATGCCGAACACGGCTTGCATGGGGAATTTTTCGAACATGCCGTCTTTGATCATTTCGCGGGCACCGCCGCCGCCTTCTTCAGCGGGTTGGAAGATCAAATAAACGGTGCCGTCAAAGTCGCGGTGCTTGGAGAAGTGCTTGGCGGCTGCCAACAGCATGGCGGTGTGGCCATCGTGGCCGCAAGCGTGCATCTTGCCCTGGTGTTTGCTGGCATGTGCGAAGGTGTTGAACTCTTGCATGGGCAGGGCATCAATGTCGGCCCGTAAACCCACGGCGCGACCACAAGCGCCGCCATCGCGGCCGTGCACAATGCCAATGACACCGGTGGTGCCCATGCCGCGGTGGATGGGGATGCCCCAGTCGGTCAGTTGTTGGGCCACCACATCGGCTGTGCGTACTTCTTGGAAGCACAATTCGGGATGCGCGTGGATGTCTTTGCGAATGGCCGCAATGCTGGCGGCGTCTGTGAGGATGGAGTCGATGATTTTCATAACCACAGTCTAGCGAGAGTCGTGCCATTGCGCTACAACCCCTTTGCACTTGGGGGACATTTTGTTTCAGGGTTATCCCCAAAAATACCCTTTTAGAATGAAGCCATGACAAATTCAGTGCTTGAAAACAATGCCGTGGTGCGCGGCCTCTGCCCGCACGATTGCCCAGACACCTGTGCGCTGCTCACCACAGTCGAGAACGGCCGCGCCGTGAAGGTGCATGGCAACCCCGACCACAAGCACACTCAAGGGGTGCTGTGCACCAAAGTGTCACGCTATAACGAGCGCACTTACAGCCCCGATCGTTTGATGCACCCCTTAAAGCGCAGCGGACCCAAAGGCACTGGCCAGTTTGTGCAGGTGTCTTGGGAAGAGGCCATTGCCGACATTGCGGCCAAGCTCAAGGCCATTGCGGCTGACAACCCAGAAGCCGTTTTGCCCTACAGCTACGCTGGCACCATGGGTTGGGTGCAGAGCGAAGCCATGGCATCGCGTTTTTTCAACAAGATGGGTGCGTCCATGCTAGACCGCACCATTTGTGCCTCGGCTGGCGGTGAGGGCCTGGTGTACACATTGGGTGGCAAGTTCGGCATGAAGACCGAGTTCTTTTCTGAGTCCCAATTGATTGTGATTTGGGGCAGCAATTCCATCAGCAGCAATGTGCACTTTTGGCGCAGAGCACAAGAGGCCAAACGCAACGGCGCCAAGTTAATTTGCATCGACCCGCGTCGCAGTGAAACCGCAGAAAAATGTCATGTGCATTTGGCCCTCAAGCCGGGTACCGATGCTGCCTTGGCTTTTGCCATCATGCGCGAATTGGTGGTCAACGATTGGCTAGACCAAGACTACATCGACAAGTACACCCTGGGGTGGGATGCATTGCGCGAGCGTGCCATGACCTGGACGCTTGAGCGCGCTGCAGAAGTCTGTGGCGTGGATGCAGAATTGATTCGTGCGTTGGCCAAAGACTGGGGTACCACGCGCCAAGCGGCCATTCGCTTGAACTATGGCATGCAGCGCGTGAAGGGCGGCGCCAATGCCGTGCGCGCCATTGCCTGTTTGCCTGCCCTTACGGGTGCGTGGCGTGACAAAGCGGGCGGCTTGTTGCTCAGCAGTTCTAGCAATTTCAAGGTCAATAAAAAAGACCTGTACCGCCCGGATTTGCTCGGCACAAGGCGGCCTCGCATGCTCAACATGACCACCATTGGCAATGACTTGAACCACCCAGGCACCGCCGAATGGGGCCCGCAAGTGAAGGCCTTGTTGGTTTACAACAGCAACCCTGTGGCCATTGCGCCGCAATCGGGCAAAGTGGTGCAGGGCTTTGCCCGCGAAGATTTGTTCACGGTGGTGATGGAGCATTTTCAGACCGACACTGCCGACTACGCCGACTATGTGTTGCCGGCCACCACTCAGTTGGAACACTGGGATGTGCAGGGCAGTTATGGCCACACCGATGTATTGCTGAACAGGCCCGCCATTGCGCCAGTGGGCCAAGCCAAATCCAACAGTGAAATTTTCCGCTTGCTGGCCCAAGCCATGGGCTACACCGAGCCTTGCTTTAGCGAAGATGATTTCAGCATGTGCCGAACCGCGGTGGGCACAGAAGTTGATTTTCAAATGCTGTTGGATGTGGGCTTTGTGTCCATGCCTGTGCCCGATGCACCCTTTGCAAACGGCGGTTTTGCCACCCCTTCCGGACGCTGTGAATTTGTCAGCGATCGGTTGGCCGCACAAGGTCTAGACCCTTTGCCAGACCACATTCCCAATTATGAAGTGCCAACAGCAGGAGATCGCTATCCCTTGGCCATGATCTCGCCACCCGCACGCAACTTTTTAAATTCATCGTTCGTGAATGTCGACAGTTTGCGTGCGATTGAAAAAGAACCGCTGGTGGAAATTTGTGCGGAAGATGCGGCTGCGCGTGGCATTACCACAGGCGATACCGTCAAGGTGTTCAACGACCGCGGTGAATACCACTGCAAAGCCGATGTCTCAACCCGCGCACGCCCTGGTGTTGTGAATGGTTTGGGCATATGGTGGCGCAAGCTGGGCTTGAACGGCACCAACGTGAACGAAGTGACCAGCCAATTGCTGACGGATTTGGGCCGCGCGCCCGTGTTTTACGATTGCCAAGTGGAAGTGGCACTCTTGAAGAAAGCTTGATGCCATGGCCGAAATTATGATTCAACGCGCGCACACCTTGGGGATGGAAAAAGCCCGTGCAGTGGCTGCTCAATGGCAAAAAGAAGCGCAAGAAGATTGGGGCATGGACTGCACTTACGTGTCGAACGAAACCAATGCGCAAGGCGAGGTGCAAGACCGTTTGAACTTCGAACGCCCTGGCGCGTCAGGCCATTTGTGTGTAACAGCCACCCAGCTCAGCATGAAGTTGGAACTGGGCTTTTTGATGGCGTCTTTCAAAGACAAAATTGAAGAGAAGATTTCTGGCAACTTAGACAAATTGCTGGGCTGAATAAATGGGGTCAGATCAACATTAATTTAATGTTGATCTGACCCCATTTATTCAAGGCAAGTCCGCGTTTTCCTCGGGGGCTTGTGAATTTCGAGGACCTACAGTGCCTAAGCGGGCTTTCAGGGACTGTGGTTGGCCAGTGATGATGGCGGCGTAGTTGGTGGTGTTGGACAACACTTTTTTCACATAATCTCGTGTTTCGTTGAACGGAATGTTTTCCGCCCAAATTGCAGCTTCCAACACGGGACCTTTGCGCCACGCACGTGAACGGCTGGGACCAGCGTTGTAGGCGGCTGCGGCCAGCGGCATGGAGCCATCGAAGTCGTCTAAGACCAGTTTTAAATAACCCGTTCCAATGGTGACATTGGTTTCGTGCTCGTTGAGCTGAGGCACTTGGAAGTTGGTCAAGCCGATTTTCTTGGCCGTCCATTTGGCCGTAGCCGGCATTACTTGCATCAAACCTGCTGCGCCCACGACCGATTTGGCGTCCATCACAAAACGACTCTCTTGGCGAATCAAGCCGTACACATAAGCGGGGTCGAGTTGCACATCTTTTGATTTGCGCAACACCGTTTCTTTGAGCGGCATCGGAAAACGCTGGTCAAAGTCAATTTGTGTTTTGGTGCGGTCGCTGGTGTTGATGCAACGGTCCCAGACTTGCTTGCTGCAGGCCAGGTCGGCTGCAGCCAATAGCTCGCGTTCATTCATGCCACCAGGCGTGTGCAAGTTGGTGCTGTAGTTCCATTCGCGATTGCCTTCAGAGCGTAGACCCAAACTGAGTGCCGTCAGTGCGCGTTGCAAGCCGGTGTTTTGGTGCGCTGCTGATTTTTCTGTGGCTGTGAGGGGCGCAGGTTTGGCCGGCGCAGTGATGGTTTGGCCTAGCTCTTCCAGTGCCAGTTGTTCGTAAAAACCTTTGACCCCTGCAATGCTCTTCAGCGCCAGTTGCGCTTCTTCGCGTTGCACTTCTGTGGGGGCTGTGCTCAGTTGTGCACGGGCTTTCCAATAGATCCAGGTGGCATCGTTTTTGGCGTCGTCCATGGCGTTGATGCTGGCCAGGACGGCTTTCCAATCCCCTTGGCGCAATGCGGCGCGGGCTTTCCAAGCCAGCATGTCGTCGTTCAAGTCTTGGTTGCGAGAGACCTTGCTGAAGTACAGGTGTGCATTGTCTTGCAACTTTTGTGCGGCTTGTTTGCCAATCACGCCCCAAGTCCAGTTGTGCTCTTCTTTGCTGAGCATCAAGCCCCATTTTTTCTCGAGCAATTGGGCGGCTTTGTCTGGGTCGGTGTTGGCGATGCGAATGAGGGCCAGCACCGACAGCTCTTTGCGTTTGCGGGTGAACGCCACGATGCGCTTGTCCAAGTATTTTTGCGGATCGGCGTGGATCAGAATGGCTTGCTTGCCGATTTCCACCGACTCGATGTTGAGAGCGGCTTGGGCCGCGCGCGGACGGTTGTTGTCCATGGCCAGACGGGCTTTGCGCCACAAGTCCAGGGTGTCCAGTTTTTTGGCCTCGTGCAGTTTTTCAGCCACGGTGGTGCAGCCGTCGTCTGATTCTTTCAGGGCGTACCAAAGTTTTTTCAGCTCGGCAGGTGTTTCGGGTTTGCTGAGTTGCGCATCTGTGCCCAGCGCATAACAACGGACTTCTTTGTCGTCGTTCATTCGGTAGCGAGGGTATTCTTGGGCCACAGTGGTCCAGTCACGCTGGCGGCCCAATTGCAACAGCCAATCGTTGCGCAGACGGTCTTCCACGTAGGTGCCCGCGTAGAGCTTCAGGAAATCTTGAATTTCGGCGGTGCTGGCCTGGTCAAGGCGCACGCGCAGTTCCCAATAAGCAGCCCAAGGTTCGAGGGCATGGCCCTTGGCTTTGGGTAAAAGACGAGAAAGCTGGGCTTTGTCGTTCTTTTTAAAGGCCTGGTTCATCTCCAAAATGACGTCATCGGCCTTGTTTTGGCCCGTGATTTGGCCATTGGCCGTGCTCATGAAGGAGAAAATGAGGACGGATGCCCCAAGCGATGTCAAAATCTGTGTCAATTGCATGGGTTGATTATGGACAAATCAGAAGCCAAAAAACAGATTCGCCAAGACTTGTTGAATGCGCGCCTCAACATGCCCGACAGGCTCGAGCGCAGCGACGCTTTGCAACGGGTCATGCGCATTTGGTTGTTTGGCCGACCCGACGCCGTGATTGGCGCTTATTGGCCCATCAAAGGTGAATTCGATCCGTTGCCGGCTTTGCACCGCTGGAAAGAGGATGGCGAGCTGCAAGGCGATGCCCAATTGCGCCGCATCGGTTTGCCGGTGGTCGACAAGGTTCACAAAACTCTGACCTTTCACGCGTGGTATCCCGGTTGCCCCATGGAAGAAGATGCTTATGGCATTCCCAAACCCAAAGACACCGAAATCATTGTGCCCACCTTGTTGTTTGTGCCCTGCGTGGGGTACAGCGCTGGGGGTTATCGATTGGGTTATGGCGGTGGCTTCTACGACCGTACCTTGGCCACTTTGCAGCCCAAACCTTTCACGGTGGGCTTGGGTTTCACGCAAGGCTATGTGGACGACTTTGAACCCGAGTCGCACGATGTGCCGCTCGATGCCATCTTGAACGACAACGGCGTGGTGTGGCCCGTGGGCTGATGCATTGAGTACCTATGGCAAGACCTAAATCCGCGACACACGATATCAAGCGCGATGCCATTTTGGACATCGCGGCGCAATGCTTTGCCGATCGCAGCTACCCTGCTGCCAGCATGAATGAAATTGCCACAGCCTGTGGCACCTCCAAGGCCAGGCTTTACCACTACTACGACAGCAAAGAAGCCATTCTGTTTGACCTGATGGACCGCTATA
>CALEYZ010000012.1 GCA_937928195.1 uncultured Limnohabitans sp.
TGGGGGGCTTCGCGCACTTGGCCACCTTGGTCAAGCGCCTCAAAGCCAGCCGCCCAGGTGCCTTGTTGCTCGATGGTGGTGACACATGGCAAGGTTCAGGCACATGCCTTTGGACCAACGGCCAAGACATGGTGGACGCCTGCAAATTGTTGGGCGTGGACGTGATGACGGGCCACTGGGAATTCACCCTGGGCATGGAGCGCGTGAAAGAAATTGTTGAAAAAGATTTTGCCGGCAAAGTTGAGTTTGTGGCGCAAAACATCAAGACCCAAGACTTTGGCGATCCCGTCTTCAAGCCGTACGTGATCAAAGAAATCAACGGCGTACCCTGCGCCATCATTGGCCAAGCCTTCCCCTACACCCCCATTGCCAACCCACGCTACATGGTGGCCGATTGGGCCTTTGGCATTCAGGACGAGAACATGCAAGCCATGGTGAATGAAGCCCGTGGCAAAGGTGCGCAGGTAGTGGTGGTGCTCAGCCACAACGGCATGGACGTTGACCTCAAGATGGCCAGCCGCGTGAGTGGCATCGACGCCATCATGGGTGGCCACACACACGACGGCATGCCTGTGGCCACCTTGGTCAGCAACAAAGGTGGCAAAACCATCGTCACCAATGCGGGCTCCAACGGCAAGTTCTTGGGCGTGCTCGACTTTGAAGTCAAAGAAAAACGCGTCACCGATTTCCGTTACAAATTGCTGCCCGTGTTTTCCAACATGCTGCCCGCTGACAAAGAGATGGATGCGCTCATTACCAAAATTCGCGCGCCCTACGAGAGCAAACTGAACGAAAAACTGGGCATCTCTGAAGGCCTCTTGTATCGACGCGGCAACTTCAATGGCACGGGCGACCAACTGTTGGTCGATGCATTGATGGATGTTCAAGGTGCCGAAATCGCCTTCTCGCCAGGTTTCCGTTGGGGCACCACTCTTTTGCCAGGCCAAGCCATCACGAGGGAATGGTTGTTGGACATGACAGCCACCACTTACTCTTACGCCACGGTCACTGAAATGACCGGGGAAACCATCAAGACGGTGCTTGAAGACGTTTGCGACAACCTGTTCAACCCTGACCCCTACTACCAACAAGGTGGCGACATGGTGCGTGTGGGCGGCTTGCAATACCACTGCAACCCCACCGCAGGCATGGGCAAGCGCATCGAAGAAATGCGCCTGAACGGCAAGCTCATTGAGTCTGGCAAAAAATACAAAGTGGCTGGCTGGGCACCCGTTGCCGAAGAAGCCCGCACGCAAGGCAACAAGCAAGTGTGGGAAGTGGTGGAGCAATGGCTCAAAACCCAACCCAACGGCCGCATCAAGCCCCGTCAACTCAATGCACCCAAGATCACGGGCGGCTTGCCCAACCCAGGCTACGTCGCTTAACAGGAGTCTTCGCATGACCCACTTGAAAACAAATCAGCACGCAACGCCGGTCTTACCACGTCGCACTTTTTTGGGAGCATCCGCCATCGGCGCGACGCTGGTGGGCATGTGGCCAGAGCTGCAAACTTTTGCGGCCGATGTGCAAGACTTTTTGGTAGGCCCACCGGTTAAAGACATTCCGCCCATCCAACTGTCAAAACATGTGTGGATGATCTTTGCGCCTGATGGGTTTCCCACGCCCGAGAATCGCGGCATGATGTCCAACGTCACCTTTGTGGTCACCACTGCGGGCGTCATCATTTTGGATTCCGGCAGTTCATTGCAAATTGGCCAGATGGCCATTCGCATGATCAAAAAAGTGACACCTTTGCCAGTGATTGCCGTTTTTAACAGCCATTTCCATGGTGACCATTGGTTGGGCAACCACGCGTTTGCCGAAGAGTACGGCGCACAGCTGCCCATTTACGCACTGGCCAAAACACAAGAAACCATCAAGGGCATCGAAGGCAATACTTGGCGTGTTTTGATGGAGCGTTGGACCAATCAGTCTTCTGCGGGCACCAAGGCTGTGCCGCCCAACAAGGTGGTCACCCACGGCCAAAAGTTCAAATTCGGCGATGTCGATTTGGTCATGCATCACTATGGCCGCGCCCACACCGACGCCGACTTGTGTGTGGAAGTGGTTCAAGACAAAGTCACCAGCGTGGGCGACATTGCCATGGCCAACCGCATTGCCAACATCGATGATGGATCCTACCCTGGCACCTTCAAGTATTTCAAAGCGCTCAGCGACAACGCAGGCCAGCAATTGTGGCTGCCGGGTCATGGTCAACCAGCCAAAAATTTACTCGACACCTATGGTCAGTTTTTAGCGGGCATTTGGGAGCCCTGCTTACAAGCCGTCAAAGATGGCAAGTCAGAAGCCGATGCCAAACAGATGGTTCTGAGTGATCCACGCGTTAAAAAGCGTGCGACTGATATGCAAGGCTTTGAAAACAACATCGGCAAATACACAAGCCTTGCTTACCTTGAAGCTGAAAAAGAGGCTTTTTAAAGAATCTAAGATGACAACTTGTGCAAAGCCCTTATCAATTCATCTCGATGATCCACATGGGGCAATGCGTATCGATTGCCATTTACAAGTGACTGTATAAGGCGAATCGCAACATCGGCTTGCGGCAAGACGGTTCCCAAAAATAACAATGAATCACCTTGCACAACGAGCAAACTTGGAAAATTTTCGATGTCCAAATTGGCCAACAAATCTGCATGGTCTTCAACGTCGATCCAAACCCAACTGTGTTCCGATTTTTGACGCTGCTCGTCAACGAAACTTTGATAGTTACGGCAAACACCGCACCATTCAGCACACAGGACATAGACCTTCAAAGTCTCAATTAAATTTGTGTTTTGCGTAGACGTCATAAGTTGATCAGAAAGATTTTCATGGCAAACTTTCCTCATTTAAATCTACCAACCGAAGATGAAATGCGTGCACAACTGCACAACGAAATACATGCAAGGCCATCTCCAAACCTTGAATTGTCATCATTGGTATTTTATGTGGCCGTCATCAATTCTCATATTTCCTTACAAGACGAATTGAGACATTTGCAGTTATTGTCCGGTCAATCTGCACTTCGCATTGACGACTTGAGGGCCAACTTTTATCAAATTCAAACTGAAAAGTTCAATTTAATCTGGGAAAGGCATACAGAGTTTACGCGCTACACCCTGATTCAAAAACTACACACAGATGAAGCTTGGCAACAGGCTCATCCAAACTTATCATCCGCAATGTCGACTGGTGCTCAATGGATGAAAGGCATTCCAGGTAAGGCCATCACGGCCATTCAAATGGTCATGCTCAAGCAAAGCATGAATGACGCTGGCGCTCTTGAACATGCCCAACGATGGTTAGGAGATGACCCTTTGATAGGCGCTAAAATGGGAAGATCAGCCAGCGGAGAATCCCACTCGCAGTTGATTTCAACTTTGAGAATCGATGCCCAAGGCTACGAAAGAATTCTGATCATTGCAGAACCCGAAATGTCCCCCAGTCGGGCCGGACGAATAGCCCAACGCGTTCTCGAACTTGAAACATATCGGATGATGGCTTTGATCAGCCTTCCTATTGCCAAAAGTTTAAGTGCCAAATTAGCGCAAATAGAAGTTCAATTGGTCAACATCACTCAGCGACTCGAAAATGAAATAGACAGTGACGAGATCATATTAAGAGACTTGGTGAAATTAGCGGTGCAAGTAGAGAGCGCAACCGCTGAACACAGTTACAGATTTTCGGCAGCACGTGCCTACAACGCGATCGTGTTGGAGCGAATTTCAGAGATGAGAGAAAAACCAATCCCGGGCATTCAAACGGTGGGAGAGTTCATGCAACGGCGACTGGCACCGGCCATGGCAACTGTCAATGCGACAGCAAACAGACTTGCAAATTTGGCAGAGAGAGTGGCAAGAGCAAGTGCGCTATTGAGAACTCGGGTTGAGATTGCATCCGAGCAACACAACCGACAACTTCTTGAAAAGTTAACACGCGGCCAAGAATTACAGCTAAGACTTCAATCTACCGTGGAGGGCTTGTCAATTGCAGCCATCACATACTATGTAGTGAGTTTAGCTCTATATATTGCAAAAACATTGAAAGCAATGGGCATCAATCTCAACCCAGAAGTTTTTGCTGGTTTGATGATTCCATTTGTTTTGTACTTTTCGCGAAAAACCATTCAAAAAATTCACCAACAAATCAACACTTAACAAGCAATAGAAATTCAACGATGGAACAATTTTTCAAAGATTACTGGCCGTTTTTACTTCTGATCTTTTGGTGGACTTACAAATGGCTGCGCGCAAAGCAAGTGAAATCCGATTTGCCTGCATTGAAGAGTGCAGGTGCCACACTTGTCGATGTGCGCACCGTAGGAGAGTTTGCCAATGCCAATGCAGCGGGCACTTTGAACATTCCTCTGTCTGATTTAAGCAGCCGATGGCGCGAAATACCCAAAGACAAACCAGTAGTGGTGTGCTGTGCCAGCGGCTCACGCAGTGGCATGGCCAAACTTCTGTTGCTCAAAAACGGTTACCGCAATGTTCATAACATTGGAAATTGGCGCAACCTGGCATGACCCAATTTACAAATCCATTGGCGCGTTGGAACGAACGCTTCTCCGCAGTCAATTACCTTTTTGGTGAAAAACCAAATCAATATTTGGCTGAAAACACACCACTGCTCCAAAACGGGAAAGCTTTGTCGATTGCAGACGGAGAAGGCCGCAACAGCGTGTGGTTAGCCTCTCAAGGTTTTGATGTAGATGCCTTTGACTTTTCGCCTGTTGCGATTGAGAAAGCCAAGAAATTGGCTGACAAACAACAGGTCAGCGTTAACTTTCATTGCAACGATTGGGAAAGCTTTGATTGGAAAGCCGAGCGCTACGACACCATCGCTGGCATCTTCTTTCAGTTTGCTGATCCAGGGGCTCGGACAGAACTTTTCGAAAAATTAAATTTCGCACTTAAACCTGGCGGTACCCTCATCATTCAAGGGTATGGCAAAGCGCAAATGCAATACAACACAGGTGGGCCTGGCATTCTAGAAAACCTTTACGACGAAGAACTGCTGCTTAGCGCGTTCAATGGCTACAGAGTCTTAGACCTCAAAACCTATCTCCAAGAGGTTGATGAAGGTCCGGGTCACAGTGGCATGTCGGCTCTGGTGGGCTACATTGGGCAAAAACCATGAACAGTGAGCAACAACTGGTTTCTAACTGGCCAACGAATCCCAGGCCTTGAGAGCTTCAGCGGTGTACATCAAGGCAGGGCCACCGCCCATGTACACACACACGGCCAACATTTCTTCCAGCTCCTGGCGTGTACAGCCTAGCTTCAACAGTGCTTTCACATGAAAGCCGATGCAGCCAGAGCAGTGCTGTGTGATGCCAATGGCCAAAGCAATCAATTCTTTGTGCTTGGTACTGACTTCACCTTCCGCCATAGCACTGCGTGCCAATTGCCCAAACCCTTGCATGGCATCTGCTTGTGATTTTCGAAATGGTGTCAAACATTCATTGATGTTTTGAATAAGTTCAGCGTGCTCAAAGGTACTCATTCGATTCATCTTTCAAATTGCAACGTGTTTAATGTACTCCCGCATGTATATCAATGTCCAGCATTGGAGGTGCATGAAATGTCCACAATACTTAATCCAGATCAAAGAAAACTGATTGCTGTGCTAACAAGATGGACACATTGATTTTGCTATTTCGGCAACATACTGAAGGAGAAAAATAATGAAACTGTTTCATGACCTGTTTTTCACAGACTATGGCTTGATGAGCTTCATCGGAATAGTGTTCATGATTGGCATGGGCCTATTTTTTCTGCGCCTCTTTTTATCGGGGACATCACCCCAACAATGACCCCTGAAGCACTCAAGCAGATTGCAAAACTTTTTCGTTATGAATGCGGTAGAGTCGCCCCGATTTGTCCAGGGGTTCAATCACTTGTTCTCGAACCAGTCCGCTAACCTCACGGCTGACTGTTTCCAGCTTCAGGTCCATCATGGCGCCCATGTCTTCTCGGGAGAACATGCTGCTTTGATTCGGTGAGTCGTCATGGCGCATTTTCAGAATGAATTTAGAAACCCGTTGGCGAGCGGTTCCAAAGTTCAAGTCTGCCAGCCAATCATCGGCCCCCTTGAGTGCTTGCTGCCATTTTTGCATCAAGCGGTTGTGCAGCCTGGGTGACTGCGTGCTGAGTTTGTGCATCACGCCCAGCGGTATTCGACAGACTTTGACTTCATTGAGCGCTACAGCTTCTGAATCGTATTGCCCCGTGGCCAATGCCTCAATGCCCACCACATCACCCGCACGCAACACGCGAATGATGCGCTCTCTGCCATCGGCTGTGGAGCGAACCAACTTGACCATGCCTTGGCGCAGCGTGAAAACCCCCAGGGCTTTATCACCTTCTGAATAAAGCAGCCCTCCAACCGGATAGGCCATGTCATCAATGGGGGCGTGAATAAGCCCAAAATCATCTTCATTCAAATCGGCAAACAAAACCAGATCGCGAATGCCGCATGCACGGCAATCGGAAGTACCTTTCCAAGCTGATTCAACATGAATGGGGATCATTTGATTTTCTCAATTCACAAGTCATGAATATAACCCTCGCAAAGCCCTGGCGCACAGCACAAAGCCACTCAAGCACAAGAAGCCATAAATAAAGGGGCGAAGCACAGCCGCAGAAATTCGCTTAGAAACCCAATGTCCAAGTCCAACACCCAACAACGCAAACGGCATCAAACTTGCCAGCACTGTCCAGAGCGATACCTCCGCCAAGCCGCCTGTTGCGCCCACCATGCCAAGCGCGATGGAGGACAAACCAATGATGGTCATGGGCATGGTCGCGCGGATTAGAAACGGATCGGCCACGCGCTGCGACAACCACGACATGACCACAGGCCCTGCCGTTCCAAACATGGTTTCCACCAAACCCATGGCAAATCCAGCAAAGTGCAAACCAGATGAACTCACACGAACAGTTGTTGCCGCGCCGCTCAAGCCTTTCCAACCGATGAAGATGACGTAACCGCCCAAGATCAACAAAAGCCACTCACCCTGAGTCCAGCGAATTAACCCAATACCCGCCAAGGCACCGACTAACACTGAAGGCAACAAGGGCGGCAACTCACGCCACATCACCTGCTTGAAATTCAGGCCCGTGTGCAATACCGCTGCTGGCACATCGATCAACAATACCAAGGGCACCACAAATGCCAGCGGCCAATGCCATGCCAACAAAGGCACAATGATCAATGCTGAACCGAAGCCGGCCGTGCCCAGAACGAAATAGCCTGCAAAAATCACGGCCACGGAAAAGAGGCTGATGTCCATGACTTTAGCTTTAAGAAAATTTGCGTTGACGCTCAAGCATGCGCAATTGCGTGCAACACCGCATGCGCAATCACGCAAGACGCATCGACGGTCATGCTTTTGGAAGCGATGGCTTGAACCACTTGCTGCGGTGACAGCAAATTGAACTCCGCCACTTCACCATCTTGGTTAACCGGCTGAACATCGGCAGGCACCATCAAGTTGTAGACCCACAAAGTTTCATGATGCCAGCCACGACTGACTGAACGACAAGTGGTCACTTGCCCATTGGCCACAGCCGTCAATGCCAGCGCTTCTGACAGCCCCGCCTCCTCTGCCATTTCTCGCACACCACAAAGCTGCAAAGACTCGGCAACCGGCAGACCGCCTGCGGCAATGTTGTCCAGCATGCCAGGGTCTGTTGGTTTTGTGAGTGATCGTCGACCGCACCACAAGAACCCATCTTGCGTAAAACCATTGACGTGCACCGCATGGCTGCGCAATCCAAAGAATCGGTAAGCTGCGCGTTCCATTTCGAAAACGGCAGACAATTCCTCCGTTGGCTCGATGCATTGGCCATTCACCAAAATTTCTGAATCAGGCCAGTAACTGAATTTTTCATTGCGCCAGCCACTGACATGCCCTAGTTCACGCAGTTCAATGGCCAAGTTCTCCAATGCCGCACTGCGAGACGCATGCGTTTTCTCTGGCGTGTCCCAGACCAAACCATGCGGCACTGTGACCCAGTCTTTGCGCACAGACAAAATTACTTTGGCATGCGCCGGTGTGAGATAGCCCGTAGGCGAATGTGCATCCCCCAAATACCAAGGCAATGCATCTTCTGGGAGAGGCTGTTTGGCTTGCTGCAAACACTGCTGCAACACCTGCCTATCGGCATCGCCCAAAGCTTCTTGGAATTTTTGAATGCTGGTCTTCATCAATGCGCTTGATCCCAATTCAGGCCAACACCCACTTCAGCCAGCAATGGCACTTTGAGTGTGGCCACGTCCGCCATCCATTGCGGTACTGCCACCTTCAGCCAATCCACTTCATCCTCGGGCACTTCAAACACCAATTCATCGTGCACTTGCATGATCACTTTGGTTTTGCGTTGTTCACGGTCAATGCCCGCTTGCACGGCAATCATCGACAGCTTGATCAAGTCAGCGGCCGTGCCTTGCATGGGCGCATTGATGGCTGCGCGCTCGGCACCCGCACGCCTTGGACCGTTGGGCGAATTGATTTCAGGCAAATACAAGCGACGGCCAAACACCGTTTCAACGTAGCCTTGGGATTTGGCCTGCTCGCGCGTCTCGTCCATGTAACGTTTTACGCCCGCAAAGCGCTGAAAGTAACGTTCGATGTAATTTTTGGCGGCGCCATTGTCAATGCCCAATGCTTTGGCCAAACCAAATGCACTCATGCCATAAATCAAACCGAAGTTGATGGTTTTGGCATAGCGGCGTTGCTCGCTCGACACTTGGTCGGGCGTTAAACCGAACACTTCTGCTGCAGTGGCTTTGTGCACGTCCAAGCCTTGATGAAACGCTCTCAGCAAGGCTTCATCGCCACTGAGGTGCGCCATGATGCGCAATTCGATTTGGGAGTAATCGGCGCTGGCAATCAAACTGCCAGCAGGTGCCACAAAAGCTTCCCGCACTTTGCGACCCTCGGCCGTTCGAATAGGGATGTTCTGCAAGTTGGGATCATTGCTTGACAAACGCCCTGTCACCGCAACTGCTTGCGCATAGTGCGTGTGCACTCGGCCCGTTCTGGGCAAGGCCATTTGTGCCAACTTGTCGGTGTAGGTGCCTTTGAGTTTGGACAAACTTCGGTGTTCCAAAATGCGCGCTGGCAAGGGGTAGTCTTCCGCCAACTTCTCAAGCACCTCTTCGTCGGTACTGCGTGCACCCGTAGCCGTCTTTTTGATGACTGGCAAACCCAGCTTGTCAAAAAAGATTTCCCCCAGCTGTTTGGGGCTGCTCAAGTTGAAAGGCTGTCCAGCGATTTCGTAGGCTTCCGTTTCGAGCTGTACGATGCGCTGACCCAATGCTTGGCTTTGCGCCGCCAGCGTGGGGCCATCGATCAGCACACCATTGCGCTCGATGCGAAACAAGGCTTCGCTGGTGGCAATTTCAATGTCATAAATGGCACGCAATTTGGCGTCGGCTTGAATGCGTGGCCAGAGCACCCCATGCACATCCAAGCACTGGTCTGAGTCTTCACAAGAATACTCCGAGGCTTTTTCCACATCGACTTGTGCAAATGAAATTTGGTGCGCGCCTTTGCCGCACAAGTCTTCGTAAGTGATGCCCGTGCGGCCCACATGTCGCAGCGCCAAACTGGTCAAGCTGTGCGGCTTGTGCACTTCAAGCACATAGCTTTGCAACATGGTGTCGTGGGCATAACCGTGCACTTCAATGCCCACGTTGGCAAACACATGGCGGTCGTATTTGATGTGCTGACCCACCTTGAGTTTGAGGGGATTTTCTAACCACGGCTTGAGCTTGGCCAACACCTCGTCCATCGGCAATTGCGTTGGCGCATCGGGACCGTCATGGCGCAAAGGCAAGTAAGCAGCCTCGCCAGGCTTGACGCTCCAACTGATGCCCACCAACTCAGCGCGCATGGCATCCAAAGAAGTCGTTTCGGTGTCAATGGCCACGCACTCAGCCATGTCCAACTTGGGCAACCAAGCATTGAATTGGTCCCACGTCAAAATGGTTTCGTACTGTTTATCCCCCGTCACCGTCACGACGGGCTCGGGCTCTGCAAACAAATCATCCTGCGGCACAAAAGCTGGCTTGGCTGATTTACCTGGCGCCGAAGACTCTGAGGCCCCTGCGCCCCGGCTCCTGACCAAACCTTTGAAACCGTATTTTTCGTAGAAGGCCAACAGGTCGGCCTCGTTGGGCTGACCTAAGCGAATGGTTTCCAGCGATGGCAACTCGGGCACGTAGCCATTCAAGTCGCAATCGGTGCGAATTTTCAAAAGCTGACGACCTGTGGGCAACCAATCGACGGCCTTGCGCAGGTTCTCACCCACCACGCCCTTGACCTCATCGGCATGCGCCATCAAATTGTCCAGTGAGCCGTATTCCAGCAACAACTTGGCGGCAGTTTTAGGACCCACCTTTTGCACCCCAGGTACGTTGTCCACGGTATCGCCCACCAAAATTTGGTAGTCCAGCATCAGGCTGGCAGGCACACCAAATTCCTCTTTCACACCCGCCAGGTCTCGGCGCTTGCCGTTCATGGTGTCGATGATGGTGATGTGCTCGTTGACCAACTGGGCCAAGTCTTTGTCACCGCTGGACACGATCACTTCGATGCCATGCGATGAACCCACGGCGGCCAAGGTACCGATCACGTCATCGGCCTCAACACCCGGCACATCCAGCACCTTCCAACCCATCAGGCGCACCAACTCGTGAATGGGTTCAATTTGCGAACGCAAATCGTCAGGCATGGGGCTGCGGTTTTGCTTGTACTCAGGATAAATCTCATCACGGAAGGTGGGACCCTTGGCATCAAAAACGCAGACCGCATACTCGGCCGGTATGTCTTTGCGCAAACGCTCCATCATGTTGATCATGCCGCGAATGGCACCCGTGGCAGGGCTGGCGGGGTCACCCGGCACCGCACGCAAATCGGGCATGGCATGGAAGGCACGGTAAAGATAGCTGGAGCCATCCACCAACAGCAGGGTTTTCTTGTCGCTCATGCCCCAATTGTGCCTGTCCTAGACGGGTTTTACCGAGTCAAAGTGGGCCAAATTTGAGGTCAACAGCCTCTACAATCTCGGCATGCATTTCGCACTGCCTTCGGGCGCCTTTTTCACCCTCTTGACCCACCCTTAAGCCATGGCTGTTTTTACGCCCGTTACTGATGAGCAAGCCGCCGAGCTCATGTCCCAACTTGGTTTGGGCACACTGACCGAATTAAGGGGCATTGAGGGTGGCATTGAAAACACCAATTACTTTGCGTCGACTGACCTGGGAGACTACGTTCTCACGTTGTTCGAGCGCCTGAACCACGAACAACTGCCCTTCTATTTGTTTCTGATGAAGCATCTGGCAGAAAAAGGCATACCCGTGCCCAATCCTGCGGCCAACCGTGACGGCGACATTTTGCACACTGTCTGTGACAAGCCGGCCGCTGTAGTCAATCGCCTAGAGGGCAAAAGCCAATTGACGCCCGAAGCTGTGCATTGCGCAGCCGTTGGCGACATGCTGGCCCGGATGCACTTGGCAGGCGAAGACTACAACCGCAGTCAGCCCAACCTGCGCGGCCTGCCGTGGTGGAACGACACCGTGCCGGTGGTCTTGCCTTATTTGGACGAAGCCCAGTCTGGCTTGTTGCAAAGCGAGTTGGCTTATCAAAACCACATTGCGCAGGGTGCCGCATACCAAGCCTTGCCCAAAGGTCCCGTGCACGCTGACCTGTTCCGTGACAACGTCATGTTTGACGGCGACAAGCTGACTGGATTTTTTGACTTTTACTTTGCAGGTGTTGACACTTGGTTGTTTGACCTGTCGGTGTGCTTGAACGACTGGTGCATTGATTTGCCCACAGGCGAGCACCACGCCGAGCGCACCCAAGCCATGCTTGACGCTTACCAAGCGGTACGCCCCTTGCGGGCTGCCGAGCGCCAGTTGTTACCGGCCATGTTGCGCGCCGGTGCTTTGCGCTTTTGGATTTCCAGACTGTGGGACTTTCACTTGCCCCGCGACGCGGCCATGCTCAAACCCCATGATCCCACCCATTTTGAACGGGTATTGCGCGCTCGCTTGGCTTCACCGCTTAAGCTCTGAGCATGAAGCTTCACATCGTTCCAGCCAAACAAGGCTTGGCTTGGGTTCAACAAGG
>CALEYZ010000013.1 GCA_937928195.1 uncultured Limnohabitans sp.
TATGCACCGGATTGCAAATCCGTGTAGGTCGGTTCGACTCCGGCCCGCGCCTCCATTTAAGAAATGCAACTGTCTTACAACAGTTGCATTTTTTATTTGCAACACACTTTTGCACACTCGCTACACACTTTGCACCGCGTAAAACATATGCGGCACGTTGTTTAACTTGCAAACACGTTGTGCACGTTGCACGCAGTTTGCAACACCGTGTGCAAATGCTGTGAAACAAACGCAATTAACGTATCCATTTGCACGCAGTCTGCAAATCACAACTGCAATTGCATCTGCACAACGCAAAATTGTTGCAATTGCAGACTACTTACAACAGCCAGCACAAGAAACATTGCATTATTTGCGTGACGGAGAAGTTGTTTTATACAAACGTGCACGCAGTCGCGTGTGGCAATGCAGATACAGACTGTTTAACGGTACGTGGGTA
This sequence comes from uncultured Limnohabitans sp., assembly GCA_937928195.1. Lineage (GTDB taxonomy): Bacteria > Pseudomonadota > Gammaproteobacteria > Burkholderiales > Burkholderiaceae_C > Limnohabitans_A. The sequence continues at coordinate 440 of CALEYZ010000013.1, forward strand.
TGTCAATTTTTCGGGCGAAAGTCTTTAGCGCAGTTGTTGCAAAAGGGCTTTGCCTGAGATCCCCCGAAGTCTTCCTTGCTCGGCCTCTTGAATCAGTTTCACCATGTGGGCGTTCAGTGGCGCTTGGATGCCGCATGAGTGGGCCAGTTCGACCACTGCGCCATTGAGTTCATTCACTTCGGTGGGACGCTTGAGCTGCAGATCTTCCCACATCGACGACCTGGCTTGCTCGTCAATTTTGAGCATGTTGGCTGCCAGTCTTTTAAAGACGACATCGGGCAAACGCAAAACGCTGGGAAGCCATGAAGGTGAGACCTTGGAAATTTTGGCAGGCTGGATGTTGGCTTTTTTCAAGACTTGCAAAGTTTCGCCAATCAGCAGCGCCAAGCATTGACGATAGGCACGTTGCGACAGCTCCTGCTTCAACGGAAGGTCAGACAATGCATTGACGGCATTGTTCAAATTCAAAATCAATTTGCCCCATTGCACTTGTTGAAAGTGGGTGTGGCACTGAAGAGGCAAACCGGCAGTTTCGAAAGTCGGCAGCAAAGGCAACAAGGCCGGATGGCTTTCTGTGCAAAGCTGCCCCTCTGTGCCGCAATGCAAATGGCCTTTGGGCAATGTCACGACATTGAAAGGCACCATGCCTGCGATGACATTCAGATGAGGCAGCAAGCGTGCCAGCAGTTCAGCATTGCCAATGCCATTTTGAAAACTGATCACCAATGCCTTGGGTTTTGCATGCAATGCAAGCAATTGCGCTGCTTCACGTGTGTCACGGCTTTTGACCGTGACCAAAACGACATCTGCCATTTGCAACACGTGCGGATCGATGGAAAATTGAATGTTGGCAGGTGGAACACATACCCGTCTGTGATTCAAGTCGGTGAGTGTGTAGCCATGAGACTTGACGATGTCACGAGCCTTGGCGCGTCCTAGAAGGGTGACATGCGCACCGACGTTGATCAAACACCCACCGATGTAACCGCCAATGGAGCCTGCACCCAACACAACAATGTGCGGTGTGACATGGCTGGACGCCTGTTTTGAAGTGTTCATAGATCAGATGCCAGAGCGAAGGGGTGGTCAATGTGCCTTGCATCATAAACACTGCACCGTCGCCATCTCTTGAAAGATGGCTTGATCAGCAAGTTTTCAGCGCTTGAATTAACATGCTGCCAAAGAAAAGGACAGGCCGATGACATCACGATCTCACGCTGAAATTGATTCACGCATTTACGCACTCTATGACGAGTACTGCCATGGCGCCATGGACCGCCGTGAATTTCTGGCCAAGGCCAGTGCCATTGCGGTAGGGGGCATGGCCATGGCACAAGCGCTGTTTCCCAGATATGTCAACGCGCAAACCATCTCATTCACTGATGCACGCATCAAGGCCAGCTATGTCAAATATGCCTCACCCGGGGGCACATCGGGTGAAATGCGGGGCTACTTGGTTCAACCCACACTTCCTGCGCTCACTCAATTTCCGGCTGTTTTGGTCATTCATGAAAACCGTGGTCTGAACCCCTACATTGAAGATGTGGCGCGGCGGTTGGCGGCAGCTGGATTCTTGGCATTGGCGCCTGATGGTCTCTATCCGGTGGGGGGGTACCCAGGCAATGACGATGAAGGCAAACTGCTTCAAGACAAACTGAACCCTTTGCAACTCCAAACCGACATGCTCAACAGCGCTGTGTTTCTCAAAAACCATGCACTGTCGAACGGCAAGTTGGGCGTGACCGGTTTTTGCTGGGGCGGCGGCATGACCAGTGACATTGCGGCAGCACTGGGTGATGGCGTCAAGGCTGGCGCACCTTATTACGGCATTGCCCCGGCTGCAGAGAAAGTGAAAAAAATCAAAGCCGAATTGGTCTTGCATTTTGCGGACAATGATCCGAGGGTCAATGCCAGCTGGCCTGCCTATGAAGCCAACCTGAAAGCACAAGGTGCGACGTATCAGTCGTTCCAATATCCGGGGACACAACACGGCTTTCATAACAATTCCACACCGCGGTTTCAACAAGCTGCTGCAGACCTGTCTTGGGCGCGCACCTTGGCGCTGTTCGAGCGAACCTTGAAGACTTGATCCTGTGAAATTTCTTCAATCAATTGTGGCCAAGCCAAGCTTGGCTTGAGGCAGAATGTTATTTTTATTGACTCATTTCGGAACATCATGCAACCCTTTCACCTTGCCTTCCCTGTCACTTCCTTGGCCACTGCCCGTTCTTTCTACGGCGACTTGTTGGGTTGCCCAGAAGGTCGTTCCAGTGATGAGTGGGTTGATTTCAATTTCTACGGCCATCAAATCGTGGCCCACTTGTCACCTGATGAAGCCGGTCACCACAACACCAGCGCTGTCGATGGTCACAATGTGCCAGTGCGTCATTTTGGCCTTGTGATGGAGATGGGCCAATGGGAAGCCTTGGCCGATAAAGTGACAAAAGCCGGTGTCAAATTTGTGATCGAGCCGCACATTCGTTTCAAAGGCCAAGTCGGCGAACAAGCCACCATGTTTTTCTTGGACCCCTGTGGCAATGCGGTTGAATTCAAAGCCTTTGCAAACCCAGACCGCTTGTTTGCCAAATAATTGAATTGAGAAGTCGCCAGACTTCAAACTGACAACGACTGCATCACCTTGGCGATGCAGTCGTTTGTTTTTGCGGCGTCAATCCAGCGCATCACGCCCACCAACTCTCGTTGCGGATCGATCCAGGTGATGGACGAGCCTGCGCCAATGGCAAACCACGAAGTGTGCGGTGCATCCTTGAACAATCGGCCGTCATGGTTCAGCCAAATGAGATAGCCATAGTAGGGCGCCACATCGCAAGCTTGTTGCATCATGCGCAACCACTGATGGGACAAGACTTGTTGACCTTGGTACAGACCATTGCCCATCAGCATCAGTCCAATTTTGGCCTGGTCCATGGCTGAAATCGACACGCCGCCGCCCCAGTGGCTGCCGCCAGGGACCGACATCATTTTTTGCCCATTGACCAGCGTCCAGCCTTGTTCGTAGCCTTGCCACTGAAAAGAGTCGGTGCACCCCACAGGCTGGCGAATGGCTTCTTCAAAGACTTCTGGCAATGGCCGTTGAAACAGATGCAACAGTGCCAAAGACAGTTGATTGATGCGCACGTCGTTGTACTCAAAACGAGAGCCAGGTTCACCCAAGGGCCTGGCGTCGCCTTTTTTGCCACCCGATTCGCCTGTTTGATAGGCCAACCAACGGTAGCGGTCCACTTGCTCGGGGATGCCCAGGCAGGTGCCTTCCCATTCGCTGGTTTGTTGCAACAAATGATGCCAAGTGATGCGCGACAAACGTTCACCTTCAAAGCCAATGCCAGGACACTTGCGCACCACGGGTTCATGCACATCGGTCAGCAACCCTCGGTCAAAGGCAATACCGGCCAACAGCGCCAAATAAGTTTTGGCCACGCTGAAAGTCAGGTCCGCTTTGTGTACTTCACCCCATTGGGCCAGCTGGTGATGTTTGTGAAAAATCACGCCAGACACCGGGCCTCGACCATGCACCGGCCCATACAAACGGTTGTAAGGGGGAGGGTCCACCTCATGAATACCCCAGGGCGGCGATGTGTCACGCGACCAGGGCGTTTCGCACGACTGAATGAATTCAATGGCAGATTGAAGAGAGGTATTCATGGTGACGATGACGAAACACGATCATTAAAAAAGCAAAAAGTAGCCGTTGAGGGTGCTGACAAAACCAAGTGCCCCCAAGATGCTGCCGGCCCAGTACAGAGCAGGAACTGACGCCACAATGGACACCGAGAGCAACACAATGGCAATTTGCAACATGCCCTCGGCGTAATCAAACCATGGGTCTTGCCGCATGGCGTGATCACGCGCTGCCTCGTGCTCTTTGGCACGTACCATGAGCTCTTTCTTACCTTCTTTGGTTTCAGGTTCAGACTCATAGCGCTCGGCTGTTTTTTTGTAATCCTCAATTTTCTTTTCAAACATCGCCTTGGCATTGGCATTCATCTGGGGTTCCCGCGCCAGTTGCAATTCCAAATCTGTTGCGGCCAGTTTGTAAGTGGTTTGTCGAATGTTTTTGGCCTGGTAAAACGCATAGGCATTGGCCGCCAAGATGTTCTCTTGAGTGGCTTCTTTCATGGCATTAGAGCCGCCCAAGCTGGCAATGGCCAAAACCATGGCCAAGATGGAAATGGTCAGCGCCGATCGATTCTGTTTGTTATCACCGTGACTCGACTGTTCGATCAGCTCTGCGGTTTCTTGGGCTTCCATGGTGTCTCCTGTTGATTTGAAAAGAATGTGGCAATTAAACGGGGTTTTGGCATACGTCGACCCATTGGCCACAGGTGATGCTGAGCATCAATTCAGGACTGATGCGGACGGCACTGTTCACAGAACCAGCCGCAGGTATGACCTCGTCGTAGACCTTCAACGAGACGTCCAAATACACAGGCAGAGGCGATGCCAAACCAAAGGGACAGACGCCCCCCACAGGGTGACCTGTCAGCGCAACGACTTCCTCCAGGCCCAGCATCTTGCCTTTGCCAAAAGCATCTTTGAATTTTTTGTTGTCGATACGGGCATCGCCTTTGGCCACGACCAAAACCACCCGCTCATCGCTGAGTCTGAAAGACAGGGTTTTGGCAATGCGTCCAGGCTCTACACCGTGGGCTTCGGCGGCCAGCGCCACTGTGGCCGTGCTGACATCCAGTTCGATGATGGGGACATTGAGCTGGTGGTGCTGGAAAAAATCGCGAACAGATTGAAGGCTCATGACGAAATTCAAATTAAAAGGCAGAATCAGGCCTGAAGATATCAGACTGTGGCCTTGTCGTTGCAGATTTCATGGACTTAGATTTTTTTCAGCATGTACTACGAACCTGGCGTTACACCACATGGCTTACCCTACGACCCTTTCAAGTCTTGCGTGATTCCACGCCCCATTGGATGGATTTCTACAATCGACAGGGAAGGGCGCCACAACTTGGCACCCTACAGTCAATTTCAAAACGTCACATTCAATCCGCCCATCGTGATGTTTTCGGCCAATCAAACCACCACAGGCAGTCGCAAAGACTCGGTGCGCAATGCAGAAGACACCGGTGAGTTTGTTTGGAACATGGCCACCTACGATTTGCGCAACGCGGTCAACTTGACAGCTGAAGAGTTGCCGCATGGTGTGGACGAATTTGAACACGCCGGGCTTCAAAAATTGCCTTCCAACAAAGTCAAGCCCATGCGTGTGGCCGGCTCTCCCATCCAGTTCGAATGCGTGTACCTGAATACCTTGCGCTTTCCAGGTGAGCCACCTTTTGGCACGGCGGATGTGGTGTTTGGCCGCGTGGTCGCCATTCACATTGACGATCAAGTGATTGATGGCAAGGGCATGCTGGACATTCTCAAAATCAAACCATTGGCTCGCATGGGCTATTACGACTACACCTATGTCGACAACAAGTTCGAGATGGTGATTGGTGGCAATAACACTGCCTTGTTGGCAGGCTTAGAGGGCTCTCCCGACAAAGCCAAATCGGCCACGCGTTCATGAGCACGGACGCCAATGCATTGCCGCCCGCTTTTCACAAGCTGGCATTCTCCAATTTGATGGCGCAGTCGGCCGAGCAATTGACGTTGGCGGCTGTGCCCATCGTGGCCGTCCTGTTGCTCCAGGCGGGGCCTGGCGAAATTGGTGTCATCGCCGCAGTGCAATCCTTGCCGTTTTTGTTGTTGTCGATCCCCTTGGGTTTGCTGGCCGATCGCATGTCCCGCAAAAAGCTCATGTTGACATCTGAGTTGCTTCGGGTCTGTGCTTTGTTGGTGCTCATTGGCGCCATGTTGCTTGAGAAAATCAGTGTGCCTTTGTTGGCCTGTGTTGGGTTCTTGGCTGCCGTGGGCACCGTGGGTTTCAGCGTCAGCGCACCTTCGCTGGTGCCCGCCTTGGTCAAAGGTCAACATCTGGCCAAAGCCAATGGCCGATTGGAGCTGGCCCGCAGCATGGCCTTTGCGGGTGGGCCGGCATTGGCTGGTGCTTTGATTGCTTGGATGGGGGCTTCCACCTCTTTTGTGTTGTCCTTGATGTTGTCTTTGGCCGCCGTGGGATTCCTCAGGCAAATTCAGGAGCCCCTGCGGCAAGCCGCGCCTGATCGCCACCCTTGGTTGGAGCTCAAAGACGGCGCGCATTTTGTTTGGTCCAGCCATTTGTTGCGCCCCATTTTGTTCACTTCGGTGGCGTGGAATATTTCTTGGTTCGTGCTGCAAGCCATCTACGTGCCTTATGCCATTCGCACACTGGGCATGAGCTCCAGTGAAGTGGGGCTGACTTTGGCCTGTTATGGCGTGGGCATGATTTCGGGCTCCTTGATGGCCTCGCGCATTGTCTCTTTGATGCCATTTGGCAAAGCCATCTTGCTGGGGCCGCTTTTCTCCGTACTGGCCGCTAGCGTGATGGCGTTGACGCACTGGATGCCCTCCGTGGCTGTGGCTGCTTTGTCTTACTTTCTGTTTGGCTTTGGCCCCATCATTTGGACCATCACCTCCACCACCTTGCGCCAAAGCGTCACGCCCAACACCATGATGGGCCGTGTTACTGCCATCAACATTGTGGCGGGCACCGGCGCACGGCCGCTCGGGGCGTTGCTGGGCGGGTTTGTGGGTGAAACGGGCTCAGACCTCACCAGCTTGCTGGTGGTGGTGGCCGGTTTTACCCTTCAAGCCATTGTGATCACTCTTTCGAAGGTCAGAAGCTTGAATTCCCTCAGCGAAGCGAGGGAAGGGCTCGAAGATTGAAGGCTAATTTTGGGTTTTAAGCCTGGGAGGCTTCGAATCTGTGGCTTAATATCGCCTTGAACTTTTTTTCCTGGAGCCATAGATGGGCAATAAGATCGTTACCGAAGCCGACCGTAAATTCACACCTCCTTTGAAGCCACTGCCTGGCGTCACATTGCCCACCAGCGGCCGTGGTCAGCGCGTCAGCTTGGAGCGTGGTGTTGCCACTCGCAGCAAAAAGAACCCAGGCAAGCGCGCCAAAAAAGGCGGTTAATTCACGCTTCTCATTGAGGTTCATCGTCCAGCACGACGACCTCAATTAAAGCCCTCATTCGAGGGCTTTTTAATGTCAAAAAGCTCAACTTGAAGGCACAATAGAGCTTTAGCCCCGGTGGTGAAATTGGTAGACACATCGGACTTAAAATCCGCCGCTTTCGTGAATAACGGGCGTGCCGGTTCGATTCCGGCCCGGGGCACCACTGACAAAGCAAATCGCCATGACATCCTACAACGCACCTTTTGAAATTCATGTTCATGGTGAAGTCTTGTTGCGCGATGACGTGGACTTCAAAGCCATTCAAGAAGCCCTCAAGCCCCTCTGGAAATATGCTGGAGGCCGCTCTCTCACCGATGGTGCGCAAAGCCTTTACGAAGAAGAGCCCGGTATTCGATTTGATGCCACCGAGCACAAATTGCAACTTTGCTGGACGGTTCGCGGTGACGATGATTTTCGCCAGGTCCTTGACGACTTGTGCATGAACATCAACGAAGTCTCGGCAGCCGGTGCGCAGCTCGAGGTCACTTTTTACGACACCGAATTTGACGACGAAGAAGAAGCGCGCGGCACTGAGTCGCGCGATGATTTCGTCATTTTGTTTGTCGGTCCCGATCCTGCTGCCATCATGCAAGCCCAACGCGACTTGCTGGTGCAAGATGTGGTGGGCCTCATGGAGCGCCATTTTGATGGCGCAGAGCTCGGTGGTGTGGTGCACGAAATCGACAAATTGTTTTCACAACGTTTTGACAACCTGGTCAGCTCCCTCGAGTTGGGCAAGCCACCCAGAGGCAACAACGGTGGCCCATCGGGTGGTCATGGCGGTGGCCGCCGGCCACGTCATTTGCACTAAGCCAAACTTCAAACGAGCGTCGGCGCCATTGCCATGCTGAATCCGGGTGTCAAACGCAGAGAGGTCTTTGGCTGGGCCATGTACGACTTTGCCAACTCAGGCTACACCACGGTCGTTATCACGGCAGTGTTTGCGGCTTACTTTGTTGGTGCCGTGGCCGATCAAGCGGAATGGGCCACCTTGGCCTGGACCAGTGCCTTGAGTTTGTCGTATGCCATTGTCATGCTCACCATGCCTGCCCTCGGCGAATGGGCTGATCGCCATGCCGCTAAGAAAAAACTTCTCATGCTCGTCACAGCGGCTTGTGTGCTCAGCACGGCCGCCTTGTCTTGGGTAAGGCCCGGTCAAGTGGCCTTGGCAGTTGTCTGCATCGTGATCTCCAACACTTTTTATTCCTACGGCGAATCCTTAACAGCGGCATTTCTGCCCGAGCTGGCCAGGCCTGAGGCCATGGGTCGTATCAGCGCATGGGGTTGGGCATGGGGTTATTTGGGCGGCATGCTCACTTTGGGCATCTGCCTGGCTTATGTTTTGTGGGCGCAAGGGCAGGGGCAGTCAGCAGGTCAGTTTGTGCCTGTCACGATGTGGGTAACTGCGGCCATTTATGCCATTTCAGCCTCGCTCACGTTTTGGTTGATGAAAGAACATGCCAAGCCGCAAGTGCATCGGGTGCGTGCCAGCAGCCAGTGGCAGCAATTGCGTCAGACATTTGAGGAAGCCAAAGCCTACAAAGATTTCATGCAATTGATGGCCTGTGCTGTGGCCTATCAGGGCGGTGTGGCGGTGGCCATTACCTTGGCCGCCATTTACGCCGAGCAAGTGATTGGCTTTCAACCGCAAGAAACCATGGTGCTCATTTTTGTGCTCAACATTGCCGCCTTTGTTGGCGCTTTGGTTTTTGGTTATGCCCAAGACCGCATCGGACACAAGCTGGCCTTGTCCTTGACCTTGGTGGGTTGGAGCATCACTTGTGTTTTGGCCGCGCTCACCACCAGCAAAGAAGTTTTCTGGTGGGCCGCCGCTTTGGCTGGCATTTGCATGGGGTCCAGTCAGTCCACAGGCAGGGCCATGGCGGGCTTGTTCATTCCCTCGCACCGTTTGGCCGAGTTTTTTGGACTCTGGACTTTTGCCATTCGCTTGGCCAGCATTGTCGGCCCCTTGGGTTACGGCTTGATCACCTGGCTGACAGATGGCAATCAACGCTGGGCCATTGCAGCCACCACCGTTTTGTTTGTGCTGGGCTGGTTGTTGTTATTGCCTGTCAATGTCCAACGCGGTCAGCGCAAAGCGGCTAACTTGTTGTGACATCCAACTTGAAATACTTACAGGCTTATCCTGAGTCCTTGTTGCAGCAAGTGCAAAAACTCAGTGAGGGGCCAGGGCTGGGCGCTTGGCTTCTGTCGCGTCATCCGCAAGCACATGGGGTGCGCACCGACAGTGCTTTGTACAGCTATGTGATGGATTTGAAAAACGAGTTCTTGCGACAAGCCGACCCGATCAACAAGGTCACGTTTGACAGCAAGCTGCACATCATTCAACACGCATTGGGTTTGCACACCACCACCTCACGCATTCAGGGCAGCAAGCTCAAGTCCAAGCGCGACATCAAAGTCGCGGCGCTGTTCAAGGACACACCCATGGCCTTTTTGCAGATGATTGCCGTGCACGAGCTGGCGCATTTGAAAGTGCGGGCGCATGACAAAGCTTTTTATAAGCTGTGCCATCACATGGCACCCGACTACGCGCAGTCGGAGTTTGAGCTTCGCGTCTACCTCACGCATTTGGATGCAGGGGGCGAGCGCTTGTGGGCTTCAGTCTGAAGTGCGAGTGGAGGTGCTGACGGCGCTGACAGTGCTCGAGGTGATCACCTGATGGCAGTGGTCAGCTGATAAGTCAAGCCAACGGCTGGCCGCAGCATGAAGCGCGTGCAATGAACCGGTTGTCCAAAGCTGAACATTCCCTTGTGAGTCCTTGACAGGCATAGAACCAAAGGACTTGGCCATTAAACGCTGGGCTTGCTTGGCCACAGCGTCACCGGTTGAAATGATGTTGACATTGGGGCCCACCAGTTTGCGCAAGATGTCTTGCACAAAGACATAGTGCGTGCAGCCCAAAACCAGTGTGTCGATTTGGCCAGAGGCCGTTCCAAAAGTACCCATGCTCTGCACATGGTGCGCGCACAAAGCCGTTAGCGCCTGTGTGTCGTCGATGGCTTTTTCTGTTTGTTGCTCAATGGCCAGTGCCAAACCTTTGCAGGCTTGCATCACAAATTCACAGGACTTGGGTGCACCATCGGTCAACACCGATTGGCGCAGTTTTTCAAAGCGCTGGCTGCGCAAGGTACCATGCGTGCCCATCACGCCGACGCGCAAGGTTTGAGTTTGCGCAAGTGCAGGCTTGAGCGCGGGCTCTACACCGATGAAGGGCAGTTGGGGATAACGTGCGCGCAGCGCTTCAATGGCGACAGCCGTGGCGGTATTGCAAGCCACCACAATGGCTTTGACAGGGCCTTGTGACAGCAGTTCTTGTGTGATGAAGTGGCTGCGCTCAATGACAAACGCATCGCTGCGTTCGCCATACGGTGCGTAACCACTGTCGGCCCAATAGACAAAACGCTCTTGCGGCATTTCTGCACGCAAGGCTTGCAACACACTCAGGCCACCAATGCCGCTGTCAAAAACGCCGATGAAGCCTGAGGCGTTGATGTCAGTTGCTGGCAACTTTGATGCCTTTGAATTCACCCGTGGCAATGCGTTTTTGCCATTCAGCAGGGCCGGTGATGTGCGCACTGGTACCCCCAGAGTCCACGGCCACAGTGACAGGCATGTCGACCACATCGAACTCGTAAATGGCTTCCATGCCCAGATCGGCAAAGCCCACCACCTTGGCTTGCTTGATGGCTTTGGACACCAAGTAAGCGGCGCCGCCTACGGCCATCAAATAGGCAGACTTGTGCTTTTGAATGGCTTCAATGGCAACGGGGCCGCGCTCTGCTTTGCCCACCATGGCAATGAGACCTGTTTGGGCCAGCATCATCTCAGTGAACTTGTCCATGCGCGTGGCTGTTGTGGGGCCCGCAGGACCTACGGCCTCGCCTTTGATGGGGTCAACGGGGCCGACGTAATAAATGACGCGGTTGGTGAAGTCGACGGGCAACTTCTCGCCTTTGGCCAACATGTCTTGGATGCGCTTGTGAGCCGCATCACGGCCCGTCAGCATCTTGCCGTTCAGCAACAAAGTTTGGCCGGGTTTCCAGCTGGCCACTTCGGCGGGTGTCAAAGCATTCAAATCGACGCGTTTGCTTTTTTCTGTGTCCGGCGTCCAGTTGACATCGGGCCACAAATCGAGAGAGGGGACGTCCAAATAAACGGGGCCGGAGCCGTCCATCACAAAGTGTGCGTGACGCGTGGCGGCACAATTGGGAATCATGGCCACGGGCTTGCTGGCCGCATGGGTGGGGTACATCTTGATCTTGATGTCGAGTACGGTGGTGAGGCCGCCCAAACCTTGCGCGCCAATGCCCAAGGCATTGACCTTTTCATAGATTTCCAAACGCATGTTTTCAACTTGCGTGAGCTTCTCGCCCTTGCTGGATTTCTCGAGCAGCTGGTACATGTCGAGGTCGTCCATCAAACTTTCTTTGGCCATGAGCACGGCTTTTTCAGCGGTACCGCCAATGCCAATGCCCAACATGCCAGGTGGGCACCAGCCTGCACCCATCGTGGGCACTGTTTTCAAAACCCAATCGATCACGCTGTCGCTGGGGTTGAGCATGACCATCTTGGACTTGTTCTCACTGCCGCCACCTTTGGCCGCCACAGTGATGTCCAGTTTGTTGCCCGGCACAATTTGCGTGAAGATCACAGCGGGTGAGTTGTCTTGTGTGTTCTTGCGTGCAAATTCAGGGTCAGACACCACGGAGGCACGCAACATGTTGTCGGCGTAGTTGTAGCCGCGACGAACCCCTTCATTGATGGCGTCTTCTAGGCTGCCTGAAAAATTATCGAACTTGATGTCCATGCCAATTTTCAAAAAGACATTGACGATGCCGGTGTCTTGGCAAATGGGACGGTGGCCAATGGCACTCATTTTGCTGTTGGTCAAAATTTGCGCAATGGCATCTTTGGCCGCAGGACTTTGCTCGCGGTGGTAGGCGCTGGCCAAATGCGAAATGAAATCGGCTGGGTGGTAGTAGCTGATGTACTGCAGGGCCGCTGCAACGGATTCAATCAGGTCTTCTTGTTTGATCAAAGTTGTCATGTCAGTCTTTCGCGAGGGCTATTTGAAATGGGTTCTGGTAGGGGAGAAATATTTGAAAAGCTGTCAGTGCGCATCGCTGCTGCCGTGGTGCGACATCAATTTGTCGGTGTAAGCAATGGCCAGCGCACTCAGCAAAAACGTGATGTGAATGATGGTCTGCCACATCAAAACTTTTTCGCTGTAGTTGGCGGCATTGATGAAAGTTTTCAGCAAGTGGATCGAGCTGATGCCAATAATGGCCGTACCCAACTTGACTTTCAACACAGAGGCATTCACATGGTCCAGCCATTCGGGTTGGTCAGGGTGACCTTCTAGGTTCATGCGGGACACAAAAGTTTCGTAGCCGCCCACAATGACCATGATGAGCAGATTGGAAATCATGACGACATCAATCAGGGCCAAGACCACCAACATGATGACGGTCTCGTTCAAATGGGTTACGGGGGCATCGGCTTTGTAACCAATGCTGGTGATCAGGGCTTCAAGGGCTGTTTGGCTGCCAAAGGCGGCTTCCAGCAAGTGAACCAGTTCTACCCAAAAGTGAAAGGCATAAACCGCTTGGGCTGCAATCAGGCCCAAGTACAGCGGTAATTGCAGCCAACGGCTAGCGAAGATCAACTTGGGCAGTGGACGTAACGGGGTCACTGCAGGGTTGAGATTGGGTTTTTCGGCCATGGCATCGATCATTGGGGGTAAACGCGAATTTTAAAGGGCCTTATTGCTGAGTGGCGTGCCAGAAATGGGGGCCTTTGAAAGAAATGTGTCAGTCAGGGGTATGTAAGAGCCAAGCCTGACATTCGTGGAGATTATTTCGAACAAGTTGCCCTAGGAGACACAGAATGAGCGCTACCGTATACCAGCCCAGTGCTGACTTCGTCAAAAATGCCCACATTGCAGGCATGCCAGCCTACGATGCACTGTGCAAAGAGGCCGAAACCGATTACGAGGGTTACTGGGGTCGTTTGGCCAAGGAGTTCATCACTTGGAAAACACCTTTCACCAAAGTTCTGGACGAATCCAAAGCGCCATTTTTCAAGTGGTTTGAAGACGGTACTTTGAATGCCTCCTACAACTGCTTGGACCGCAACATTGAAAAAGGCCTGGGCAACAAAACGGCCCTGATTTTTGAAGCCGATGGCGGTGAAGTGACCCGCATCACTTACAGCGAACTGTTGGCCAAAACTTGTCAAATTGCCAACGGTCTGAAGTCCATTGGCATTCAAAAAGGTGACCGTGTGGTCATCTACATTTCCATGTCCATTGACGGTGTGGCCGCCATGCAAGCGTGCGCCCGCATTGGTGCAACGCACTCCGTAGTGTTTGGCGGTTTCTCTGCCCAGTCTTTGCGCGACCGCATTGAAGACACGGGCGCCAAAGCCGTCATCACGGCCGACCATCAAATTCGTGGTGGCAAGCAACTGCCCCTCAAATCCATTGTGGACGAAGCCTTGGCTTTGGGTGGTTGTGACAGCATCCAGAACGTCTTGGTGGTCAAGCGCAGTGGCGCTGACGTGGCCATGACGGCAGGCCGCGACACTTGGATGGACGATTTGGTGGCCAAGCAAGCCACCACCTGCGAGCCAGAGTGGGTGAGTGCAGAACACCCACTGTTCTTGCTGTACACCTCTGGCTCCACAGGCAAACCCAAGGGGGTTCAACATTCCACGGGTGGCTACTTGTTGCACGCAGCGCTCACCACCAAGTGGACCTTCGACTTGAAACAAGACGATGTGTTCTGGTGCACAGCCGACATTGGTTGGGTTACAGGCCACACCTACATCACTTACGGCCCCTTGGCTTTGGGCGGCACTGAAATTGTGTTTGAAGGTGTGCCCACGTACCCAGACGCAGGCCGATTCTGGAAAATGATCCAAGACCACAAGGTCTCCATTTTCTACACAGCGCCTACCGCCATTCGTTCATTGATCAAAGCCGCAGAGGCCAACGACGCGGTGCATCCCAAGAGCTACAACCTGAGCAGCTTGCGTTTGCTGGGTTCTGTGGGCGAGCCCATCAACCCTGCCGCTTGGGAGTGGTATTACCAGCACGTGGGTGGCAGCCGTTGCCCCATCGTCGACACTTTCTGGCAAACCGAAACTGGTGGTCACATGATCACGCCATTGCCAGGCGTCACACCCATGGTGCCCGGTTCTTGCACACTGCCTTTCCCAGGCATTCAAGCCGCCATCGTGGACGAAACCGGCAAAGACATGCCCAATGGCCAAGGCGGTATCTTGGTGGTCAAGCGCCCCTGGCCTTCCATGATTCGCACCATCTGGGGTGACCCCGATCGTTTCGTGAAAAGCTACTACCCCGATGATTTCAAAGGCAAGTACTACTTGGCCGGCGACGGTGCCATTCGCGATGCCGACACAGGCTACTTCACCATCACCGGCCGCATTGACGACGTGTTGAACGTGTCAGGTCACCGCATGGGCACCATGGAAATTGAATCGGCCTTGGTGAGCTGCACCGAGCTGGTGGCCGAAGCCGCTGTGGTGGGCCGTCCTGACGAGACCACGGGCGAAGCCATCTGTGCCTTTGTCGTACTCAAGCGTCCGCTGCCAAGTGGCGACGAAGGCAAGGCCATTGCCAAACAATTGCGCGATCACATCGCCAAAGAAATTGGCCCGATTGCCAAGCCCAAAGACATTCGCTTTGGCGAGAACTTGCCCAAGACACGTTCCGGCAAAATCATGCGTCGCCTGTTGCGCAGTTTGGCCAAAGGCGAAGAGATCACGCAGGACATCAGTACCTTGGAAAACCCAGCCATCTTGGGACAGCTGGGTCAAGCGTATTGATCAGGGCTTCGGCCCCATCACGATGCCTTCACGTCGGGGGTCGGCGCCGCCAAAGAAACCCTGCGGTGTCACCTCGATGGCCTGAAGGCCACTGGGCAGGGGTGTTTCACGCACCTCATGGCCTTTGGCTTGAAGCGATTTGATGGTGCTTTCAGGGAAACGTTTTTCTTCCAAAATGGTGGGGCCATTGAGCGAGCTGAAGTTGGGCAAGCTGATGGCTTGCTGCGTGTTCAAGCCCCATTGCAAAGTGCCAATGAGCAGCTTGCCTGTGTAGTGGATGATGACCGCGCCACCTGGGCTGCCGCCGGTCATTTTCAACTTGCCTGAGTCCTTCTCAAAGACCAATGTCGGTGACATGGAGGATCGGGGACGCTTGCCGCCTTCAACGCGATTGGCAATGGGCAAGCCTTGCGCATCGGTGGGGGCAAAGCTGAAGTCAGTCAACTCATTGTTGAGCAAGAAACCACCATGGCGACCTTGGCCTGAATTGACCATCAGCCTGGCGCCAAAAACTGCTTCAATGGTGGTGGTCATTGCCACGGCGTTACCTTCTTTGTCGATCACGCTGATGTGACTGGTGCCGTACTCTTCTTGCGCAGGCATCGGCGCGTAAGCGGTTTTTGTGGCTGCAGGATGGCCCGGTTGCGCCAGCTTCATGCTCTGATTGCCGATCAGGCTGCTTCGCTGCTTGAGATAGGCTGGATGCCACATGGTTTTCCAGTCACCGCCGGGGGCCTGCACGAAGTCGGGGTCGGCTACAAATTGGCCGCGGTCTGCAAAAGCCAAGCGCGCAGCTTCGGTGTAAAAGTGCAACCACTCTGCAGAGGGCAGGCCTTGTTCGATGTGCATTCTGCCCGCAGGGGTGTTGTTCAAGATGCCCAGCATCTGGCCAATTGCCAAAGTGCCTGAACTGGGCGGCGGAAAACCGCAGAGTTGGTAAGTTCGCCCTGTGGTTTGCGCGGCGTGGTCAAAACACAAAGGCTCCCGTTTTTTGGCTTGGTAGTTTGCCAAGTCTTGCAGTGTCATGCTGCCGGGACGTTGGGGGTGGTTGCGAACTTTTTGCACAATGGCTTCAGCCACCGGACCTTGTTTGAGCGCTTGAGAACCACGGATGGCGATGTCCCGAAACACTGCGGCCAGCTCAGGGTTTTGAAGCACATGGCCCACTGGCAATGGCTTGCCCTGGGCATCGTAAAAGTAACGGGCAGCCACTGGGTCGTTCATCAAAAAATTTTCTGCCAGCAAAGCTCGGTGCAAATGTGGGCTGAGTTTGAAACCCTGTTCAGCCAATTGAATGGCCGGCTGCATCAAGGTGGCCCAAGGCAATTTGCCGTGTTCCTTGTGGGCCATTTCCAGCACACTCAAGGTGCCTGGCACGCCAACGGACAAACCACTGACAACGCCATCGATGAAGGGCAAAGGTTTGCCTTGTGCATCCAGAAAGAGTTTGTCCGTTGCGGCGGCGGGTGCCGTTTCACGGCCGTCGTAGGCCTCAACTTTTTTGCCATCGTGGTGCAATACAAAGGCGCCGCCGCCAATGCCACTGGACTGCGGTTCCACCAAAGTCAACACCATCTGGACTGCGATGGCTGCGTCAATGGCCGAGCCACCGGCCAGCAGAACTTGGTAGCCTGCGTCAGTGGCCAATGGGTTGGCTGCTGCAACGGCAAAATCTTTTGTTGCCCAACCGGGTTTTTCTTGGTAACCAACCGGGTCGTTCGGTTGGTCTGGCGTAGCGTAGTTGAAGGCTGTCGGTTGCTGCAAGGCGCATGCGCTTAAGCTGCCAGCCAAAACGGCAACAGCAAGCTTGCGCTTGCTGCTGGAACTGAAAAATTTCATACTGCACTCCCTGGATGGAAGTGCCGAGTGTATGACTTACTTCGGTGCGAGTCGAATGGCGCCATCCAAACGAATGACTTCGCCGTTCAGCATGTCATTGTCCAGAATGTGCTTCACCAGTTTGGCGTAGTCATTGGGTGTGCCCAAGCGGCTGGGGAATGGGACAGATGCCGCCAAAGCGTCCTGCACTTCTTGGGGCATGCCAAACATCATGGGGGTGCCAAAAATACCCGGCGCAATGGTCATGTTGCGGATGCCATTTCGGGCCAAATCGCGGGCGATTGGCAAGGTCATGCCGACCACGCCACCTTTGGATGCGGAATAGGCGGCTTGACCAATTTGGCCGTCGTAGGCGGCCACTGAAGCGGTGGAGATCATGACGCCGCGTTCGCCGGTGGCTTCGGGCTCGTTTTTGCACATGGCTTCGGCAGCCAAACGAATCATGTTGAAGCTGCCGATCAAATTGACGGTGATGGTTTTGCTGAAAACGGCCAGAGAGTGAGCACCATTTTTGCCCACGGTTTTTTCAGCAGGGGCAATGCCGGCGCAATTGACCAAGCCAACCAATTTCCCCAAGGTCACAGCCTTGGCCACCACGGCTTGGCCATCGGCCTCGTTGCTCACATCGCACTTTACAAATGCACCACCCAATTCTTTGGCAATGGCTTCGCCTTTTTCGGCTTGCATGTCTGCAATCACCACTTTGCCGCCGTTCGCCGCCAGCATGCGGGCCGTTCCTTCGCCCAAACCCGATGCGCCGCCGGTCACGATGAAAACCTTGCCTTGGATGTCCATTTTCTACTCCTGTTTAGTTGACGTTACGTAAACGTCAATTATGCACCTTTGCCCTCTTGCGACCAAGCTTTTGGCGCGAGTGAGAGGGGATTTTTTGCCTGCTTTGCCGGGACATTTGTACCCCCAGGCTATCGAGGTCATAAAAACTACCAATCATGCAGGCCCTCATTCGCGTTTAGCATTGAGCCCAATGAGTTTTCTCATTAACCTTTTTGTTCAACCAACCTTAAGTAAAAACCATGTCACTCATCAATACGCCCGTTCAACCATTCAAGACCCAAGCTTTCCACAATGGCAAGTTCATTGAAGTTTCAGACGCCAGCCTCAAAGGCAAGTGGTCTGTTTTGATTTTCATGCCTGCCGCTTTCACCTTCAACTGCCCCACAGAAATTGAAGACGCTGCTGACAACTACGCAGCCTTCCAAAAGGCCGGTGCCGAGGTGTACATCGTGACAACCGACACCCACTTCTCACACAAAGTGTGGC
>CALEYZ010000014.1 GCA_937928195.1 uncultured Limnohabitans sp.
CTTCATTGACCGTGCAAAACCCGGCGTTATTGCAGTGACGTCCAATGGACGCCGCTTTGTTAATGAAGCCCTTTCGTACCATGACTTCGTACAAAAATTAGTTCAGGCATGCAAAGGCTCAAATGAAGTCACATGCTGGATCGTTTGTGATCATGCGCATCTGCGTGAATATGGCATGGGGGCTGTTGCACCTTTCCCTCTTCCAATTGGGAAGCATTTGAAGAGCGGCTATCTGAAAAAAGGCAACACCTTGGATGAGTTGGCTTCTGTGATGGGGGTTCCTCCCTCCGCATTGAAGGAAGAGGTTGAGGTCTTCAACCGAGATGCGGTGGTGGGCGTCGATACCAAGTTTGGCAAGGGAAGCACGGCCTACAACCGATACCAAGGCGACTCCATGGTGAAGCCCAATCCATGCATGGCGCCCATTCAACAAGGTCCGTTCTATGCCATCAAGATTGTGGTGGGCGAAATCGGAACATTCGCAGGTTTGGCAACAGACGCGTCATGCCAAGTTTTGTCAAAAGACAAACAACCCGTGAAAGGTTTGTATGCAGTTGGCAATGATGCAGCAAGCATCATGGGCGGTAACTACCCAGGTGCTGGTATCACCCTGGGGCCGGCACTGACTTTTGGCTATGTGGTTGGCCGAACTTTGGCGACCCGTCAATCCTGATAAATGGTCATTCAGCGGCAGAGGTTGCTGCAGTAAAAATAAACAAACACATTGAGGCATCCATGGAAATTACGACAAATATGGCGCCGCAGGTGCTCGCAGGAAAGATTGCGCTGGTCACAGGGGCGGGCCAAGGGAACGGCCGTGCCATCGCAATTGGGTTGGCCAAGGCGGGTGCACAAGTGATCGTGACAGATTTGGTTGAAAAAAATGCGCAGTCGGTGGCCGAAGAGATTGGCAAAGCAGGTGGACGTGCGGCCCATTACGGACTCAATGTCACTTCAGCGGAGCAATGCCGTGCGTTGGCGTCCCAAGTGGCACAGGAAGTCGGGGCAGTTGATATCTTGATCAACAACGCAGGCATCATCGTTCGCGAAGGTTTAGACAGCCCGCAAGTGGCAGAAAACTTAGCGCGCACGTTAGATGTGAACGTGATGGGCACGTTCAACCCGACCCATGCATTTCTGGGTGCACTGCGTGCAACCAAGGGCGTCATCATCAACTTGGCTTCCATTGCTTCTTCCATCGGCATTCCGAATGTGGTGGGGTATTCGCCTTCGAAGGGGGCGGTCAAGCAACTCACGCAGGCCTTGGCTGTCGAGCTGGCCAAAGACGGCATTCGTGTGAATGCGATTGCCCCGGGTGTGATTGAAACCCCCATGACGAGCTACACCCGTGAAGCACCGGAGCGTTTGGAAAAGTTCATGGCACGAACTCCCATGGGGCGTGTCGGACAAGCGCAGGAGTTGATCGGTCCCGTTATCTTTTTGGCATCAGAAATGGCCAGCTACGTGACAGGTGTCACATTGGCTGTAGATGGCGGGTTCCTCGCCTAATTAAGCAACAAATTTTTCAAGTTTCGCAAAGCGGAAAACCCCAGGCCTCAGGCCACTCACTCAAAACAGGAGACATCAATGAATATTGCAAAAATCCTCAAGCAAACCGCCATCGCAGCGACGCTCGGTGCGGCCCTTGCTTCTTATGCGCAGGACATCAAACTTGGATTTAATGGCGACCTTTCGGCGTCGCCTTCTGCTCAGAGTGGTAAAGCCGGTGTGATTGGCATTGAAGCGGCGATTGCCGATATCAACGCCGCAGGGGGTGTTCTCGGGCGCAAGCTGACCTTGGTGGTGCGTGATGACCAATCGCAGCCACCGAAGTCCATCCAAAACATGAGCGACCTGATCGACAACGAAAAAGTTGTGGCGGTGTTTGGTCCCACCAACTCGGGCAACGCCTTGGCCTGGCGCCATATTCCCAACCAGAAAAAAATTGTGTCCATGGGCATGATTGGGTCAGGAACCGACATCACCAAGCCCATGAGCCCTGGTGCTGAAAACTACATGTTCCGTGTCTCGATGGTGGACCGTGAGCAAGTCGCAGCATTGGTGACCTATGCCTCCAAGCTTCCAAAGAAAACAATTGGCTTGATGGGCGAAACCACAGGTTACGGTCAAGGTGGTTTGAAAGACTTGGAAGAGATCATGAAGTTGCATGGCATGTCTGCTGTGGCAACTGAAAAATTCGGTGTGGCCGATACCGACATGACCTCGCAACTGAACAAGATGAAAGCTGCTGGCGTTGACACCATCTTGTTGTGGGCGCAAGGCACACCGATTGGTCAGCTGATGCGCAGCATGGAGAAGCTCAACTACTACCCATTGGTTCTGACGTCATGGGCCGCTGACAACATTACTTTCTACGACGCAGCGGGTAAGAATTTGGCTGGCAAGCCCATCTTCATGCGCACCATGGTCAGCCCTTCCACACCTGCACAGAAGAAGCTGTATGAGCGCACCTCGTCCAAGTTGGCTGCGCCCAGCGCTTTCCCCTTCGTGGTCCATGGCTACGATGCGGTGTTGCTTGTGGCTGAAGCCATCAAGCAAAGTGGTGGCACGGATGGCCCCAAAATGAAAGAAGCGTTGGAGAACCTCAACGCGTCAGTGAACGGTGTGATGAAGACCTACAACAAACCATTCAGCAAAACAGATCATGAAGCTTTGACAGCCAGCGATTTGAATTTTGTGAAATGGAATGGTGATCAGCTGGTGAAGTACAGCGACGACATCATCAAAACAATGTCTGTCAACGACTACAAGCGTTAATTCAATCGCATCAAAAAGGGCAAGGGGAAACTCTTGCCCTTCTCATAACGAGGAATCTCGATGGAAGCCATATTGCAAGCGTTGATCAGTGGACTCGCTGTTGGAAGTGCGTATTCACTGGTGGCTCTGGGGTTTAGTGTGACCTTTACAACGACAAAAACGTTGAATTTCTCACATGGAGAATTTGTTTCCGCAGGGGCATTCATCGGGATGAGTGTGTTGTTTTTGGCGGTCGGCAAGATGCCGACGTCCACTTCATTTGGTGGTGCAGATCCGGGAACGTTGGCGCAACTCGGCGCGCTGCTTGCAAGCCTTGCCGTCATGGGCTTGGTGGGATGGTTGTTGTTCATTTTGGGTGTGCGCCCGTTTGCCAAGCGACCTGGCATGGCGTGGGTGATGAGCACGCTTGGGTTTGGTGTGATTCTTCAAAGCATCGGTTTGGCTATCTGGGGGCCCAAACCCGTGGTGGTTCCTAGCCCTGTGGGTGACGATGTGATTCGATGGATGGGCATCGGTATTCGTCCTCAAGAAATTCTCATCTTGGTGGTGTCTGTGGTCGTGATGGCTGGTTTTGACCACGTCATGCGCAAGACGATGATGGGCAAAGCCATGCGTGCAGTGGCTCAAAATCAAAATGTGGCGAGTCTGATGGGGATCAATGTCACACAGGTCATGATCGGGGCCTTTGTAATCAGCTCGGCATTGGCGGGGCTTTCTGGTTTCTTGTTGGCGCCTGTGGCGCAAGCGTCGTTGTTTATGGGCTTGGCTGTGGGGTTGAAAGGATTTTCTGCCGCGATGGTGGGAGGCTTGAACAACGCACGCGGTTGTGTGATGGGTGGATTTATCTTGGGCGTCTTGGAATCGTTTGTGAACCTGTGGTCGGCTCAATGGCGAGAGGTGGCGATATTTGCACTCGTCATCTTGGTTTTAGCCCTTCGTCCTAACGGGCTCTTTGGTACCAACATGGTGGAAAAAGTATGAAGAGCACCCCACATATTTTTTCAGTGGCCCTCGTGGTGGCTCTGTTGGCCACGGCGGTTGGTTATGTCGCCAATGACTACTACTTGCGCATCGCCTTCATGATGTGTGTGTATTACATGTGCGGCGTGGGGATGAATGTCCTTGTTGGCTATGCCGGTCAAAAATCACTTGGTCAAGCGGGACTGTTCGCGGCTGGTGCCTATGCCGTTGCACTGCTGACCATCAAAACGCAAATCGATCCTTGGTTGGCCTTTGCATTGGGCGGCGTGATTTCAGGCATTTGTGGCGTGATGATTGCGTTGCCTTCCCTGCGGGTGAAAGGCCCCTACCTTGCGATGGTGACGCTTGCTTTCGGTATCGTTGTTGAAAAACTTGTTACCGAATGGACCGATGTTTTTGGCGGTGCACAAGGCTTGTTCGGCATTCGTCCGCTGACATGGAATGAGCAACCACTGACCATGCACCAGTGGGTGTGGTTTGGCATTGGGTTGTCGGCGGTTGCCCACTTGTTGATTCGCAACATTGTTTCTTGCCGACAAGGTCGTGCGTGGTTGTCGATTCAAGCCGATGAGATTGCTGCCTCTTCTGTGGGGGTGCGTGTGTACCGAGGCAAAGTCACGGCCTTTGTGGTGGCTGCTGTCACGTGTGGTCTGGCGGGTGCCATGGTGGCGCAGCAAAACCAATACATCAATTCAGATTTCATCAACTTCCATCTGTCGATTTTCATTTTGTTGTTGGTCCTCTTTGGTGGCGTCGGCTCTGTCTACGGCCCTTTGGTGGGCGCTGTGAGTTTGACGCTGATCGAAGCGGGTTTGTCCAGTTGGCCGTCGGTCCAACATTTTGTCTACGGTGCGCTGTTGCTGTTTGCGCTGTATGTCATGCCCAGTGGTGTCATGGGAGTGGTTAACCAAATTTTTAACAAACGAACAGCAGATGCAATCAAAACGGAGACGAAAGACGATGAAGAGGTGCAACTCAACCTCTCCAGTCACGGTTCGTCTGAGTTGTTGAAAGTGGAATCTGTCTCCAAAGCCTATGGCGGTGTGAAGCCTGCCCAACAGGTGTCATATGCGCTCAAGCGTGGACATGTGCATGCATTGATCGGTCCCAATGGGGCAGGAAAAAGCACCATGATCAACATGCTGACCGGCATTGTTCCCCCAGACTCTGGCGCGATTGAGTTTGTTGGAAACAACATCGTTGGCAAACCAGCGCATGCCATTTGTGCGCTGGGAATGGGACGTACGTTTCAGAACTTGCGTTTGTTTGGCGATCTGTCCGTTTTGGATAACGTGATGTTGGGTCGTCACACCCGCATGACAAACAACTTTTTTGATTCGCTGTTGATGTTGCCTTCTGCCATTCGTCAAGAAGCGTCGGCGCGTCAGCGTGCACTGCAATTGTTGAAGCTGGTGGGGCTTGCCCATTTGGCCAATGCACCTGCAGGCAGTCTGCCTTATGGGTTGCAGCGCCGCGTGGAGTTGGCCCGGGCCTTGGCGACAGATCCTGAATTGCTGTTGCTCGATGAACCCGCGGCGGGTCTGAATCCTCAAGAAACTGCTGAGCTGGGTGATTTGTTAATTCGCATCAGCCGCATGGGGCTGTCTATCTTGATGGTGGAACACCACATGGATTTGGTGATGCGTGTGTCTGACCATGTGATTGTGTTGGATTACGGCATCAAGATTGCCGAAGGCAACCCTGCGCAAGTTCAGGCCAACCCCAAAGTCGTAGAGGCTTACCTCGGTACCGAGGATCCTGAAGCGGTGCCCGCGTGAAAGGTTTGACGTGTTAAAACTTGAATCCGTAGAAATGTCTTATGGCGCCATTCAGGCGGTGAAAGGCGTCTCCCTTTCTGTCAAAGAAGGGGAAGTCGTCACCATCATCGGTGCGAATGGGGCTGGCAAAAGTACCTTGCTCAAAGGCATTGTGGGTCTTGAACCCGTGAGCCAAGGTCAAGTGTTTATCCGTGGTGAAGATTGCACGCATGTCCCCTCGCACCAACGCGTGGGCTTAGGTGTCGCGTTGTCACCAGAAGGTCGAGGCGTCTTTGCCGATCAAACGGTTTACGAAAATCTGTTGTTAGGGGCGTACGCCATCCGAGCCGATGAAGCGCGTGTGCACCAACTGATTGAGCGTGAATACAAACGCTTTCCGCGTCTCAAAGAGCGTGCGCATCAGATGTCAGGCACGCTCTCTGGTGGCGAACAACAAATGCTGGCGATCTCAAGAGCTTTGATGAGTGAGCCCAAGCTGTTGCTGCTGGATGAGCCGTCTTTGGGATTGGCGCCGCTCATCATTGTTGAAATTTTCAAATCCATCAGAGCACTTCGCGAATCCGGCTTGACGATTCTGTTGGTTGAACAAATGGCGAATCAGGCATTGGCGGTGGCCGACCGTGCCTATGTCTTAGAAACCGGCCACATCACTTTGGAAGGGACGGGTGCTCAATTGCTGAAAGATCCAGCGGTTCGAGCCGCCTATCTCGGCGCACATTAATTGGAGTTACCTCAATGACGACAGCGCTGTTCCAGCCGCTGCGGGTTCGCTCGCTTGAATTAAAAAACAGAATCGTGATTGCCCCCATGATGCAGCACGCAGCACCTGGTGGGCTTGCCAACCACTGGCATCTGGTCCACTTAGGAAAGTTTGCAATGGGCGGCGCAGGGCTCATCCTCACGGAGAGCACGGCTGTCTCCCCTGTGGGGCGCATTGGACAAGACGATGTAGGTCTTTGGGACGATGCACACATTGCGCCGTGGAAGACGGTTGTAGATTTTGTGCATCAATGTGGCACCGCAATCGGCGTGCAACTGGGGCATGCAGGGCGCAAAGCTGGCAGTAAGGCGCTATGGGATGGTGGTCGTGCACTGACGGCACAAGAGATGACAGAGGCCGACCCGAAGTGGTCGCGCGTCGGACCGAGCGCGATTTCTGCAGGACCGGGATGGTCAACGCCGCATGCCTTGACGCTCGAAGAAATTGAGCAAGTCATCCAAGAGTTTGTTGCGGCCGCTCAGCGTGCGGATCAAGCTGGATTTGATGTGGTTGAACTCCATTTCGGTCATGGCTATTTGGTGACCAGTTTTCTTTCCCCGATTTCAAATCAACGAACAGATGCATATGGCGGCGATCGCGAAGGGCGTATGAAGCTTGCCATTGAAATCGCACAGCGCGTTCGCCAGGTGTGGCCTGACGGTAAGCCGCTCTGGTGTCGTTTGTCGATTGTGGATGGTGCAGTTGGAGGGTGGTCGGTAGAAGACTCTGTGGCGTTGGTGAAACACCTTCAATTGGCTGGCGTAGATGTCATGGATTGTTCCTCTGGCGGTTTGACCGAGCAAACCAATGCGCTTCCTGTGCCGCGAGGTTTGGGGTTCCAAGTCCCCTTCGCGAGGCGTATCAAGGTAGACACAGGGATCTTGACGCAAGCCGTGGGCATGGTCATTGATGCGCACCAGGCCGAAGAAATTTTAGAAACGGGCAGCGCTGATTTGATCGCGATTGGCCGAGAGGCGCTGTTTGATCCCTATTGGCCATTGCACGCGCAATGGATTCTTGAGCGCGATGCTTCTTTCAAAGATTGGCATTTGCGCCATGGCGTATGGCTTGAGAAGCGCCAAAACTTTCTAGATAGCTTGTGATCTCAGGTGACTTTCTAAAACTTTTGTGAATGGAGAAAAAATGCAAGTACGCATGGGGTTGCTGAACAAAAAAGACGACTGGACACTGGACCAGTTTCGGATGTACTGGCGTGAAAGCCATTCAAAGTTGGCTTCTCAATTGCCGGGCTTGTTGGCATATCAACAAAATCATGTGGTGGATAAAGCCCAGCGTGGCATTAGCTTCAAACGTGGCCCAGATTCTGTGGATGGTATTTCTCAACTCTGGTTTGATGACTCGGAAAGAATGACGGACGCTTTTTCTGAGGCGTTGGGTGAAAAGTTGATTGCGGATGAGCAGCATTTCATCGGGCATCTGCGTATCGTGACAGCGGAGCCATTGGAAGTTATTCCACCACCAGCGCCGAACACCACGCTCAAACGCATGTCTTTTCTGCGTCGTCGAGCAGATGTGACGCCCGAGGTGTTTGCCCATGAATGGCGCGTGGTTCATTCAGCATTGGTCAAAACGCTTCCAGGTGTGTTGGGGTACCGGCAAAATTTAATCACGCACCGGGAGTCTCCCAAAGGGCATGTGGTTGACTACAACGGTTTGCCGATCGATGGCATCGTGGAGCTTTGGTTCAAAGACACGGAGACCTTGGATGCCGCGTTTGCTTCGCCACAAGGCATCGAAACGATGCAGCATGCGACGACATTCATTGATGAAATCACCACCTTTTTGGTAGAAACGCATACCGTCGTTGGCCGCGAATGAAGGTCAAAAAAAGGCTTCAAGACAAACATGCGCAAGTCCATCTTGCGCTGTTTGTGATGATGATGGTGTGGGGGATCAATCTCTCGGCGGTCAAATTTTTAACGGGGCACCTTGACATCCTTTTTGTGGCCTCGATTCGGATGCTCATTGCCGCTGTCGTTTTGGCAGGCATGGCCGTGCACTGGCGGCATGTGGTTATTTCATGGGAGCGGCGCGAGTGGGCGTTGCTTTTGTTTGCTGCTTTCTTTCTTGTGTATTGCCAACAAATTGCATTTGCGGCCGGTCTGGCTCGAACTTCTGCCACCAATGCTTCGCTGGTGATGACACTGGGACCTGCTGTGTCCTTGGCCATGGAGGCGGTGACGTTTGGTCGAAAAATTTTGGCAAAGCAACTCTGGGGAATCGGGCTGTCGCTGGTCGGCGTGGTGTTTGTTGTGCTGAACAGGCCCCATGCTGAACTAACCTCAGCCGCGCTGGGCGATTTGCTTATTCTGCTGTCGGTCTTCACTTTTGCAATGGGCGGTCTTTGTATTCAGAGATTGACCAAGAACTCATCCCCATTGAGTGTGAGCTTGATCGTGCATCTGGCTGGCGCCCTGATGCTGTGTGTTCACACCACGCTGCTGCTCGAAAATCCAATCGACGTGGCCTTCAATTTGCCCCCTATGGACTGGGCCATGGTCGTTTTTTCAGGCCTGTTTGCCACGGGGATTGGATCTGTGGTGTGGTCCAGGGGCATTGCCACCATTGGGGTTGGGCGGACTGCGACTTACATCACGTGGGTTCCCATATTTGGCGTGTGTTTTGCCGCACTGTTTTTTTCTGAGCAAGTCACGTTGTGGCATGGCGTTGGCTTGTTGGGTGTGATTGGCGGAACGCTGATGGTGGTTCGAAACTGAGGCGCATCAAACGTTGATTGACCGTGCTCGCTTGTTAAAATCAAACCATCTTCCAAAGCCAACTCTTGCGGTTGGCTTTTTTATTTTTTTAAGTGCTC
>CALEYZ010000015.1 GCA_937928195.1 uncultured Limnohabitans sp.
CGGCGCGGAATTTATCGCGGCGGTGGATCAGGTGCACCTGGCTGGCGATGTTGGAGAGGTACAAAGCCTCTTCCACGGCGGTGTTGCCGCCGCCCACCACGCAGACCGGTTGCTCGCGGTAAAAGAAGCCGTCACAGGTGGCGCAGCCCGACACGCCGCGGCCCATGAAGGCCTCTTCCGAGGGCAGGCCCAGGTACTTGGCCGAAGCGCCGGTGCAGATGATCAGCGAGTCGCAGGTGTAGGTGCCGCTGTCGCCCATCAGGGTGAAGGGGCGTTTGGAGAAGTCGACCTTGTGGATGTGGTCAAACACGATTTGGGTGTTGAAACGCTCGGCATGCTGCTGAAAACGTTGCATCAGCTCGGGGCCTTGCACGCCGTGGACGTCAGCCGGCCAGTTGTCTACCTCGGTGGTGGTCATGAGTTGGCCGCCCTGGGCCATGCCAGTGATCAACAGGGGTTTGAGGTTGGCGCGGGCCGCGTAGACGGCAGCGGTGTAGCCGGCAGGGCCGGAGCCGAGAATCAAAACTTGGGCGTGTTGGGAATTGGACATGAGAGTCGCGCAATCAAAAGAGACAATAAAGACAAGATTGTAAGAACCCCACCATTGCCCCAGACGGCGTAAGGTCGCCTCTCGGGTAAGCTCTCGCCCAGACATGACTTACTCGCTCAACACATTGACCCACGATCGCCGCCCATCCGGAGCCGATGGCGACGCCAAACCCACCGGTTTTCGACGCTTTGCGCAAGAAATTGCGCTGACCGCCGGTTTTGTCTTCATGGCGTTCTGGTTGCTGGCCTTGCTGACCCACTCTTCGTTGGACCCTCCTGGACCACCACCGGCTCGGGTGGTACCGTGCGCAACTTTGGCGGGCGCTTGGGTGCCTGGCTGGGCGACATGAGCTTTTTCCTCCTCGGCTACTCGGTGTGGTGGTGTTATGCGGCGGCCCTGATTGCCTGGCTGGCTGCCTTGGCCAACCGCTTGCGCGATGACGAAGACCCCGCGCCCGAGCACGAAGGCTGGCGTTACACCCGCTTTGCGTTTTGGGCCGGTTTGACCTTGTTGCTGATCTCCAGTGCTGGTCTGGAATGGACGCGCTTGTACCGTTTTGAAGACCGCTTGCCCGGCCATGTCAGTGGCGGCGTGCTGGGTTACCTGATTGGGCCGTTCAGCCTGCAGTGGCTGGGCTTTAATGGCTCGGGGCTGATCTTCATTGTGTTTGGTGTGGTCGGTGCGTCGTGGGTGTTCCGTTTTTCATGGGGGCAAACCGCTGAAAACATTGGTGCTTTGCTAGACGGCATGTATGAGAAATGGCGCGAGCGTCGCGAGCGCGAAGAAGACGTGGCCTACGGTTTGGTCGCTGCACGCGAGCGTGAAGAAGTGGTGTTTGAAGAGCGCGTAGAAATCAAAGAGCATCCGCCCATCACCGTGCACATTGAGCCCGAAGTGATTGAAGTGCCCAAGAGCGCGCGCGTGGCCAAAGAACGCCAAAAAACCTTGTTCAGCGATGCTGCGACCGACTCACGCTTGCCGCAGGTCGACTTGTTGGACGACCCATTGGCTCGCCAAGACACCGTGGCCCCCGAAACGCTGGAAATGACCAGCCGCATGATTGAGAAAAAACTCAAAGACTTCGGCGTGGAAGTGCGCGTGGTGGCGGCGTCTCCTGGCCCAGTGATTACCCGTTACGAGATTGAACCCGCCACCGGCGTGAAGGGTTCACAAGTGTTGAACCTCGCCAAAGACTTGGCGCGTTCACTCTCGCTGGTGTCGATTCGCGTGGTGGAAACCATTCCTGGCAAAAACTACATGGCGCTGGAGTTGCCCAACGCCAAACGTCAGTCCATTCGCTTGAGCGAGATTTTGGGCTCGGATGTGTACAACGAATCCAAGTCTTTGCTGACCATGGGTTTGGGCAAAGACATTGTGGGCAACCCCATCGTGGCCGACTTGGCCAAGATGCCTCACGTCTTGGTGGCGGGTACCACGGGCTCGGGTAAATCGGTGGGTATCAACGCCATGATTTTGTCCTTGCTCTACAAGGCCGAAGCCCGCGATGTGCGCTTGCTCATGATCGACCCCAAGATGTTGGAGATGTCGGTTTACGAAGGCATTCCTCATTTGCTGGCGCCTGTGGTCACCGACATGCGTCAAGCCGCGCATGGCCTCAATTGGTGCGTGGGTGAAATGGAGCGACGCTACAAGTTGATGAGCAAAATGGGCGTGCGCAATTTGGCGGGCTACAACGCCAAAATTGACGAAGCCACTGAGCGCGAAGAATTCATCTTGAACCCGTTCAGCCTTACGCCCGATGATCCCGAACCCCTCAAGCGCTTGCCCCACATCGTGGTGGTGATTGATGAGTTGGCCGACTTGATGATGGTGGTGGGCAAGAAGATTGAAGAGCTCATTGCGCGTTTGGCGCAAAAGGCACGGGCTGCGGGTATTCATTTGATTCTGGCCACGCAGCGTCCCAGTGTGGATGTGATTACGGGTTTGATCAAGGCCAATATTCCCACGCGCATTGCGTTCCAAGTCTCTAGCAAAATTGACAGCCGAACCATTCTGGACCAGATGGGTGCTGAAGCACTGCTGGGCATGGGTGACATGCTGTACATGCCATCGGGAACAGGCTTCCCCATCCGTGTGCACGGCGCCTTTGTCAGCGACGAAGAAGTGCACCGCGTGGTCAGTTACCTCAAGACCCAAGGCGACCCCGATTACATCGAAGGCGTGTTGGAAGGTGGCACCACCGACGGTGAAGACACCAGCTATGGTGAAAGTGGCGATGCAGAAAAAGACCCGATGTATGACCAAGCGGTGGAAGTGGTGTTGAAAAATCGCAAGGCCAGTATTTCGTTGGTGCAGCGTCACCTCAAAATTGGCTACAACCGCGCAGCACGTTTGGTTGAAGAAATGGAAAAAGCTGGCTTGGTCAGCGCCATGAGCACCAACGGCCAGCGTGAAATTTTGGTGCCAGCGCGCGCTGAATAAATCTTTGCGCACAAAGAAACAAGCTCATGACTGCCATTGTTCGATTCATTGGGATAGGCTTGTTTGCATTGCAAATGTCATCGTTTGCATGGGCACAAGGGTCGCTTGATTCGCTGGAGGTCCTAAGCCAGTTCTTGAAACAAACGCAGAGTGGTCGTGCGCAATTCACGCAAGTGGTGAGCGCACCTGCCAAAGCAGACCAAGCCCCGCGCCGTAAAACTTCGTCGGGCAACTTCGAGTTTCAAAGACCACAGCAGTTTCGATTTGCGTACCAAAAACCATTTGTGCAAACCATGGTGTCCGATGGCCAGTTGCTCTGGTTGTACGACGCCGATTTGAACCAAGTCACCGTTCGCAAACAAAGCCAATTGTTGGGGCAAACACCTGCCGCCTTCATTGCGTCGTCCGGTGATCTCAAAACGCTTCAAACGGAATTCAGCTTAAAGGCAGAGCCTGATGCAGAGGGTCTTCAGTGGGTCAAGGCCACGCCAAAGCAATCAGACGGCGCGCTGCAATCCATTCGTGTGGGCCTGAAGTCATCGCAAGGGGCTGGCACACCACCGGTTTTGACTGTGCTCGAAATTGTGGATGGCTTGGGACAAACTTCCCGCTTGAGTTTTCAAAACTTTGAGGTCAACCTCAAGTTGCCCGCTGACACGTTTCAGTTCAAAGCGCCCGCAGGTGTGCAGGTGATTCGCCCATGAACGCCAGCCCGCACTTGCAGCAACCTTTGGCAGAGCGACTGCGTCCTCGCAATTTGGGCGAGGTCATTGGTCAGCAGCACCTGATCGGTGAAGGCCTGGCTTTGCGTTTGGCCTTTGAGTCAGGTCAGCCGCACAGTTGCATTTTGTGGGGCCCACCGGGTGTGGGCAAAACCACCATTGCCCGTTTGATGGCCGATGCCTTCGATGCGCAATTCATCAGCATCAGTGCGGTGTTGGGCGGCGTTAAAGACATTC
This sequence comes from uncultured Limnohabitans sp., assembly GCA_937928195.1. Taxonomy (GTDB): domain Bacteria; phylum Pseudomonadota; class Gammaproteobacteria; order Burkholderiales; family Burkholderiaceae_C; genus Limnohabitans_A. Next base: position 3,952 of record CALEYZ010000015.1, read on the forward strand.
GTGACGCGGTTGACAAAGCGCAGGCTGCGCTCAATGGCCTTCAACCGCAGCGCACCATTGTGTTTGTTGACGAGGTGCATCGCTTTAACAAAAGTCAGCAAGACGCATTTTTGCCGCATGTGGAAAGTGGCCTCTTCACCTTCATCGGTGCCACCACCGAGAACCCTTCGTTTGAAGTCAATTCGGCCTTGCTCTCACGAGCAGCGGTTTACGTGCTGCAGGCCTTGGGTGAAGAGGACCTGAAGCAAATTGTCCAACGTGCACTGGAGATCGGTGCCATTGCCCCGCTTGAGGCTGAAGCCTCGCAGCGTCTCATTGCCTATGCCGACGGCGATGCGCGTCGCTTGCTGAACACCTTGGAAACCTTGGCTGTGGCGGCCCAGCGAGAAAAGCTCGACAGTATTTCAGATGCGTGGCTCTTGAAAGTCTTGGGCGAGCGCATGCGCCGATATGACAAAGGTGGCGAGCAGTTTTACGACACCATCAGCGCGCTGCACAAATCTGTTCGGGGTTCGGATCCAGACGCTGCACTTTATTGGTTCACGCGCATGCTCGATGGGGGTGCAGATCCGCGTTACATGGCCCGTCGCCTGATTCGCATGGCGGCCGAAGACATTGGCTTGGCCGACCCCAGAGCACTGCGTTTGGCCTTGGACGCTGCTGAAGTCTACGAACGCCTTGGCAGCCCAGAGGGCGAACTGGCTCTGGCAGAATGCGTCATTTATTTGGCCGTGGCGGCCAAATCGAATGCGGTTTACAAAGCGTTCAACGAAGCCAAAGCTTGGGTGAAGAAAGACGGGACAAGGCCCGTACCCCTGCATTTGCGCAACGCGCCCACCCAATTGATGAAAACCTTGGACTATGGCAAGGGTTATCGATATGCCCACGATGAAGCAGATGGCTTTGCGGCAGGCGAAAATTACTTCCCTGACGGCATGCCAGATCCGGGGTTTTATCGTCCGGTTGAGCGCGGCTTAGAGTTGAAAATTGCAGAAAAAATGGCCAGCTTGCGTGAGAAAAATCGCGCACGCGGTGCCAAATAACAGGAGTGTCGGTATGGATGTTTTTATTCAGCAAGTCATCAATGGCTTGGTGCAGGGCAGTATGTATGCGCTGATCGCTTTGGGTTACACCATGGTGTACGGCATCATCAATTTGATCAACTTTGCCCACGGCGAGGTGTTGATGGTGGCCGCGCTCACCAGTTGGTCTGTCATCGGTTTGATGCAAGAGGCCACGCCCGGTTTGCCTGGCTGGTTGATGCTGCTCATCTCTTTGATCATTGCCAGTGTGGTGGCAGCAACGCTCAATTTTGCGATTGAGAAAATTGCCTATCGTCCTTTGCGAAACAGCCCGAAGTTGGCCCCCCTCATCACCGCCATTGGTGTCAGCATCTTGCTGCAAACCTTGGCCATGATCATCTGGAAGCCCAACTACAAGCCTTATCCCACCTTGTTGTCGGCCACGCCCATCAACGTGGGGGGCGCTGTCATCAGCACAACGCAAATCATGATCTTGGGTGTGACGGCCATTTCATTGGCCTTGCTGATGTGGTTGGTCAATTCCACCAAGTTGGGCCGCGCCATGCGCGCTACCTCCGAAAACCCACGCGTTGCAGCCTTGATGGGTGTGAAGCCTGACATGGTTATTTCTGCCACCTTCGTCATTGGCGCTGTGTTGGCTGCCATTGCTGGTGTGATGTTTGCGTCCAACTACGGCACCGTGCATCACAGCATGGGCTTCTTGCCAGGTCTCAAAGCCTTTACCGCCGCCGTGTTCGGCGGCATTGGCAACTTAACCGGCGCGGTGGTGGGCGGTATTTTGTTAGGCCTGATCGAGTCCATTGGCTCGGGCTACATCGGCCATCTCACAGGGGGCGTGTTGGGCAGTCACTACGCTGATATTTTTGCGTTCATTGTGCTCATTGTGGTGTTGACCCTGCGTCCTTCGGGCTTGATGGGTGAACGCGTGGCCGATCGCGCTTAATTGGGAGCTCAAGAAATGAATGCCTCTAAAAATACAAAAGCGATTGCGTTGGGTGTGTTGCTCGTCGTGTTGCCCTTGGTGTTGCAGCAATTTGGCAACGCCTGGGTCCGCATTGCCGACATGGCTTTGTTGTACGTGTTGTTGGCCGTTGGCCTGAACATTGTGGTGGGTTACGCCGGTCTGTTGGACCTGGGTTATGTGGCCTTCTTTGCGGTGGGTGCCTACATGTATGGCTTGTTGGCCTCGCCCCATCTGACAGAAACTTTCCCGCTCATTGCCGCCATGTTTCCGGGCGGCTTGCACATGCCTTTATGGGTGATCGTGCCTGTGGGCGCTGCAGTGGCAGGTTTGTTCGGCATGCTGCTTGGCGCGCCGACCTTGAAGTTGCGCGGTGATTACTTGGCCATCGTCACCTTGGGCTTTGGTGAAATCATCCGTGTGTTCTTGAACAACTTGGACCAACCCGTCAACATCACCAACGGCCCCAAAGGCTTGAACCAAATTGATGCCATCCATTTTTTCGGCATCAACTTGGGCAAGAAACTGGATGTGTTGGGTTTTGAGGTGGCCTCGGTCAGCCTTTACTACTACCTGTTCTTGGCCTTGGTATTGGTCACCATTTTGATTTCCTATCGCCTGGAAATTTCACGCATTGGCCGTGCATGGATGGCCATTCGCGAAGATGAAATTGCGGCCAAAGCCATGGGCCTGAACACCCGCAACTTGAAGCTCATGGCCTTCGGCATGGGCGCCACATTTGGCGGTATTTCGGGGGCCATGTTTGCGGGCTTCCAGGGCTTCATCTCGCCTGAGTCTTTCAGCTTGATGGAGTCGGTCATGATTGTGGCCATGGTGGTCTTGGGTGGCTTGGGTCACTTGCCTGGCGTGGTCTTGGGTGCCGTGCTGTTGTCGGCTTTGCCCGAAATCTTGCGGTATGTGGCAGGTCCCTTGCAGTCCATGACCGACGGTCGCATCGATGCCGCCATCTTGCGTCAGCTGCTGATCGCATTGGCCATGATCATCATCATGCTGATGCGTCCCCGCGGTTTGTGGCCATCCCACGAACATGGCAAAGCGCTCCAAACGAAAGAGGGGGCCTGACATGAGCCTTGACAATCAAATGAGCAAAACAGTTTTAAAAGTTGCCGGCATCTCCAAGCGCTTTGGCGGCTTGCAGGCATTGTCCGATGTGGACATGACCATTGAACGTGGTCAGGTGTACGGCCTGATCGGTCCCAACGGTGCAGGCAAAACCACTTTCTTCAACGTCATCACCGGCTTGTACACGCCCGACAGCGGCAGCTTTGAGTTGGCCGGCAAACCCTACCAGCCCACGGCAGTGCACGAAGTGGCACAAGCGGGCATTGCGCGTACCTTTCAAAACATTCGTTTGTTTGCTGAAATGACCGCCTTAGAAAACGTGATGGTGGGTCGTCACGTGCGCACGCAGTCGGGCTTGTTGGGGGCTATTTTTAGAACGCCCAAATTCAAACAAGAAGAAGCCGAAATTGCACAGCGCGCACAAGAGTTGTTGGACTATGTGGGCATTGGAAAATATGCCGATTACCGTGCTCGCACTTTGTCGTATGGCGATCAGCGTCGTTTGGAAATTGCACGTGCCTTGGCCACAGACCCCCAGCTCATCGCATTGGACGAGCCAGCTGCCGGCATGAATGCCACTGAAAAAGTTCAACTGCGAGAACTGATTGATCAAATCCGAAGAGACAACCGCACCATCTTGTTGATTGAGCACGATGTGAAGTTGGTGATGGGTTTGTGCGATCGCGTCACGGTGCTGGACTATGGCAAAAAGATTGCAGAAGGCTCACCCGCCGAAGTGCAAAAAGATGAAAAAGTGATCGAAGCCTATTTGGGCACCGGAGGACATTGAAATGACAGCCACCTTATTGAAAGTCAAAGGCCTGCAAGTGGCCTACGGCGGCATTCAGGCTGTCAAAGGCGTGGACTTTGAAGTGCACGAAGGCGAGTTGGTTTCTTTGATTGGCTCGAATGGTGCGGGCAAAACCACCACCATGAAAGCCATCACGGGCACATTGCCCATTCACGGTGGTGACATTGAGTACTTGGGCAAGAGCATCGTGGGGCAGGGCCCCTGGGACTTGGTCAAGCAAGGCTTGGCCATGGTGCCAGAAGGTCGAGGCGTCTTCACGCGCATGACCATCATTGAGAATTTGCTGATGGGTGCCTACATTCGCACCGACACCGCAGCCATTCAAGACGACATCGAAAAAGTCTTTCACACCTTCCCCAGATTGCGTGAACGCAAAGACCAGTTGGCCGGCACCATGTCGGGTGGTGAGCAGCAAATGTTGGCGATGGGCCGTGCGCTCATGAGCCGTCCCAAAGTGTTGCTGCTCGACGAGCCTTCCATGGGCCTGTCACCCATCATGGTGGACAAAATATTTGAAGTGGTGCGCGATGTGTTTGCACAAGGCGTCACCGTGTTGTTGGTGGAGCAAAACGCCAGCCGCGCCTTGGCCATTGCCAACCGTGGCTATGTGATGGAGTCGGGATTGATCTCCATGACAGGGCCAGGCCAAGACTTGCTCAGTGACCCCAAAGTTCGAGCCGCCTACTTGGGCGAATGAAAAAAAGGCGCTGAAAATTTTTTCAGCGCCTTTTTTGCAGTCACGTATCAGGTCAATCGACCTCGGCGCCGCTGGCTTGCACCCCGGGCTCATACTTGGTCAACTCGCGCTTCATGAAAGCCGCAAACTGTTCGGGTGTGCTGCTGACAGGCTCGGCCATCATCAAGCCAAAACGCGTTTTGGTTTCGGGTGCGGCCAAGGCTGCGGCAAAAGCCTGGTGCAAGCGCGAGACCACAGCCGGTGGTGTATTGGCCGGTGCCACCAAACCCCACCATGTGTCCACTTCAAAACCCTTCAAAGTTTCGGCCATGGCGGGAATGTCGGGCAGTGCGCTGCTGCGCTGAGCGGTGGTGACCGCCAGTGCCTTGAGTTTGCCTGCTTTGATGTTGGGTGCTGCGGTGGCCAGGTTGTCGAAATTGAAATCGACTTGGCCTGACAATAAGGCCAGCTGTGCGGGGTTGCCACCGTTGTACGGGATGTGCACCGCAAAGATGCCAGCATCGCGCTTGAACATTTCGGCCGCCAAGTGGCCTGCACTGCCATTGCCGCCAGAGCCCACATTCAACTTGCCAGGATTGGCTTTGCCATACGCAATCAAATCGGCCACGGTGTTGATTTTGAGGCGCTGTGCAGTGTCTGCATTCATGACCAACACGTTGGGCACGCGCACCATTTGCGTGATGGCGGCAAAGTCTGTGGCGGCATTGAACGGCATCTTGTTGAAGAGCCAAGGGTTGATGGCATGTGTGGCCACGGCAGAAATGCCAATGGTGTAGCCATCGGCAGGCGCTTTGGCCACAATGTCGACGCCCAAATTACCGCCGGCCCCGGGTTTGTTGTCGATGATGACCACCCCCAGTGTGTCTTTGACTCGCTCCGCCAATGCGCGCGCAGTGACGTCGATGGGACCACCGGGTGCATAAGGCACCACCAAACGGATAGGTTTGTTCAATGCGGGTACTGCAATGGGTGCAGCCGACGCAGCTGCAGGCACGCTGGTTTGTGCGTGTGAAATACCCAGACTGCCCATCAGCACAGCGGCAGAAACCGCAGTGGCTGAATACAGCCATGCACGTCTTTGGAGAGAAGGGGTATGTCGCATCAGTTGGACTCCTTGGCCTTGTCGGCTTCCGTGGTGAATGAGTCTGCAAAGAAGGCCTCTTCGGGCAGGCCAGCCTTGTGAACGTAATCGGCACGCGCAGAGTCCACCACAATGGGTGCGCCGCATGCATAAACCTGGAAGCCACTCAGGTCTGCGTGATCTTGCAACACGGCTTGGTGGACAAAACCGGTGCGACCTGTCCACGCATCTTCGGGTAAAGCATCTGATACCACGGGTACATAAGTCAAGTTGGGCATGGCTTTGACTTGCGCTTCAACCCAGTCGCTCATGTACAAATCTGAAGGTCGTCGACCACCCCAATACAAAGTGGCAGGGCGTGTGATGTTCTTGTGCTGCATGTGTTCGATCAAAGCTTTGATGGGTGCAAAGCCAGTGCCTGAAGCCAGCAAGACGATGGGCGCTTGTGAGTCTTCGCGCAAGTAGAAGCTGCCGTAGGGGCCTTCGATGCGCAGAATGTCTTTTTCCTTCAGAGTACTGAACACCACATCGGTGAATTTACCACCGGGCATGTGGCGGATGTGCAATTCCACTTTGGGTGCGGCGGCATCCAAAGTGTGGGGCGCATTGGCCATGCTGTAACTGCGGCGTGAACCATCGCGCAACAAAAACTCCACATACTGGCCCGCGTGGAATTTCATGACGTCCGTGGCTGGCAATTGCATGATCACAGACATCACATCGTGCGACTTCTTCTCGAGGCTGACCACGCGCACTGGCATTTTCTTGATGGGAAAGCTGCCTTCTTCTGTGACTTGACGAGATTCGAGGACCAAATCGCTTTGCGCTGTTGAGCAGCAGGTCAGGATCAGGCCTTGTGCTTCTTCTTCCGCGCTCAAGGCTTTGGCTTGGTGCTCACCATGCACCACCGTGCCCGAAATCTTTTTGCATTTGCAAGAGCCACAAGCGCCGTCTTTGCAGCCATAGGGCAGGCCAATGCCTTGTCGAATGCCTGCGG
>CALEYZ010000016.1 GCA_937928195.1 uncultured Limnohabitans sp.
TGCGCAGCAGGTTGCGCATGTTCATCGACACATCACCAAAGTCAATTTTGACCGGGCAAGGTGTGAGGCACTTGTGGCACACCGTGCAGTGGTCGGCCACATCTTCAAACTCTTGCCAGTGTTTGATCGACACACCGCGGCGGGTTTGTTCCTCGTACAAGAAAGCTTCAACCAACAAAGACGTGGCCAGAATTTTGTTGCGCGGGCTGTACAGCAAATTGGCGCGCGGCACATGTGTGGCGCACACGGGTTTGCATTTACCGCAGCGCAGGCAATCTTTGACGCTGCCAGCAATGGCGCCAATGTCGGACTGTTGCATGATGAGCGACTCGTGGCCCATCAAACCAAAACTGGGGGTGTAGGCGTTGGTCAAGTCGGCCTGAATTTCCATGCCTGCAGGACCCGCCACATGGCGCATCAACTTGCCTTTGTTGAAACGACCTTCGGGGTCGATGCGCTGCTTGTAATCGGCAAAGGGTTTCAGTTCGGCATCGCTTAAAAACTCAAGCTTGGTGATGCCAATGCCGTGCTCGCCTGAAATCACACCGTCCAAGCTGCGCGCCAAGACCATGATGCGCGACACCGCTTCGTGCGCGGTTTGCAACATGTCGTAGTCGTCCGAGTTGACCGGAATGTTGGTGTGCACATTGCCGTCACCGGCGTGCATGTGCAAAGCCACCCACACACGGCCTTTGAGCACGCGCTTGTGAATGGCCACGCACTCGTCAAAAATAGGCTGGAAAGCAGCGCCCGAAAAAATGGTTTGGAACGGCGCTTTGATTTGCGTTTTCCAGCTGGCGCGCAAAGTGTGATCTTGCAATTGGGGGAACAAGGTTTCGACGCCTTGCAACCAGCCTTGCCACAAATCGCGCACATCGCGAACCACCGCCAGGGCTTGCGACACGCGGTCTTCAAGCAATTCAGCCGAGGCAATTTCGCTGGTGTCATCGTCTTTGCCCAAAGGCAAATTGCCTTTGCTTAAAAACAGCTCCAACTCATTGCACAACTTGATCTTGTTGCGCATCGACAACTCAATGTTGATGCGCTCAATGCCGTCGGTGTACTCTGCCATGCGGGGCAAAGGAATCACCACGTCTTCGTTGACTTTGAAGGCATTGGTGTGGCGGCTGATGGCCGCCGTTTTCTTGCGGTCTTGCCAAAACTTTTTGCGCGCTTCGGGGCTGATGGCAATGAAGCCTTCACCACTGCGCGAGTTGGCAATGCGCACCACTTCCGAGGTCACTTTGGCCACATCGTCGGCGTTATCACCAGCAATGTCGGCCAACAACACCATTTTGGGAAAGCCACCGCGTTTGGACTTGGTGGTGTAACCCACCGCGCGCAAATAGCGGTCGTCCAAGTGCTCTAAGCCTGCCAACAAAACGCCTGAACGTTTTTGTTCAGCAAACATGAAGTCTTTGATTTCAACAATGCTGGGCACCGCATCTTTCGCGTTGCCAAAAAATTCCATGCACACGGTGCGGGTGTGGTCGGGCATGCGGTGCAAGACCCAACGCGCGCTGGTGATCAGGCCATCACAGCCCTCTTTTTGCACCCCTGGCAGACCGGCCAAAAATTTGTCGGTCACGTCCTTGCCCAAGCCTTCTTTGCGGAAGACCGTACCCGGAATGTCCAAGCGCTCTTCGCGAACCAAGGTGGTGCCGTTGGCTTCGAAATATTTCAATTCAAAGCTGGCCACTTCGACATCGTGAATCTTGCCCAGGTTGTGACCCAGCCGCGTCACTTCAAGCCACTGCGCATCGGGCGTGACCATGCGCCAGCTGGCCAAATTGTCGAGTGCGGTGCCCCACAACACGGCCTTCTTGCCGCCGGCATTCATCGCAATGTTGCCGCCGATGCAGCTGGCCTCGGCAGACGTGGGGTCCACCGCAAAGACCCAACCAGCCCGTTCTGCGGCATCGGTGACGCGCTGCGTCACCACGCCCACTTCGGTCCACAAGGTGGGAACTTCTTTGTCCAGACCCGGCAGCTTCACCATCTCGATGCCCGACATGGCTTCGAGTTTTTCGGTGTTGATGACCGCACTGTTCCAAGTGAGGGGCACAGCCCCACCGGTGTAACCGGTACCACCCCCGCGCGGGATGATGGTCAAACCCAAGGTAAAACAGCCTTTGACCAAATTGGCCATTTCGGCTTCGGTATCGGGCGTTAAAACCACAAACGGGTATTCAACACGCCAGTCGGTTGCGTCGGTGACGTGGCTGACACGCGACAAGGCATCAAACTTGATGTTGTCTTTGGCCGTCAGTTTGCCCAAAGCCTTCTGCGATTTACGGCGCAAAGCCGCCATGGCGGTGAAGGTTTGGTCAAAACTGGCCACCGCTTGCCCCGCCAATACCAACAACTCGCCCACCAAACCATCGCGCAGTGCATCGACATCGGGTGTGCGACGCTTTTGCACCTCGCCCAAGCGATGCTGCAGCGCTTCGACCAGCAATTTGCGGCGGTCGGGGTTGTCGAGCAAGTCGTCTTGCAGGTAAGGATTGCGCTGAACCACCCAAATGTCGCCCAGCACTTCGTAGAGCATGCGCGCGGAACGGCCCGTGCGGCGCTCTTCCCGGAGTTGGTTCAGCAGGTCCCAGGCACGGGAGCCCAATAAACGAATCACAATTTCTCGGTCGGAGAAGCTTGTGTAGTTGTAGGGAATTTCGCGCAAACGAGGCGATGAATCGTCCGCTTGGAGCAGGTGTTGGAGCGTGGTAGGTGCGTTCATGAGATTTAAGCCCGATTTTACGTCAGGGGGTCAATCACGCACCGCAGGTGGGGGCAGACTGCCAATTTGCGCTGCGTCATGGAAACCCCGGGTTGTCACCAAACGGTCATGGCACTGTAATAGCATCTGCAAGTCGGCTCTGACAGCAGACGACGACACATCAACAGGAGTACTTATGAATTACAAAAAATCCCTGGCTGCGCTGGCCATTGCAGCCTTCAGCATGGGCGCACAAGCCCAGACCGAGATTCAGTGGTGGCATTCCATGGGCGGCGCCCTGGGCGAGTGGGTCAATGACCTGGCCAAAGACTTCAACGCCAGCCAAAAAGATTACAAAATTGTGCCCACCTTCAAAGGTGGCTACGACGAGTCCATGACTGCGGCCATTGCCGCCTACCGCTCAGGCAACGCACCCCACATTCTTCAAGTGTTTGAAGTGGGCACCGCCACCATGATGGCGAGCAAAGGCGCTATCGTGCCTGTGGGCAAAGTGATGCAAGACGCTGGCCTCAAATTTGACCAAGACGCCTACGTGCCCGCTGTGTCTGGCTACTACACCGCGCCTAACGGACAAATGTTGAGCTTCCCCTTCAACAGCTCGACCCCCGTTTTCCATTACAACAAAGACGCTTTCAAAGCGGCAGGCATGGACCCCGAGAAGCCGCCCACAACCTGGCCCGAAGTGGCTTTGGCGGCAGCCAAATTGAAAGCCAGTGGCCATAAGTGCCCGTTCACCACCAGCTGGGTCAGCTGGACGCAGCTTGAGAGCTTCTCGGCTTGGCACAACACCGAGTTCGCCACGAAAGGTAACGGCATGCGCGGCATCGATGCCCGTTTGAACTTCAACACACCTTTGCACGTGCGCCACATTGAAAACTTGGCCAACATGGCCAAGAGCGGCTTGTTTGTGTACAAAGGTCGCGGCAATGCAGCCGATGCGGTGTTCGTTTCTGGCGAATGCGCCATGCAAACCGGCTCTTCTGCGCTCTACGGCAACGTGGTTCGCAATGGCAAATTTGCCTACGGCATTGGCGCACTGCCCTACTACCCCGACGTGGCGGGTGCACCACAAAACACCGTCATTGGCGGTGCCAGTTTGTGGGTGATGAGCGGCAAAAAAGCCAACGATTACAAAGGCGTCGGCCAATTCTTCGCTTATTTGTCCAAGGCCGATGTGGCGGCTGCCAGCCATCAGCGCACAGGCTACTTGCCAGTCACCAAGGCTTCGTTTGAGTTGACAGAGAAATCAGGCTTCTACAAAAAGAACCCTGGTACCGATGTGTCTGTGACGCAAATGATTCGCAAAACCACCGACAAATCGCGTGGCGTGCGCTTGGGCAATTTTGTTCAAATTCGCACCATCATTGACGAAGAACTCGAAGGCGTTTGGAGTGGCAAGAAGCAACCCAAAGAAGCTTTGGATGCCGCCATCAAACGTGGCAACGAACAACTTGAGCGCTTCGAAAAAGCCAACAAGTAAACTGCAGGCAATTCTGACAGGCGACATGCTTCTGAAAAGAAACATGATCGCCCCATCAAAAGCAGAGGATAGACCCTCTGCTTTTGTCCTTTCAATCGACTGAAGTTTCACAAAGAGTTCCATGGAAAAGCGCGTACGCTTCAAATCAGCTTGGTTGCCTTGGCTGCTCATTGCCCCGCAAATGGCAGTGGTCTTGGTCTTTTTCTTTTGGCCTGCAGGCCAAGCGCTGTACCAAAGTGTGCTGATGCAAGATGCCTTTGGTGGCTCGGTCGAGTTTGTTGGCTTGGAAAATTTCGATCGCCTTTTCAGTGACAGCAGCTATCTGGCTTCGTTCCAAACCACCGCCTTCTTTTCGGTTTTGGTGGCTGCTACCGGTTTGACCGTTTCTTTGCTTTTGGCGGTCATGGCCAACCGCGTGGTGCGCGGTGCTGGGCTCTACAAAACCCTGCTCATTTGGCCCTACGCCGTTGCCCCCGTGGTGGCCGGCGTGCTGTGGATTTTCATGTTCGCATCCCCCATGGGCGTCGTGGCTTATTTTCTGCGCAGCATGGGTTTTGAATGGAACCATTTGCTCAACGGCAACCACGCCATGGCATTGATCGTCATGGCCTCTGTGTGGAAACAGATTTCCTACAACTTTTTGTTTTTCTTAGCGGGGCTTCAGTCCATTCCCAAGTCCTTGATGGAAGCGGCCGCCATTGATGGCGCCTCACCCTGGCATCGCTTTTGGACCATTGTGTTTCCGCTGCTGTCGCCCACCACGTTCTTTTTGCTGGTGATCAATGTGGTTTACGCCTTCTTTGACACCTTTGCCATCATTGACGCCACCACGCACGGCGGTCCCGGCAAAGACACGGCCATCTTGGTTTACAAGGTTTACTACGATGGCTTCAAAGCAATGGACATGGGCGGTTCAGCCGCGCAGTCGGTGGTCTTGATGGTGATCGTGGTGGCTCTCACGGTGGTGCAGTTCCGCTTCGTTGAAAAGAAAGTGCAGTACTGACATGATCGAACGACGACCTGGCCTCGACATCTTGTCGCACATGATCTTGCTGATCGGTGTGTCAATCGTGGCGTTTCCGCTTTACCTCACCTTTGTGGCCTCCACCCAAACGGCTGAGCAAATCTCCAGAAGCATCCCGATGTCGATGCTGCCTGGCAGTAACTTTTTTGAGTCGTATCGACTGGCTTTGTTTGGTGGCGAAACCTCTTTGGGTGGCAAAGTGCCCGCGGTCTGGCCCATGATGCAAACCAGCTTGATCAGCGCCTTGGTGATCTCAATTGGCAAGATTGCCATTTCGATGCTGTCCGCTTTTGCACTGGTTTATTTCCGATTCCCCTTCCGCAATTTATTCTTTTGGATGATCTTCATTACCCTGATGTTGCCGGTTGAGGTTCGCATCAGCCCCACCTACGAAGTGGTCTCCAACCTGGGCATGCTGAACACGTATGCGGGTCTTACGGTACCTCTGATTGCATCGGCCACTGCCACCTTTTTGTTGCGTCAATTTTTCTTGACGGTACCGGACGAGTTGGTCGAAGCCGCACGCATGGACGGTGCGGGGCCCATGCGTTTTTTCAAAGACATCTTGTTGCCCCTGTCGGCCACCAACATTGCGGCGCTGTTTGTGATTCAGTTCATCTACGGTTGGAACCAATACCTGTGGCCCCTCTTGGTCACGACCAACGAAGACATGTACCCCATCGTCATGGGCATCAAGCGCATGCTGGCGGGTGAAGCCTATACCGAATGGAACATCGTCATGGCCACCGCTATTCTGGCCATGCTCCCGCCCGCCCTCGTGGTGATCTTGATGCAAAAATGGTTCGTCAAGGGCCTGGTTGATACTGAAAAATAATGGCTTCCATCACACTTCAAAACATCGTCAAAGAATACGGCACTGGCGCCAAAACGGTGCCGGTCATTCACAACCTGAACGCCCAAATCCACGATGGCGAATTCGTGGTCATTGTGGGTCCTTCAGGTTGCGGCAAATCCACGTTGCTGCGAATGGTGGCTGGCTTAGAAGAGATTACGGGCGGTCACATTTCCATTGGCGATCGCGTGGTCAACGACCTAGAGCCTGCCGAACGCGACATCGCCATGGTCTTTCAAAACTACGCGTTATATCCGCACATGAGCGTGTTTGACAACATGGCCTATGGTTTGAAAATTGCCAAAGTTCCCATGGACGACATCAAAACGCGCGTCGACAAAGCGGCTGGTATTTTGGAACTTGGCCATTTGTTGCAACGCAAGCCGCGTGAACTGTCTGGTGGCCAACGCCAACGTGTGGCCATGGGCCGCGCCATCGTGCGACAGCCTCAAGTGTTTTTGTTTGATGAGCCCCTGTCCAACTTGGACGCCAAGTTGCGTGCCCAGACGCGTTTGGAAATTCAAAAATTGCACCGCGAACTGGGCATCACGTCTTTGTTCGTGACGCACGATCAAGTGGAAGCCATGACCTTGGCGCAGCGCATGATCGTGATGAATGGCGGCGTGATGGAACAGTTTGGTACGCCCGAAGAGGTTTACAACCGCCCTGCCAGCACCTTTGTGGCCAGCTTCATCGGCTCGCCGCCCATGAACTTGCTCAAGCAAGCACCTGGCCTGCAGGCGGGCCAAATTTTGGGCATCCGGCCCGAGCACCTCGAACTGAGCAGCACAGGTTGGGAAATGACCGTCGACACGGTAGAGTTGCTGGGCGCCGAGCGTTTGGTGCATGCGCACTTGGGCACTGAAACCCTCACGCTGCGTTTGGACGCCAGCTTGACGGCGCCAGCCGCCGGTCAAATTTTCCATGCCACGCCCAAAGAAGGCTGTTTGCACCACTTCAACGCCGACACAGGAAAACGTTTGTGAGCGCCAACAGCACGCGCCCATGGCCTTATCCCCGCTGGGTTGCCCATCGCGGCGCAGGCACACTCGCGCCTGAAAACACTTTAGCCGCTTTTCGCAAGGGCGCAGAATACGGGTACCGCATGTTTGAATGCGATGCCAAATTGAGCGCCGACGATGTGGTGTTCTTGATGCACGATGCCACCTTGCATCGCACCACCAATGGCCAAGGCATTGGCGGCGAGCACAGCTGGCAACAACTCGCTCAATTGGACTCGGGCAGTTGGCATTCCAGACATTTCAGCGGCGAGCCGCTGCCCACGCTGGCCAATGTGGCTCAATTTTGCATTCGCAACCACTACTTCCTGAACATTGAAATCAAGCCCACGCCTGGCCTTGAGTTCAAAACAGGGGAAGTCGTGGCGAGAGAAGCAGCCAACATTTGGCAACACGAAGAAGTACCACCACTTCTCACATCGTTTCAAGTAGAGGCACTGAAAGGCGCGCTCAAAGCAGCACCGCAGTTGCCACGAGGTTTGTTGCTCAACAGTTTGTCAGCGGGTTGGCTGGACACCGCCAAAGCTTTGGAGTGCCAAGCCGTGGTCTGCCTGTATGCCTTGTGGACGCCCGACACCGTCAAGGCTGTACACGATGCGGGCATGAAATGCCTCAGCTACACCGTCAACGACGAATGGGCTGCACAGCACCTGCTAGAACTGGGAACCGACGGCATCATCACGGACCGGGTCGACCTCTTCAGCCCCGCGGCCTGAACCGCATTTGCAACAGCCACTCCACAGTGGCACACACCAACACCAAGATACCGTAAGTGGCCATTTTGCCGTCATGACCGGTGAGCACCAGACCACCGAACAGAACGCAGACACCTGCCAAGGAATTGAGCAACCAGCGCCACACCCAGTGAATTTGCGCTTGCCGCCTGAATTGAAAGGAGCCCCAGGCAGTCATGCCCAACGCCAGTGCCCACGCAGGGAGCACAAAATTCATCACATGCCAGAAGACATCGTCCCAATTCATTGAATACTTTCTCTCAACACAAGGTTTTATAATTCGAACATGGCAGTTTGGGCATTGGGGTTAAACCACACAACAGCCCCGCTCGATTTGCGCGGGCGGTTTGCGTTTGCCGTGGACCAATTGCCTCCCACCTTGCATCAGCTTCGAGGCAAGCTGGCCAGCCAGACCCAACAGGCCCCTGAAGCCGCCATTCTCTCAACTTGCAACCGCACAGAAATTTATTGTGCCGCAGACCAGCTTGCCGTTGAGGATACTTTGAAATGGTTGGCTCAAACCGGTGGTGTTTCAGTCCAAGAACTTCGCAATCACACCTACTTACTTGAAGAAGGCCATGTGGCCCGTCATGCATTCCGCGTGGCCAGCGGCCTTGACTCCATGGTCTTGGGAGAAGCTCAAATTTTGGGCCAGCTGAAAGATGCGGTCCGCGCTGCCGATGAGGCCGGCGCATTGGGCAGCACCTTGAACCAACTTTTCCAACGCAGTTTTGCGGTGGCCAAAGAAGTTCGTACCAGCACCGAAATTGGCGCGCACTCCATCAGCATGTCGGCGGCGGCTGTGCGCTTGGCCAGCCAGCTGTTTGAAGACCTCACTCAAATCAAAGTCCTGTTTGTAGGCGCAGGTGAAATGATCGAGCTGGTGGTCACCCACTTTGCTGCCAAAAATCCTCGCAGCATGGCCATTGCCAACCGCAGCATGGACCGCGGCGAAAAGTTGGCCGCTCAATTTGGTGCCGAAGTAATGCGCCTGTCTGAATTGCCAGACCGTTTGCATGAATTTGATGCAGTCATCAGTTGCACAGCCAGTACCCTGCCCTTGATTGGTTTGGGTGCAGTCGAGCGGGCCCTCAAAAAACGCCGCAACCGACCCATGTTCATGGTCGACTTGGCTGTGCCGCGCGACATCGAACCTGAAGTCAAATCTTTGGAAGATGTGTACTTGTACACCGTGGACGATTTGGCCAGTGTCATTCAAACCGGCCAAGCTCATCGACAAGCAGCGGTGGCTGAAGCCGAGGTGATCATTGACGCGGGCGTCCAAAGTTTCATGCACTGGATGGTGCAGCGCGGCAGCGTTCCGTTGATTCAACAATTGAACGCGCAAGCCGAACAATGGCGCGAAGCTGAAATGGCGCGGGCTCGCAAACTGTTGGCAAAGGGTGAAGACCCCGAGAAGGTCTTGGAATCTTTTTCGCGCGGCCTCACACAAAAGATGTTGCATGGCGCCATGGCGGAATTGCGTGAAGCCGATCCAGAACACATGCCGCATGCAGTTCATGCGGTGCAGCGCATGTTCTTGCGCAAAGAGCGCTAGCGAAGCCCACACCCCTTCGCCGCATTGAGCCTGCCTCAGTGCTTTGCCTCTGCAGTGCCCTTTGATTTCCATCGTTTCATGAAACCCTTTTTACGTCATCAACTCGAGCGTTATGCCCAGCGCCTAGAAGAGCTGGACTTTTTGTTATCGCGTGAAGACATCATGGCGGACATGAACCAGTTCTTGAAGCTCTCACGCGAACACGCCGAAGTGAGTGCTGTCGCCAAACGCTATGCGCGTTACCAAGAGCGCAGCCACGATTTGGAAGCCGGCCATGCCTTGGCCGCCAGCAGCGTGGAAGACGCCGACATGAAAGCCATGGCCGATGAAGAAATTCAAAGTGCCGCGCAAGAAATGGCAGAACTTGAAATTGAGCTACAGCGCATGTTGTTGCCCAAAGACCCTGACGATGCACGCCCAGCCTATTTGGAAATTCGGGCTGGCACAGGCGGCGATGAGTCTGCTTTGTTTGCCGGCGACCTGCTGCGCATGTACACCAAGTTTTGTGAACGCAAAGGCTGGCGCACCGAGATCATGTCGGAATCACCCAGTGAATTGGGCGGCTACAAAGAGGTGGTCGTGCGCATTGAAGGCGACAACGTGTTTGGCACCTTGCGTTTTGAATCCGGTGGTCACCGTGTGCAACGCGTGCCCGCAACTGAAACACAAGGCCGAATCCACACCAGTGCTTGTACAGTGGCCGTTTTGGCCGAACCCGACGAAGCACAGGCTGTCACCATCAACCCGGCCGACTTGCGCATTGACACCTATCGCGCCAGTGGGGCAGGGGGCCAGCACATCAACAAAACCGATTCTGCCGTGCGCATCACGCACATCCCCACAGGCATCGTGGCTGAGTGTCAAGACGATCGAAGCCAGCACCGCAACAAGGCCAAGGCCATGCAAGTACTGTCGGCCCGCATTCAAGAAAAAGAGCGCAACGAACGCGCTGCCAAAGATGCGGCCTTGCGCAAAGGTTTGATTGGCAGTGGCGACCGCTCAGACCGCATTCGCACCTACAACTTCCCGCAAGGCCGCCTCAGCGACCACCGCATCAACCTCACGCTTTACAAGCTGAGCTTTATCATGGAAGGTGACTTGGAGGAAGTGACGCAGGCTTTACAACACGCCAGACAAGCCGAGCAATTGGCAGAGTTGGAATCGAGTTTGCCCGCATGAACGTCTTGCAGTGTTTGAAGCACGCCCAAGTCTTGGGCCTGCCCCGACTGGAAGCGCAAATATTGCTGTTGCATGCGCTGAGCCGTCCCTTGCATGACCGCGCCTGGTTGCTAGCGCACGACACGGACGAGGTGACCCACGCGCAAGTGGCCGCGTTAACCGCCTTTGTCCAACGCAGACTCCAGCAAGAGCCGGTGGCCTACATCGTGGGCCAAAAGGAGTTCTTTGGTCTAACCTTGCACATCGACCAGCGCGTCTTAGATCCCAGAGACGACACCGAAATTTTGGTGGAATGGGCACTGGCCTGCAGCACGGCCTTTGACAGGCCGCGCTTGTTGGATTTGGGAACGGGCAGCGGGGCCATTGCATTGGCCCTCAAGTCACAGCTCACCGCAGCTGAAGTGACCGCAGTCGATGCCAGTCTTGATGCACTGAGCGTTGCGACGCTCAATGCCAAGCAGCTGTCGCTGGCCGTGACCTTCCTTCAGAGCAATTGGTTGGCGCAAGTCGCGGGTCAGTTTGAGGTCATTGTGTCCAATCCACCCTACATTGAAGCCCAAGACCCGCACCTGGCCCAACTGACACACGAGCCTTTTGCCGCTTTGGTGAGTGGTGACGATGGTCTGGACGACATTCGGAACATCGTTCAAAACGCTCAAATGCACCTGGTCCAAGGGGGTTGGTTACTGATCGAACACGGTTGGCAACAAGCGGCCCAAGTCAGAGACCTGCTGCAGGCCGCAGGCTACCAACAGGTGCAGTCAAAACGCGATTTGGCAGGCATCGAACGCTGCTCCGGCGGGCAAAAATAAGCCTTCGCCTGCACAAGACTTGGCAACATGAAATAATCCACCCCATTGAAGACATTGGAAAGACAACGAGGACTGCTATGAGCGATACACAAGCCCGCATTGATGATTTGGTCAAACACAACGACGTTGTGCTGTTCATGAAAGGCAGCGCCAGCTTCCCCATGTGCGGTTTTTCTGGCCGTGCCATTCAAATTTTGAAAGCTTGCGGTGTTGACACCAAAACGGTCAAAACCGTTAACGTCTTGGACGACGCAGAAATTCGCCAAGGCATCAAGGAATACAGCAACTGGCCCACCATTCCACAACTCTATGTCAAAGGCGAGTTCATTGGCGGCTCCGACATCATGATGGAAATGTACGAATCAGGTGAGATGGTGCAAGTGCTGGGCACCACACCCAAGGAATAATCAGACACCGTGACTGCATGCCTCTTTGAGAAGCATGCACAACCTGGCTTCAGTCAACCGATTGAAGCCATTTTTTTTGCGCGACCATCACCGCTTGCGGATAGGCGGCCTGACCGCGACTGCCGTTGTATCGGCCCAAGGCTAAATGCAAATTGCCGCTTTCACGTTCCAACATATAGCGCAAGATGACACAACCAAAGCGAAGTTGAGTTTGTGTGTGAAACAGCGCACTCTCGTTGCCGTCGCCGATGCTGCGTGTCCAAAATGGCATCACCTGCATGTACCCGCGCGCACCGGCGCTAGAGATGGCATATTTGCGGAAGCCGCTTTCCACCTCAATGAGGCCTAACACCAAAGACAAAGACAAGCCTGCACGCCGAGCCTCGTACCAGAGGGTGTGCAAAAACTCTTGCCGATCGTCTGGATGGTTCATCCATTGCCGCAAACGCTGTGACGCGAACCGCAGCCAATCATTGAATTGATGCTTGTCTTGGGCTGTTGGCAACACGGGCACTGGCGGGCCACTTTGCATGACCGCCTGGCTAAGTGCCGTTCGAACCGAATCAGACAGCGCTTCTTCGGCTTGATTGCCTGCGTAAGCGGGCTGTTGCATCCAGAGCAGCCCTCCAAGCGACTGAATGGCAACGCCCGAAAAAGCAAGGCCACCTGACGTCGTTTGGCACAAAAATTTGCGTCTTGGCAAATTCATGCGCCCTGCTTTCAGATGGCCTGTGCCAATGTCACTTGCCGAGTTTGGCCAAGACAAAGGTCGCAATGTCTGCAGGGGCCACTGCGGTGGCGGCTTCATCGCGGCGATGTTGGTATTCCACTTTGCCCTCTTTCAAGCCACGGTCACCCAAGGTGACCCGGTGAGGCACACCAATCAGCTCCCAATCGGCAAACATGGCACCTGGACGCTCACCCCGATCGTCCAGCAACACATCGACACCCGCGGCCAACAGGTCGGCATACAGCGCCTCTGAAGCGGCTTTCACATCGGGGCTGCGGTCCGCACCAATCGGGCAAATGACCACGGTAAATGGTGCAATGGCATCAGGCCAGATGATGCCCTTGGCATCGTGGTTTTGTTCGATGGCCGCTGCGGGCAAGCGTGTCACGCCAATGCCGTAGCAACCCATTTCCAAAAATTGGGGTTTGCCGTTCTCGTCCAAGAACGTGGCGTTCATGGCTTGGCTGTACTTGGTGCCCAAATAGAACACATGACCCACTTCAATGCCGCGCTCAATGGCCAAGACGCCTTTGCCATCGGGCGATGCA
This sequence comes from uncultured Limnohabitans sp., assembly GCA_937928195.1. GTDB lineage: Bacteria > Pseudomonadota > Gammaproteobacteria > Burkholderiales > Burkholderiaceae_C > Limnohabitans_A. The sequence goes on from CALEYZ010000016.1 coordinate 13,079, forward strand.
TCGCCTGCCACCACATTGCGCAGGTCGGCCACCATCATGGGTTCTGGCAAATCACGGCCCCAGTTCACACCGGTGATGTGATGGTCGGGTTGGTTGGCACCGCAAATCCAATCGGCCATGACGGCCACTTCGCGGTCGGCCACCACATTCAAAGGTTTTTTCAAATTCAAAGGGCCCAAGTAGCCTGGCTTGCAACCAAAGTGCTCGTCAATTTCAGCCAAGGTGGCAAAGCGGAATCCCGCATTCAAACCTGGCAGTTTGCCCACTTTGACTTCGTTCATGTCGTGGTCACCGCGCAGCAACAACAACCAAACTTTGGAAGCCTTGATGTTGCCTTGCTCGTCGGTTTCGTCCGTGGCCAAGACCAATGACTTGACGGTGGTCGACAAAGGCACGTTCAACAATGCGGCCACATCTTCGCAAGTGCTCTTGCCGGGCGTGGGTGTGAGGGTTTGAGGTTTAGACGCAGCAGGTCGTGCTTGCGCAGGTGCCAAGGCCTCGGCCTTTTCCATGTTGGCCGCGTAATCGCTGTTGGGGCAATACACGATGGCGTCTTCGCCGGTTGCCGCAATCACTTGAAACTCTTCGCTCAAATCGCCACCAATGGCACCGCTGTCGGCGGCCACAGCGCGGTAGCTCAAACCAAAGCGGTCAAAGATTTTGCGATAGGCATCGGCCATGATTTTGTAGCTCTGCTTGGCAGACACTTGGTCGCGATCAAAGCTGTAGGCATCTTTCATGATGAACTCACGGCCACGCATCAAACCAAAGCGGGGACGGCGCTCGTCACGGAATTTGGTTTGAATTTGGTAGAAGTTCTTGGGCAATTGCTTATAGCTGCGAAGTTCTTGGCGTGCCACATCGGTGATCACTTCTTCGCTGGTGGGCTGCACCACAAAGTCACGACCATGACGGTCCTTGATGCGCAAAAGTTCAGGGCCCATTTTTTCAAAGCGACCGGTTTCTTGCCACAGCTCGGCGGGCTGAACCACCGGCATCGTCATTTCAATGGCGCCAGCGCGGTTCATTTCTTCGCGCACGATGGCTTCCACTTTGCGGATCACGCGCAAGCCCATGGGCATGTAGTTGTAAATGCCAGCGCCCAGACGTTTGATCATGCCGGCACGCATCATGAGTTGATGGCTGACCACCTCGGCGTCGGCTGGCGCTTCTTTGAGGGTGGAAATTAAAAATTGACTGGCTTTCATGGGCGATTCCAAGTGTTCTCAGGGTGAGTCCCAATGTTGCACGGAGCTGTCCGTGCATAATGGACACAGTTTAAAAATTTGGGGTTTGATTATGCTTGACCGCGAAGGCTTTCGGCCTAACGTCGGCATCATTCTGCTCAACCAGAAAAATCAGGTGTTCTGGGGCAAACGCATCCGAACTCACAGCTGGCAGTTCCCGCAGGGCGGCATTGACCGGGGCGAAAGCCCTGAGCAGGCCATGTTCCGAGAACTGCATGAAGAAGTGGGGCTCCTTCCGGAGCATGTGCGCATTGTGGCCCGTACCCGAGATTGGTTGCGCTATGAAGTGCCTGATCGTTTCATTCGACGCGATGCCAGGGGCCATTACAAAGGCCAAAAACAAATTTGGTATTTACTCCAGCTGGTTGAGCCTGACTGGAACATCAACCTGCGCGCCACCAGCCATCCTGAGTTTGACGCTTGGCGTTGGAATGATTTCTGGGTGCCGCTTGATGTGGTGGTGGAGTTCAAACGAGGCGTCTATGAAATGGCCCTCACAGAACTCTCACGCTTCTTGCCCAGGTATGACAACCGCGGCCGTTCTTACCGTGGTGCACCCAGAGCAAGGCAAAACGACAACGAAGTACCCGGCTCACAGGCACAAGAGGCGTCGGTCTCGGTGCAATTTGGCTTCATGCAGACGCAGATCCGCATGGAACTGCCGCCGGGTGGCAGCTTTGACCCCGACCCACAAAATGATTTGAAAAGTTAGCGCGTCAGAATCAAGTTGTCACGGTGGACAAATTCTGGCTCGGCCATGTAGCCCAGCAAGCCCTCAAACTCTGAAGAGGGTTTGCGGCAAATGAGCCTGGCTTCGGCACTGGCGTAATTGGCCAAACCGCGCGCAATTTCTTGGCCGCTTACATCGCGGATGGCAATCACATCACCGCGAGAAAAATCACCTTCAACTTGGGTCATGCCAATGGCCAGCAAGCTCTTGCCCTCGGCTTGAAGCTTTGAAGCAGCGCCCGGATCAACGGTGACGGCACCGCGCAATTGCAGATGGTCGGCCATCCATTGTTTACGGGCTTGCTGCTTTTGGGTTTGCGCCACCAACAAGGTGCCAATGGCTTCGCCTTTGCACAAGCGAATGAGGGCATCGGGTTCACGACCCCAGGCGATGACAGTGGAAGCGCCAGACCCAGCAGCACGTTTGGCCGCCAAAATTTTGGTAATCATGCCGCCACTGCCAATGCTCGAGCCCACACCACCGGCCATGGCCTCTAGCGTTGGGTCACCCGCACGCGCTTCGTGCACAAATTCGGCAGCAGGATTTTTGCGAGGGTCGGCGGTGTACAAGCCTTTTTGATCGGTCAAGATGACCAAGGCATCGGCCTCAACCAAATTGGCCACCAAAGCACCCAAGGTGTCGTTGTCGCCAAATTTAATTTCGTCATTGACCACGGTGTCGTTCTCGTTGATGACCGGCAACACGCCATGCGTGAGCAAAGTCAACAAAGTAGAACGGGCATTCAAGTAA
>CALEYZ010000017.1 GCA_937928195.1 uncultured Limnohabitans sp.
TGCCCTTTCAATTGACCGCTGCGCAACAGCGCGTGGGCGAAGAAATAGCCCAAGACCTGGCCCGACCCGTGCCCATGCACCGCTTGCTTCAGGGCGATGTGGGGGCGGGTAAAACGGTGGTGGCGGCGCTGGCCGCCATGCTGGCCATTGACGCCGGCTGGCAATGTGCCCTGATGGCGCCCACTGAAATTTTGGCGCAGCAACATTTCGCCAAGTTGGTGGGTTGGCTGGCGCCTTTGGGTGTGCAAGTGGCCTGGCTCACGGGCAGTCAAAAGAAAAAAGAGCGCACCGAGATGCTGGACTTGATTGCGTCTGGCGAGGCTGCCTTGGTGGTGGGCACCCACGCCGTGATCCAAGAACAAGTGAAGTTCAAAAACTTGGCCTTGGCCGTGATCGATGAGCAGCACCGGTTTGGTGTGGCGCAACGCTTGGCCCTGCGCGACAAGATGCAAGAGGAGGGCATGGAGCCGCACCTGTTGATGATGACAGCCACGCCCATTCCCCGCACCTTGGCCATGAGTTATTACGCCGACTTGGAGGTCTCGGTCATTGACGAGCTGCCACCGGGTCGCACACCGGTGGTCACCAAGGTCATTTCAGACAGCCGCCGCGATGACGTGATTGGCCGCATTGGCGCGCAACTGGCCGCAGGACGTCAAGTCTATTGGGTGTGCCCGCTCATTGAAGAAAGCGAAGCGCTCGATTTGACCAATGCCACTGCCACGCACGAAGAGCTGTCTGCTGTGTTGCCGGGGGTCACGGTGGGTCTGTTGCACTCGCGCATGTCGGTGGCTGAGAAGCGCGACGTGATGGCGCAATTCACACAGGGCAGCATGGGGGTCTTGGTCAGCACCACCGTCATTGAAGTGGGCGTGGATGTGCCCAATGCTTCCTTGATGGTGATCGAGCACGCGGAACGATTCGGTCTCAGTCAGCTGCATCAACTTCGAGGTCGTGTCGGACGTGGCGCCGCCGCGTCGGCCTGTGTGTTGTTATACGGCACGCCCGAAGGGGGGCGTTTGAGTGAAACAGCGCGAGAGCGTTTGCGTGCCATGGTGGACACCAACGATGGCTTTGAAATTGCCCGACGTGATTTGGAAATTCGCGGACCCGGTGAATTTTTGGGCGCCCGACAATCGGGCGCACCGCTGTTGAGGTTTGCCGATTTGGCGACCGATGAAGATTTGTTAAATTGGGCGCGTCAAATTGCGCCTATGCTCTTGGCAAAATACCCAGAGATGGCCGAGCGACACATTGCGCGGTGGTTGGGTGGAAAATCTGAGTTTTTGAAAGCTTGAGTAATTGGCATGACCCTGACAGAGCTGAAATACATCGTTGCCGTGGCCCGAGAAAAGCACTTTGGCAAAGCTGCCGAAGCCTGCTTCGTGTCGCAGCCGACCTTGTCGGTGGCCATCAAAAAACTCGAAGAAGAGCTCGACGTTAAATTGTTTGAACGCAATGCCAATGAAGTCAGTGTCACGCCTTTGGGCGAAGAAATCATCCGCCATGCACAGCTTGTGCTGACGCAAGCGGCCGAGATCAAAGAGATTGCCAAGCGCGGCAAAGATCCTTTGTCAGGTGCATTGCGTTTGGGTGTGATCTACACCATTGGGCCTTATCTGTTGCCTGACCTGATGAAGCAGTCCATGCGCAAAACGCCACAAATGCCGCTGATGCTGCATGAAAACTTCACGGTCAAATTGATGGAAATGTTGCGTGCGGGTGAGATTGACTGCGCCATCTTGGCTGAGCCTTTTCCCGATGCGGGCATGGCCACGGCACCTTTGTACGACGAGCCCTTCATGGCCGCCTTGCCCACCCATCATCCGTTGGGCAGGAATAAATCGATCACGGCTGAACAACTCAAAAACGAAACCATGTTGCTCTTGGGCAGCGGTCATTGTTTCCGTGACCACGTGTTGGAAGTGTGTCCCGAGTTTGCAAGGTTTTCCAGCAACGCTGAAGGCATTCGCAAAAGCTTTGAAGGCTCCTCTTTGGAAACCATTCGGCACATGGTGGCGGCGGGCATGGGCGTGACATTGGTGCCGCGTTTGTCAGTGCCAGAAGAGGCCATGGCCGTTCAGCCCAAACGCAAGAAAAATGAAGACGCCGACATTCTGTATTTGCCCATCGTGGACGAAGCGGGCGGCTTGCCGCCCACGCGCCGGGTGGTGCTGACCTGGCGCAAAAGCTTCACGCGGTACGAGGCCATTGCCGCACTGCGCAATGCCATTTACGCGTGCAAATTGCCAGGCGTTGAACGTTTGTCGTGAGATGCGTGTTCAGGCCGCTGTTTGAAAATGAGTGATGCATGATGCGTGAAAAATGGGTCCTCTATTTGGATTTGATTCGCTGGAATCGACCTGCCGGCTGGCTGCTTTTGTTGTGGCCCACTTTGTCGGCGCTGTGGTTGGCCGCGGGCGGTTTTCCAGGGTGGCATTTGATCGTGGTGTTCACCCTCGGCACAATTTTGATGCGCAGTGCAGGTTGCTGCTTGAACGATGTGGCTGACCGCGATTTTGACCGGCACGTCAAACGCACGTCAGAGCGACCCGTCACCAGTGGCCGCATCGGCGTGAAAGAGGCCTTGGCTTTAGGTGCCGTGTTGGCTGTGTTGGCCTTTGGCTTGGTGCTGACCTTGCGCGCTGAAACGGTGGCCTGGTCTTTTGCGGCCTTGGCCGTTGCGCTGGTCTACCCTTACGCCAAGCGTTACGTGGCCATGCCACAAGCGGTGTTGGGTGTGGCGTTCAGCTTTGGCATTCCCATGGCCTATGCCGCCGTCACAGGCGAAGTGCCTTGGCAGGCGTGGGCCTTGTTGATCGGCAATTTGTTTTGGGTGTTGGCCTATGACACCGAGTACGCCATGGTGGACCGCGATGATGACTTGAAGATTGGCATGAAAACATCGGCCATTACTTTGGGCGATTGGGATGTGCGTGCCATCATGGGTTTTTATGTGGCGTATCTATCGTTGTGGAGCGTGGTGCTCGACGCGCCGCACAAGCCTTGGGTTCAGGCTGGTTTAGCGCTAGCAGCCTTTCAAGTCGCTTGGCATGGGGTGCTGATCAAAGACCGTTCCCGTGAAGGCTGCTTCAAGGCTTTCCGCCTCAACCATTGGGTGGGTTTTGCGGTGTTTGCGGGACTTGCGCTTAGCAGTCTTTGACGTGCATCAGTGCAAACTGGTCGCTCAAATCTAGGCCTTAGTCTTTGCCAAATTCATCGCCCAACTCACCGGCACGTCGTTGCGCAGCCAGCATGGCTTGAATGAATGACTCTTTCATGTTGGCATCGGCCATGGCCGTGAGCGCTGCGTAAGTGGTGCCGCCTTTGGAGGTGACTCGTTGGCGCAACACCTCGGGCGACTCAGCAGACTGGCGCGACAAATGCGTGGCACCGCCAAACGTGGCTTGGGCCAAATGGTAAGCCTGCTCGGCAGACAAGCCCATTTGCACGCCCGCTTCCGTCATGGCTTCTAAGAAATAAAACACATAGGCTGGACCCGAGCCCGACAGCGCTGTCACCACATCCAAGTCAGACTCTTGTTTCACCCAAAGCCATTCGCCGGTGCTTTTTAAAACTTGCTCAACCAGCTGTTTGTCGCCGGCTGTGACGCCTGCGCGTGCAAACAAGCCGGTGATGCCCTGGCCAACCAATGCTGGCGTGTTGGGCATGCTGCGCACCACGCGATCGGTGCTGAGCCAGCGTGCAATGCTGTCGCTGCGAATGCCGGCGGCCACTGACAAATGCAATGCGTTGGCAGTGTGCTGCGCAACGGGCGCGGCCGCTTCTTTGAACACTTGCGGTTTGACGGCCCAAATCACCAGATCACTGTGGGCCAGTGCGGCGCTGGCGACGGGCAAAACGCTGACGCCAAATTCGCTTTGAAGTTTTGCGGCTGTCTCGGCAAAGGGTTCCACCACGCACACTTGCGTTGGTGCCAGGCCTTGCTTGAGCAAGCCGCCCAAAATGGCGCTGGCCATGTTGCCGCCGCCAATGAAGGCCAAGCGTGCTTGTTTGAAATCGGTGAGGGCTGTTGAAGTCATGTGGCCTATTGTCTCTTTTTTGGCCATGCGCTTGATCACTTTTTCAATGCGCTTGTTTCGGTTAACCTTCTGTTTATGACCTACATCCTTGCTCTTGATCAAGGCACCACCAGCTCGAGGGCGGTGTTGTTCAGCCGCGACGGCCACCCTGTGGCCACGGCACAAAAAGAATTCACGCAATACTTCCCCAAGCTGGGCTGGGTAGAACACGATGCGATGGAAATTTGGCAGACTCAAAAAGAAGTGATGCTAGGCGTGCTTCAAAAGGCTGGCATTCCTGCATCGCAAGTTCAAGCCATTGGCATCACCAACCAGCGCGAAACCACGGTGGTGTGGGACCGGCGAACAGGGGTGCCGATTGCCCCAGCCATCGTGTGGCAAGACCGCCGTACCGCTGCATTCTGCGATCGCTTGAAACAGCGCGGTCACGCCGCAGACATTCAACGCAAAACAGGCTTGGTGCTGGATGCGTATTTTTCGGCCACCAAGTTGGCGTGGTTGTTAGACCATGTGCCTGGTGCAAGGCAGCAGGCTGAGCAGGGCCATCTGGCCTTCGGCACCATTGACACATGGCTCATCTGGCAACTCACAGGCGGGCGGGTGCATGCCACCGACGCCAGCAATGCCTCACGAACACTGTTGTTCAACCTGCACACCCAAGCGTGGGACACGTCTTTGTTGAAGTTGTTCAATGTACCCGCCACAGTGTTGCCAAATGTCGTTCCCAGCAGCGGGGTTCTGGCTGAAACGGATGCCAGTTTGTTCGGACTGCCATTGCCCATTGCGGGTGTGGCGGGCGATCAACAAGCGGCCACCTTTGGTCAAGCTTGTTTTACACCGGGCATGGCCAAGAACACCTACGGCACTGGCTGCTTCATGCTGATGAACACGGGTTCGGTGCCGGTCCAGAGTCGCAACCAATTGCTCACCACCGTGGCGTGGCAAGGTCCCCCGACATCCCCGAGCCCAACGGCCTATGCCTTGGAAGGCTCGGTGTTCATGGCGGGTGCCACAGTGCAGTGGTTGCGTGACGGTTTGCAAATCATTGGCAAAGCCAGTGAGGTGGAAGACTTGGCGGCCAGCGTGCCCAACACCGGCGATGTGTATTTAGTGCCTGCGTTTGCAGGCCTTGGCGCGCCCGATTGGGATGGCCAGGCCAGAGGCTTGTTGATTGGCATGACCCGCGGCACTACGCGCGCTCACATTGCGCGGGCCGCCTTGGAAGCCATTGCGTGGCAAGTGGCCGATGTGTTTCAGGCCATGTCAAAAGACAGTGGTTTGGCTTTGACGGAGCTGCGTGTGGACGGTGGCGCCAGTCAAAACAATTTGTTGATGCAATTGCAGGCCGATGCCTTGGGTGTGCCTGTGGTGCGATCATGCATTACTGAAACCACGGCTTTGGGTGCTGCTTATTTGGCGGGTTTGGCCACAGGCTATTGGTCCAGTGCAGCAGAAATCAGCTCGCAATGGGCGCAAGACAGACGCTTTGAGCCGCAGCTGCAATCCGCTGAGCGGGTGGCTGGCCTGGCGCGTTGGCGTCAGGCAGTTGCACGATCGCGTTCTTGGGCGCAAGATTGAACGTTCTGAACACCGCGGCGCCTTGGGGCGCTTCGTTTCAGGCGAATTAAAGAAGTTGTTGGAATGAAGCCTTTGCAGACAGACAGAGCGCAATTGATGGCGCGAATTGCCAGTGTTGACGAGTTCGACCTGGCCATCATTGGTGGCGGTGCCACGGGTTTGGGAACTGCAGTCGATGCGGCTGTGCGCGGCTTGAAGGTCTTGTTAGTGGAGGCCCATGACTTTGCCAAAGGCACTTCATCCCGGTCCACCAAATTGATTCACGGCGGCGTGAGGTACTTGGCGCAAGGCCATTTGCCGCTGGTATGGGAGGCGCTCCACGAGCGACAAACCTTGCTGCGCAATGCACCGCATTTGGCCCATGCCATGCCCTTTGTGATGCCAGCTTACCGTCGAGTTGATCAATGGTTTTACGGCCTTGGCCTCAAGCTGTATGACTTGATGGCGGGTCGCGCAGGTTTAGGGCCTACTCAATTTTTGAGTCGAACAGAAACTTTGACCAAGGCGCCAGGTGCCTTGGCTGCAAATTTGGTAGGCGGCGTGCAGTATTGGGATGGTCAATTTGATGATGCGCGTTTGGCTTTGGCCCTGGCGCGAACGGCAGCAGCGCACGGCGCATTGGTCATCAATCACATGCCTGTGACGGGGCTGCTGACGGTGTCTGGTACAGGCAAGGTCAACGGCCTAACCTGCACAGACGCTGAGACGGGCCGCCAACACAGTATCAAAGCGCGTTGTGTCGTCAACGCTACGGGTGTTTGGGTGGATGAGATCGAGGCCATGACGCAGACCCGTGTGACCGATGCAACGCAGACCCATGTGCCCCATGCGGTCAGGCCTAGTCAAGGTGTGCATTTGGTTGTCGATGCCTCGTTTTGGCCAGGAGAAACAGCCTTGCTTGTGCCGCACACACAAGATGGCCGGGTATTGTTTGCGGTGCCTTGGCAGGGCAAGGTGTTGCTAGGGACCACCGATACACCGAAGTCCTTTGTGGAATGGGAGCCTCAAGCACTGGACTCAGAAATAGAGCAGATATTGAAAGAGGCTGGCAAATATCTGGCCAAGGCGCCTGTTCTAAGTGATGTCACCAGTGTTTGGGCTGGCTTGCGCCCTTTGGCCTCGGCGCCGTCTGCAGATGTCAAAGAGCCTGGCGCTACGCAGAACGTGAGTCGTGAACACACCATCAAAGTGGCGACCAACGGCTTGGTCAGTGTGACGGGCGGTAAATGGACCACCTACAGGGCCATGGCGGCTGACGTGATGCAATCCATTCGCAAAGCAAAGATGCTGTCGCTGACGGCTGAGGATGTGACTGTGCGGACGGCCTTGTGGGGCGCGCAGATGCCCAAATCAGGCGATCCCTTGGCCGCATATGGTGCTGATGCATCTCTGGTGCGTGAAATGCCTGGTCATGCTAATAGTTTGAGCCCACAGCTCAGTGAAGCCATGGTCCGCTTTGCGGCACGCTACGAATATGCGCGCACCGTCGAGGATATTTTGGCCAGAAGAAATCGTTTGTTGTTTTTGGATGCCAAGGAAGCGACGAGGGTGGCCCCTGATGTTGCGTCCATATTGTGGGCGGAGACTGGCGTAGACCCACAACTGGCGGCATTTTTGCGCTTGGCCAAGGCTTATCAACCCCAAGTTGAATGAGGCAAACCGGCGCAGGCCGGTAAAAAAACTGGGAATTTCTTGGTTTTTGTCTTAAAAGGTGTTGACACAGCCAAAAAATGTTGTAACAATCGCGGGCTTCGCTTCTAAAAAAGCGGAGTTATCTACCCAAACTAAAGCATTGCGAGTGGTTCGCAGTGTGGATGACGGGTCCAAGACTGATCTTGGTGCTGTGGATGAGCGAGGGCTTGTGAGCAGGTCTTTGCGAAGTGCGGTGCACAAGATGCAAGTTGGGAAATATTGAAATGATTCAGACAGAAACTCGGTTGGATGTTGCCGACAACACCGGCGCTAAGTCCGTTCTTTGCATTAAGGTGCTTGGCGGTTCTAAGCGTCGCTACGCAAGTGTTGGTGACATTATCAAAGTGAGCATCAAAGAAGCTGCGCCCCGTGGCCGCGTCAAAAAAGGCGAGGTTTACAGTGCTGTGGTCGTTCGTACAGCCAAGGGCATTCGCCGTGGTGATGGCTCTCTCGTTAAATTCGATGGCAACGCAGCAGTATTGTTGAATGCCAAGTTGGAGCCTATCGGCACCCGCATCTTCGGCCCAGTGACGCGTGAACTGCGTACTGAGAAGTTCATGAAGATCGTGTCCTTGGCACCTGAAGTTCTTTAAGGACCCGTCATGAACAAGATTCGCAAAGGCGACGAAGTCATCGTCATCGCCGGTCGTGACAAAGGCAAGCGTGGCACCGTGTCACTGCGCGCTGATGATTCGCACCTGGTGGTCGAGGGTGTTAACCTCGTTAAGAAGCATGCCAAGCCAAACCCAATGAAGGGTACCAATGGCGGCATCATCGAAAAAACAATGCCTATTCACCAGTCCAACGTAGCCATTTTCAATGCGGCTACCGGCAAGGCTGACCGTGTGGGTGTTAAGTTGTTGGCTGATGGCAAGCGCGTTCGCGTTTACAAGTCCAGCGGCGAAGAAATCAAGGTGGCATAAACATGGCACGTCTACAACAACAATACCGCGAAAAAATCGCTCCTGAGCTGATGACCAAGTTTGGTTACAAGTCAGTCATGGAAGTGCCCCGCATCACCAAAATCACTCTGAACATGGGTGTGAGCGAAGCCGTTGCCGATAAAAAGGTCATGGACAACGCAGTGGGTGACTTGACCAAGATTGCTGGTCAAAAGCCAGTGGTTACCAAGGCTAAAAAGCCAATCGCTGGTTTCAAAATCCGCGAAGGCCAAGCCATTGGTTGCATGGTCACCTTGCGTGGCGTGCAAATGTATGAATTCCTGGATCGCTTCGTGACCGTGGCATTGCCCCGCGTTCGTGACTTCCGTGGTATCTCTGGTCGTGCTTTTGACGGCCGTGGCAACTACAACGTCGGCGTGAAAGAGCAAATCATTTTCCCTGAAATTGAGTACGACAAGGTTGACGCTTTGCGTGGTCTCAATATCAGCATCACCACGACAGCCAAGACCGACGACGAATGCAAAGCATTGCTCGCCGGCTTCCGCTTCCCGTTCAAGAACTGAGGTGACACGTGGCTAAAGTAGC
>CALEYZ010000018.1 GCA_937928195.1 uncultured Limnohabitans sp.
TCGAAGCTTCCACCACAGCGCGGCGTGACAACACGACGTTGTTGCGCTTGCGGTCCAACTTGATGACCTTGAATTCCATGGTCTTGTTTTCGTACGGTGACAGGTCTTTGGTAGGACGTGTGTCGACCAATGAACCTGGCAAGAAAGCACGAATGCCGTTGACCAAAACAGTGAGGCCGCCTTTGACTTTGCCGCTGGTGGTACCAGTGACGAATTCGCCGGATTCCAAAGCTTTTTCCAAAGACAACCATGATGCCAAACGCTTGGCAGTGTCACGGCTCAAAATGGTGTCGCCGTAGCCGTTCTCGATAGAGCCGATGGCCACAGACACGAAGTCGCCGACTTGGACTTCGATTTCGCCCAGATCTGATTTGAATTCTTCCAGGGGTACGTAGGCTTCAGATTTGAGGCCGGCGTTCACAACCACGAAGTTGTGTTCGATGCGAACAACTTCAGCGGTGATCACTTCGCCTGGGCGCATTTCCGTGCGCTTCAGTGATTCTTCAAATAGGGCTGCAAAAGATTCTGACATTCAAGTTCCTAATCCGCAAAAAGGTCTGACGACTGCGATATTGCGTCGTTACCAAGGCTAGATGCGGCGGTTGTTTGCGTTTTCACGCGGGTTAAGTTGATGAACCACAAGACAAGTGCGCAAGCAGCGCGGAGGGTGTCTTGTGGACCTCTGTTCAAGGCCTGCCTGTTTTAAACATCAAGTTAAACAGGAAAGCCTTGTTTGCTTTGCCACCAGTCAAGGACCTGAAGCACCGATTGGTCGATGCTCAAATCTGAGTTGTCTAGCAGCATTGCATCTTGGGCAGGTTTTAAGGGGGCCACGCTGCGGGAACTGTCCCGTGCATCGCGCGCCTCTAGATCCGCCCGAAGATCGGCGATTCTAGCCTGAAAACCTTTAGAAATCAATTGCTTATAGCGCCTGTCGGCTCTTTTTGCGGCGCTGGCCGTTAAAAATACCTTCAAAGGTGCGCCAGGAAAGATCACTGTGCCCATGTCGCGGCCGTCGGCCAAGAGGCCGGGCAGACGTTGGAAGCTGTGCTGAAGGGCCACCAAGGCCACCCGAACGGCGGGCAACGTAGAAACCTTGGACGCATTCATGCCGCCCTCTTCACTGCGAATGGCGTCGGTCACATCCTGCTCATTGAGCAACACCTTGTCGCCCTCAAAACGCACGGGCAGTTTCTCAGCCAAGGCAGCAATGGCGGCTTCATTGGCTGTTTCTAAGCTCAAGCCAGCCTGCAATGCAGCGTAGGCCGTGACACGGTAGAGTGCGCCAGAATCTAGGTAGTGATAGCCCAAGCGTTCGGCCACCAAGCTGGACAAAGTGCCTTTACCTGAGGCGGTCGGGCCGTCAATGCAAATGACTGGAATGCGTTCAGCAGGCGTTTGGGTCAAAGAGAACAGGGCTTCGAAATAATCTGGAAAAGTTTTGGCCACGCACTTGGGGTCTTCAATGCGCACGGCTTGGTGGTCGGCATTGAAGGCGGCCAAGGAGAAGCACATGGCCACACGGTGATCGTCATAGGTGTGAATGCTGGCGGCTTTCCATTGGCCTGCGGCCAGGGGATGAATGCGCAGCCAATCAGGGCCTTCTTCAACCTGAGCCCCAAGCTTGCGAGACTCGATGGCCATGGCCGCGATGCGATCGGTTTCTTTCACTCGCCAGCTCGCAATGTTGCGCAGCGTGGTGGGGCCGTCGGCATAAAGCGCCATCACCGCCAAGGTCATGGCAGCGTCGGGGATGTGGTTGCAATCCAGGTCAATGGCTTTGAGGGGCCATGCGCCGCGTTTGATTTCCAACCAGTTGGGGCCGCTTTCAATCTGCGCGCCCATTTGGCTTGCCGCGTCCATGAAGCGAATGTCGCCTTGAATGGAAGAGGCGCCCACACCTTGAATGCGCACAGCTTTGTCGGTCGCGGCCAACGCACCCAGTGCAATGAAATAACTGGCCGAGGATGCATCCGCCTCCACATGGATTTCGCCAGGCGAGGTGTAGTGGCTGCCGGCGGGAATGGTGAAACGTTGCCAGCCGTCGCGCTTGACCTCAATGCCGTAGCGCGCCAACAAGTTCAAAGTGATTTCAATGTAGGGTTTGGAGATGAGCTCGCCCACCACGTCAATCACGATGTCTTTGTGTGCAGCCAAAGGCAGTGACATTAACAGCGCTGTCAGGAATTGGCTGGACACATCGCCGCGCACCTGGATGGGTTTGTCGAGCTGCAGTTGAGGTGTGAGCACACGCAAAGGCGGAAAGCCATCGTTGCCCAAGTAATCAATGTGACAACCCAGGAGGCGCAGTGCATCCACCAAATCGCCAATGGGGCGCTCGTGCATGCGCGGCACCCCTTTGAGCGTGAAGTCACCTCCCATCACGGCCAATGCGGCAGTGAGCGGGCGCATGGCCGTGCCGGCGTTGCCCATGAAAAACTCAATGGGTGCAGTCGGTTTTTTGAGGCCTGCTGAGTGACCGTCGGCAGTGCTTTGTCCTAAGCCGGTAATGCAAACGCTGTGGGTGCCGGCCTTGGGTTCAACGCCGCAACCCAATTGACGCAAGGCGGCCAACATGACGCGCGTGTCATCGGAGTCTAAAAGGTCATGCACCCACGTGCTGCCGGCGCACAAGGCGGACAACAACAAGACGCGGTTGGAAATGCTTTTAGAGCCGGGCAGTGTGACAGAGCCACCAGCTTGTTGCAAAGAGGGAAGGTCGAGAAACGCGGTGGCGAACATGTCGTTTGAATTATTCTGCTGTGTGCTGGTTGGCACCAATGCGCCAATTGAATCGCAAGTCACTGGCTTGGCGAATCATGTCTTCAAGCGCTTGCGGGTTGTTGTTGTGAATGGCTTGCTCGAAGTCGTTCAAAGCATCTTTGAAATGACCAATTTGAAGCAAGACTTGATCGCGGTTGGTGGTCAAGATGTCGCGCCAGACCACGGGGTCGCTGGCGGCAATGCGAGAAAAGTCGCGGAAGCCAGGGCCACCCAAAGCAATCAAGTCGGGGCCATTGGGCTGTTGAAAGATGCCGCGAATGATGGCGTAAGACAACACATGCGGCAGGTGGCTAACAGCCGCAAACGCCGCATCGTGTGCCGCAGGTGTGAGCTCGGTGATGTAGCTGCCCAGACTTTTCCAAATCTGCCGAGCCTTCGCAACCTGTGTGGCGCCGGAACTAGGCATTGGTGTCATGACCAGGGTGCGATCTTTGTACAGATCGGCGTCTGAATGTTCAACACCCGCCACCTCTTTGCCAGCGATGGGGTGAACAGGCACAAAACAGGAAAGCTTGTCACCCAGTGTACGGAGCGCCGCTGCCACAATGTCTGACTTTGTCGACCCAACATCCATCAACAGCGCATCTGAATGCAGTGCCGGTGCGATGGCTTGAAAGCATGCCTCTGTGGCTTTGACGGGGACTGCCAATAAAACCAAATCGGCGTTGTGCACAGCATCTGCAATGTTGTCTACGGCAACATCAATCACACCCATGCTGAGGGCTTTTTGACGCGAAGACGCGCTGGTACTGTAGCCAACAATGTGCGTCGCCCACCCCGCTGCTCTGGCGGCCAATGCAAATGAGCCGCCCATCAGACCGCAGCCAATGAGAGCGACCTTTTCGAATTTCATTCGGGAATAGGGTAGGAACCCAGAACCTTGTAAAACGCGCACAAACCTTGCAGCTCTTTCAATGCAGCAGCAACATGCGGTTGAGAAATGTGGCCTTGAATGTCAATGTAGAAATAGTATTCCCACTGACCCGATTTGGCGGGACGAGATTCAAAGCGCGTCATGGAGACGCCGTTGTTTTTCAAAGGCATCAGCAAGTCATGCACAGCGCCCGGCTTGTTGGGCACGGAGACCACCAGGCTGGTGCAATCTTTACCCGACACCGGCGGTGTGGCCAAAGTTTGCGGCAAACAAATGACGGCAAAGCGGGTGCGATTGGTGGCTTCGTCTTGAATGGCGTGGGCCACGATGTGCAAACCAAATTGGGCGGCAGCACGTTCACTGGCCAATGCGGCCCAAGCGGGATTGCTGGCTGCCAATCGCGCGCCTTCGGCGTTGCTGGAAACCGCACGGCGCTCGGCGTTGGGCAAGTTTTGCGTGAGCCAAGTTTGGCACTGTGCCAAAGCTTGAGGGTGTGCCAAGACCACTTCAATGTCTTTGAGGTTGTCGGTTT
The DNA here is from genome assembly GCA_937928195.1 of uncultured Limnohabitans sp. Taxonomy (GTDB): domain Bacteria; phylum Pseudomonadota; class Gammaproteobacteria; order Burkholderiales; family Burkholderiaceae_C; genus Limnohabitans_A. The sequence continues at coordinate 4,191 of CALEYZ010000018.1, forward strand.
GGCGCAGCAAATTATGGCGCACCAACAAGCTGACTTCACCAATCACATGCACAGGTGAGCGCAAGAACAAATCAAGCGATCTGGCCACCACGCCTTCAGTGGAGTTCTCCATGCCCACCACACCAAACTGAGCGGTACCAGCGGCTGTTGCATGAAACACTTCATCAAAGTTGTTGCAATAGATGAGGTTGGCTGCGCTGCCAAAAAATTCAATGGCCGCTTGTTCGCAGAAAGTACCTTGCGGGCCCAACACTGCAACGCGCTGAGGTGCTTCAAGGGCCAAACAGGCCGACATGATTTCACGCCAAATAGAGGCCACATGTGCATTCAACAGTGGACCTTGATTGGCTTTTTCAATTTTGGCAATGACCTGCGCCACGCGATCGGGCCGGAAGAAGGGCGAACCTTCTGCACGTTTGATTTCGCCTACTTTTTCAGCCACTTTGGCGCGCTGGTTCAGCAAGCTCAACAACTGCTGATCGAGCGAGTCAATTTGAATGCGCAGTTCGCCCAAGGCGTCTGATTGAATAGGTTGCGTCATGTTGGGTTCAGTGGTGAAAGTCAAACGGCGTGGCAGCGGGCTCAAGCCTGTTTTGTTTCGAAATCTTGAAGGTAAGACACCAGCGCCTGCACACCTTCCAGCGGCATGGCGTTGTAAATGCTGGCGCGCATGCCGCCCACAGATTTGTGACCCTTCAGTTGCAGCAGTCCGCGTGCTTTGGCGCCCGCCAGGAAGGCCTCGTTGCGTGATTCATCGCGCAAGTAGAAAGGAATGTTCATGCGCGAGCGGCATGAAGGGTCAACTCGGTTTTCGTACAGTTGCGATTGATCGAGGTAGTCGTAGAGCAACTTGGCTTTGGCAATGTTGCGCTGTTCCATGGCGGCCACACCTGACTTGCCATTCTCAGTTTGTGACTTCAACCATTTGAAGACCAAACCGGCGATGTAAATGGCATAAGTGGGGGGCGTGTTGAACATCGAGCCGTTGTCGGCCACCAGTTTGTAATTGAACGCACTGGGGCAATGCTTCATGGCTTTGCCCAGCAAGTCTTCGCGAACCACGACCAAGGTGAGGCCAGCCGGACCTAAATTCTTTTGTGCACCGCCAAATGCCAAACCGACCTTGGACCAATCAATGCTGCGCGATGCAACATGCGAGGAAAAGTCAATCACCAAAGGGGCGTTGCTGCCCAGTGCCTTCAGATCGGGCAGTGCATGGTATTCAACACCATCGATGGTCTCGTTGGTGCACACATGCACATAGCTGGCGTTGGCACTCAACTGCCATTCGGCGGCGGCTGGAATGGTGGTGAATTTTGTGTTCTGTGCACTGGCCACCAAATGTGGTGTGCAAAATTGCGCCGCCTCTTTGAAAGACTTTTGACTCCAGCAACCCGTGACCACAAAGTCGACCGTGCCTTCTTTCGACAAGTTCAAGGGCACAATGGCGTTTTCTGCAATGCCGCCACCTTGCATGAACAAGATTTTGAAATTGGCAGGTACTGCCAACAGTTCACGAAGGTCGGCTTCTGCCTCTTCGTAAATGGACATGAACTCTTTGCCGCGATGGCTCATTTCCATCACGCCCATGCCGCTGCCATGCCAATCGGTCATCT
>CALEYZ010000019.1 GCA_937928195.1 uncultured Limnohabitans sp.
CATCCTGCCATGCACCCTGGTCGCTGTGCGCAAGTTTTGCTCAACGGCCAAGTCATTGGCCATGTGGGTGAGTTGCATCCTCGCTGGCGCCAGACTTGGGACTTGCAACAAGCCCCCATCATGTTTGAGTTGGACTTGGATGCGGTGCTACAGCGCGAAGTGCCTGTGGCACAAGGCGTTGCGCGATTCCAGGCCGTAGAACGTGACATTGCAGTCATCGTGGCTGAAAAAGTGACACATGGGGAACTCATGTCGGCCATTCATGCGGCGCCTACCGAAGGCCTGTTGAAAAATGCCGTGTTATTTGATGTGTTCCGCCCACAAGCGACTCAAGGCATAGAGAAAAGTTTGGCAGTCCGCTTGACTTTGTACAGTGACGAAGCAACATTGACAGATGTTCAGATTGAAGCCACAGTGAAAGCAGTGCTAGACCATTTGGCCAGCAAATTGTCAGCGCGTCTGCGCACTTAATTGAAAGCAGAAAGTACCTATGGATTTTTCTGTTGAAAGTCTCGAAACACCTGCGCTGACCAAAGCGCATTTGGCCGATTTGTTATTTGAACAAATTGGCTTGAACAAGCGTGAGTCCAAAGACATGGTGGACTCTTTCTTTGATTTGATTGCAACGCAGTTGGTTCAAGGAACGGATGTCAAAATTTCTGGATTTGGCAATTTTCAAATCCGTGAAAAAGCACCACGTCCCGGCCGCAATCCTCGTACGGGTGAACTGATTCCCATTGAGGCGCGGCGAGTTGCCACCTTTCATGCCAGTCACAAGCTCAAAGATGTGATCCAAGGTGATGAGCCTGGCAAGGCTTAACACTTGCTGACAAGCAGTGCTCAGAGCTCAATAAAAATATTCAAGTGAGGCCTTTACGGAGTGCCCTCGCTTAGAGTAAGCTAGTAAGTTCCCCTAGCAAGTTTGTGATTTCAATGGAGAACTCCCTCCCATCTATTCCCGCCAAGCGCTATTTCACCATTGGTGAAGTAGGCGAGCTATGTGGTGTCAAGCCGCATGTGCTCCGTTATTGGGAGCAGGAATTCACACAACTGCGTCCAGTGAAGCGACGCGGCAATCGCCGCTATTACCAGCACCACGAGGTGCTCATGATTCGTCGCATTCGTGATTTGTTGTATGAGCAGGGCTTCACCATCAGTGGGGCTCGCAACAAAATGCAGGAGCTAGCGCAGTCTCAAAAAGGTTATCGCAAGGAGCAACTTGCTGCGGTCGATGCGGACATCGATTTTCCTGAAGATCTTGACCTGGATGCTGAGGTGCTAGAGGAAGAAAGTGCGTCGCCTAAATTGGCCGTAGAGAGTGCACAAAGAGCGGGCACTCTTCAAGCCACCAGCAGCTTGCCTAGCTTGCGACGCGAATTGATGGATATTCGAGATTTGCTCTCAATTTGACCAAATTCTCGGGCTATAATTTAAAGCTTGTCGGCGTGTAGCGCAGCCTGGTAGCGCACTTGCATGGGGTGCAAGGGGTCGCGAGTTCGAATCCCGCCACGCCGACCATTCAAAAAGACCAAAGCCCTTGAGATGAACTCTCAGGGGCTTTTTCTGTCTACTCGGCAGGCTTAGCACCGCCTTCCGATTGAATATTGATGGCCATGGGGCCCTTGGGGCCATCGGTGAGTTCAAAGGACACACGGGCGCCTTCTTTGAGGCTTTTGAAACCCTCCATGGCAATGGCTGAGAAATGCGCAAATGCATCTGGCCCACCCCCATCTGGCTGAATGAATCCAAATCCCTTCGCATCGTTGAACCATTTGACTATTCCACTGGGCATGCTTGTCTCCATTGTTTAAAGCTGTATGGAACATTTAAATCATGCTTGATGCGCTTGTCAATTCAAGGTTTACCCGACTGCTGCCGAATGTTGCAGTGCGGCATAAGGACTTTCCGCAAAGTGTTCGCAGAAGCGCCTCAGGCATCGATAGAATGAAAACATGGCAACAGAGAAACCAAAACAACCATTTCAGCCGAAAAGCCCAGGTTCAGAGGGCGACCTCACTCGTGCACCAGGTAATGCCGATTCTGTGGTTTTAGAAAGACGCACAGCCAAGGTCGGTCCGCCCCAGATGTACCAAGTGGTGATGTTGAACGACGATTACACGCCAATGGAGTTTGTGGTTTTGGTGCTTCAGGAGTTTTTCAACAAAGACCGTGAAGCGGCCACCCAAATCATGTTGAAAATTCATTTGGACGGCAAAGGCGTTTGTGGTGTTTTCACCCGCGACGTCGCAGCCACCAAAGTGGACCAAGTCTTAGATGCCGCAAACCAGGCAGGTCATCCTTTGCAATGTGTCAGTGAACCTGTCGCATGAGTGTTGCAAACTTTGATCCAGAATGTGGCATAAAGCAGTTGAAATTCAACAAATCTACCCAACCTAATATTTTTCACCTCCGCAAGGCATTTAAGGAAATCAC
>CALEYZ010000020.1 GCA_937928195.1 uncultured Limnohabitans sp.
TGGTGGGCACCTCAGCTGGGGCATTGAACGCCACCTACCTGGCAAGCCGCGCCATGGAGGGGTTGTCGGCCTTGACAGGTTTGGGCGAGTTTTGGCATGGCTTGCATTCGCATCTGGTGTACCACTTGCCAGACACCCCTTTGGCCAAGTTCAGCCGGTGGGCAACGGCACTGGGTGTCTCTTTGTCAGTGAGACGACAAGGCGCAGCATTGGACAGCATGCCCTTGGTCGACACCTTGCACCGCCGCATTGAACTGAACAACATCGCGCGCGCGCTCGACCGCGGCGACTTGAAGGCCTTGGCCGTGACAGCCTCCAGTTACACCACAGGCGTGCACTGGACTTTTTGTCAAACCAACGAACAGCAAGAGCTCCAAAGCTGGAGCCGGCCAGGCCGCCGCGCCGAACTGCAAGACATCACCATCGAGCACCTGATGGCGTCAAGTGCCATTCCCTTTTTATTTCCAGCCACCCCCCTTTGGGTCGACGGCAACATGGAATATTTTGGTGATGGCTCGATGCGGCAGAGCTCACCCTTGTCGCCGGCAGTGCATCTGGGCGCCCACAAAATTTTGGCCATTGGTGTGGGGCAACCTCAAAGGGGGCAACTTGGAACGCCCAACGACTTGCACCCCAACCCGGGCAACACGCCTGGCAGACTGCCCCCCAGCCTTGGCAACATCGCCGGACATGCAATGGCCAGTGTTTTCAACGACACCCTGTTGGCCGACGTTGAACAGGTGGCGCGTGTGAACCAAAGCATCCAACAACTGAAGCAACATGTGCACGATCACCACAGCCCGGCCTTGGCTCAGTCGCTGCCCTTCCATGAGGTGCAAGTACTCGCCTTGCAACCGAGCGAGTCTCTGGATGCGCTGGCACAAGCCCATGTGCACGAACTGCCTCGACCTGTGCACCGCGTCCTTGAAGGTTTGGGCGCATTGAAGGGTTCGGGTGCAGCACTCTCAAGTTATTTGCTGTTTGAACCTGGCTTCTTGCGCGCCTTGATGGCACTGGGTGCACACGATGTGCTGCAACGAAAAGAAGAGCTCTTGGCTTTTTTTACCGATTAAGCGCAGGCAAGAGTTTCATTGCAATCAATGCAGTGCCATAATCCGACCCATCATTATTTTGGAGTTTGCTCCGTGGAAAGCCACCCTAGTTGGTAGCTTTCGAATGAAATGGTCTCCTCGCTGCACACCTCGCTGCAGCCGCGCCAGTCGTTCGAAAGCTGCTTTACCCCCATTGCCGCCTTATCGAACACTTGGCCCCCCGCTGTTGGGGCTGAAGGAGATCTGCCATGCTCAACATTTTCACATTGGCCAACGGCCGCCTCGTCCAAGAAGAGATTGAATCTCTGGAAGAGTTGTCCAAGTTCCAACCTATCTGGGTGGACCTTGAATCTCCAACGGTTGAAGAAAAACGCTGGATCAAACAATACTACGGCCTGTCCATTCCAGAGGATGCGATGGACGAGGACATTGAGGAATCTGCGCGCTTTTACGAAGAAGACAACGGCGAGCTGCACATTCGCTCCGACTTCTTGATCGCCGATGAAGACGAGCCTCGCACGGTGCGCTGTGCGTTCATCTTGAACCAACACAATGCCGACTTGCGCAGCCGCGGCGTGCTGTTTTCTATTCACGATGAAGACGTGCCGGTATTTCGTTTGCTGCGTTTGCGTGCGCGCCGCGCCCCTGGCTTGCTGGAAGACGCCAAGGAAGTGCTTTTGAAGTTGTTTGACGCCGATGCCGAGTACTCTGCCGACACGCTGGAAAACATTTACGACAAGTTGGAAATTGCGGGCAAGCTAGTGTTGTCTGGCGACGTGACCGACGCCATGGCCGGCGAAGTGCTGGGCGCCATTGCACGCCAAGAAGACTTGAACGGCCGCATCCGACGCAATGTCATGGACACCCGCCGTGCGGTCAGCTTCATGATGCGAAGCAAAATGCTGAATGCCGAGCAGTTTGAAGAAGCGCGCCAAATTTTGCGCGACATTGACTCCCTTGACTCGCACACTGAGTTCTTGTTTGAAAAGATCAACTTCTTGATGGACGCCACGGTGGGTTTCATCAACATCAACCAAAACAAGATCATCAAGATCTTCTCAGTGGCCAGTGTGGCCTTGCTGCCACCCACGCTCATTGCCAGTTTGTATGGCATGAACTTTCAGTACATGCCCGAGCTCTCACAAACATGGGGCTACCCTTATGCACTTTGCCTGATGGTGGCCAGCGCCGTGGTGCCAATGTGGTATTTCCGCAGGCGTGGTTGGTTGAAATAAAAGCCGGGCCTTGGCTGCAGGCCCGTGTCAATCAAACGCGGGGCCACTGCCTCAAAAACTCAGAGACGATGGCTGTGCTGTAGTGGCTGGCCACGTCTTTCACAAACTGCGAAAAGTCGGCGTGCGCATCGTCGTCAGCCCGGTCCGACAAGGTGCGCACAACGGCCAACGGAATGCCATAGGCATGGCAAACCTGCGCCAAAGCGGCGCCCTCCATCTCAACCGCCAACGCATCTGAAAGTGCAACTTGCAATCGCCGGCTCTCTGATGCACTCGACACAAACTGATCGCCACTGATGATGAGGCCCGCGTGCACTTTTGCTTGCGGCAAGGCGCTTGCAGCGCTTGCCAGCAAAGTTTGCGTCATGGCTTGGTCGGCTTGAAACCGTGCGCGCCCCAACAAAGGAACTTCGTATGGCGGAAACAAAGGCGATGCATTCATGTCATGCTGCAGCAGTTCTGTGCCTACCACCACATCACCCACCTTCACGTGCGGGGCCAAGCCACCGGCCACGCCGGTGAACAAAATTCGGTGAACTTGGTATTTTTCAATCAGCACGGTGGCCGTGATGGCCGCCGCCACTTTGCCAATGCCCGACAACACAGCCACCACCTCATGTCCATGCAGATGGCCTCGCCAGAATTGACGACCAGCCACCGCATCACAACTTGCATCGGGGATCATGGCCAAGACGGCCGACAATTCTTCCGGCATGGCCCCGATCAGGGCAATGCGCGGCACCCCTTCACTTGGGCGCATCGCGCAATTCGCGTCGCAAAATTTTGCCAACCGCTGTTTTGGGCAAATCAGTTTTGAACTCAATCACCTTCGGTTGTTTGTAGCCCGTCATGTTGGCACGGCAGTACTCACGCACTTGATCTTCTGTGAGCTTGGGGTCTTTTTTCACAATAACCAGTTTGACAGCCTCACCGGTTTTTTCATCGGGCACGCCCACAGCGGCGCACTCCATGACACCTGGACACAATGAGACCACCTCTTCGACGTCGTTGGGATAGACGTTGAAGCCACTGACCAAAATCATGTCCTTCTTGCGGTCCACAATTTTGAAGAAGCCTCTCGCATCGCGAATGCCAATGTCACCCGATTTGAAATAGCCATCGGCTGTCATGCATCGCGCGGTTTCATCGGGACGCTGCCAATAGCCGGCCATGACCTGTGGGCCTTTGATGGCAATTTCACCAGCTTGTCCCAGCGCCGTCACCTCTTGGCCATCATCGTCCAACAGCTTCATGAAGGTGCTGGGCAATGGCACGCCAATGGTGCCCGTGAACTGGGTGCTGGTCGTGGGATTGCAACTGGCAGAGGGGCTGGTCTCGGACAGGCCATACCCTTCACAAATGGGGCAGCCTGTTTTCTCAAGCCATAAGGCAGCCACCGCACTGGTGACAGCCATGCCTCCGCCCACCGACACCTTGAGGTTGGACCAATTGACTTTGCCAAAATCGGGGTGATTGGCCAACCCATTGAACAAGGTGTTGACCGCAGGAAAGCTGTGGAAGGTGTGCTTGGACAGCTCGCTCAAGACGGCGGGTAAATCACGCGGATTGGGAATCAAAATATTTTTGCCACCGGTGCGCATGCCCAGCATCATGTTCACAGTGAAGGCGAAGATGTGGTACAGCGGCAATGCACAAACCGATGTGGGCTGCTCATGCGCTGGCACGCGCTTCATCACTGGATCGTTCCAAGCTTCTGATTGAAGCAGGTTGGCAATCACATTGCGGTGTAACAACACAGCCCCTTTGGACACACCGGTGGTGCCGCCGGTGTACTGCAGCACGGCGATGTCGTCGCCGTGGACCGCAGGTTTGACGAAGTGCGCTTGCCGCCCTCTTGCCAAGGCTTGTTTGAATTTGACGGCATTCGGCAGCTCGTAGTCGGGCACCATTTTTTTCACGTTGCGCACCACGAAGTTCACCAAGGCACCTTTGGGCAAACTCAGCATGTCACCCATGGCACACATCACAACGTGCTTGACCTGCGTGTTGGCGATGCATTTTTGCAGTGTGATGGCAAAGTTCTCAATGATCACGATGGCTTTGGCGCCAGCGTCTTTGAGTTGGTGTTCCAACTCGCGTGGGGTGTACAGCGGGTTGACGTTGACCACCACCAAACCTGCGCGCAAGATGGCGGCCACGGCCACCGGATACTGCGGCACGTTGGGCATCATGACCGCCACTCGGTCACCTTTCTCCAAGCCCAGAGATTGAAGGTACGCAGCGAAGGCTTGACTCTTGGCATCTGTTTCTTGGTACGAAATGTCTTGCCCCATGAAGCTGTAGGCCGTTCGATCCGCGTATTTGGAGAAACTTTCCTCCATCAAGCCAACCAATGAATCGTACTGAGATGCATCAATGTCAGCTGGCACACCCTCGGGGTAGCTGCTGAGCCATGCGCGCGCGTCCGTCATCCTGAACTGTCTCCTGTTGTGTTGATTAAGGCATTGCAAGCAAAGCTTGCAAAACCGTTTTACTCAATGGCCTTGACCATGTCTTCGACCACTTTTTTGGCATCGCCAAAGACCATCATGGTTTTGTCCATGTAGAACAATTCATTGTCCAAGCCGGCATAACCTGCGGCCATAGAGCGCTTGTTGACAATGATGGTTTTGGCTTTGTAGGCTTCCAAAATGGGCATGCCGTAAATGGGGCTGCCTTTGATGTGCGCCGCGGGGTTGACCACGTCGTTGGCACCTAAGATGATGGCCACATCGGCCTGGCCAAATTCACCATTGATGTCTTCCATCTCAAACACTTGGTCGTAGGGCACTTCGGCCTCGGCCA
>CALEYZ010000021.1 GCA_937928195.1 uncultured Limnohabitans sp.
ACACGGTGTCGCCCTTTTTCAGAACGCCAGAGTAAACGCGCACGAAAGTCAACTGGCCCACAAAGGGGTCGGTCATCAATTTGAATGCCAACGCAGAGAATTTCTCTTCGTCGTCGGCCTTGCGTGTCACTTCTTTTTCGTCTTCGTCAAAACCTTTAATGGCTTTCACGTCCAAAGGCGAAGGCATCAATTCCAAGACAGCGTCCAACATACGCTGCACGCCCTTGTTTTTAAAGGCTGTGCCGCACAACATGGGCTGAATTTCGCTGTTGATGGTACGTGTACGCAAACCAGCGGTGATCTCTTCTTCAGTCAAGTCACCTTCTTCGAGGTACTTGTTCATCAGTTCTTCAGAGGCTTCAGCAGCAGCTTCAACCATCTTCTCGCGCCACTCTTTGGCAACCTCAACCAAGTTGGCTGGAATTTCTTCAAAGGTGAACTTCATGCCTTGTGAAGCTTCATCCCAGATGATGGCCTTCATTTTGCGAAGGTCAACCACGCCGGTGAAGTTGTCTTCAGCGCCGATTGGGATCACGATTGGCACAGGGTTGGCCTTCAGGCGCAACTTCATCTGGTCCACAACTTTGAAGAAGTTGGCACCCGTACGGTCCATCTTGTTCACGAAGGCCAAACGTGGCACTTTGTACTTGTTTGCTTGGCGCCACACAGTCTCAGACTGTGGCTGCACACCACCCACAGCGCAGTAAACCATGCAAGCGCCGTCAAGCACGCGCATAGAACGCTCAACTTCAATGGTGAAGTCAACGTGGCCTGGGGTGTCAATGATGTTGATGCGGTGGTCTGCGAAAGAGCCGTCCATGCCTTTCCAGAAGCATGTGGTGGCCGCAGAAGTGATCGTGATACCACGCTCTTGTTCCTGCTCCATCCAGTCCATGGTGGCAGCGCCATCATGCACTTCACCAATTTTGTGGTTCACACCGGTATAGAAAAGAATACGCTCGGTGGTAGTGGTTTTACCCGCGTCAATGTGAGCGGAAATACCGATGTTGCGATAGCGCTCGATGGGAGTATTGCGAGCCATGATCAACCTCTTGGAATTCAGTTAAAACAAAAAATGCAAATGCCCTGCAGGGTCTCTACAGGGCTTTGCGGTCGGTTGGCAGCGCAACACGAAGTTGCGCGACAACCTCCGGGATTTAGAAGCGGAAGTGTGAGAAGGCCTTGTTGGCTTCAGCCATGCGGTGCACTTCATCACGCTTTTTCATCGCGCCGCCGCGACCTTCATTGGCCTCGAGCAACTCGTTGGCCAAGCGCAAAGCCATGGATTTTTCACCACGCTTACGGGCCGCCTCTTTGATCCAGCGCATGGACAAAGCCAAGCGACGGACGGGGCGAACTTCGACGGGCACCTGGTAGTTGGCACCACCCACGCGGCGGGATTTAACTTCCACCATGGGCTTGACGTTGTTGATGGCGATCGAGAAAAGTTCGACTGGGTCTTTGCCAGTTTTCTTTTCCATGTTTTCCAAGGCACCATAAATGATGCGCTCAGCAACCGCCTTTTTGCCGCCTTCCATGATCACATTCATGAACTTGGAGAGCTCGACATTACCGAACTTGGGATCCGGCAGGATTTCACGTTTAGGGACTTCACGACGACGTGGCATATTTCACCTCTTTGCTTCAGTTGATGGCTGGACGTCCGATCCAGACACCCTGCAAATTCATCTTGAATTTGCACTTACTCGACTCCGACATGGAGTCACTTCGTTGAACCGGCTCGTCTAAAAACCAGCACAACACCTTTTTTTGAAAGCTAACTTAAGCTTTCTTCGGGCGCTTAGCGCCATATTTAGAACGCGATTGCTTGCGATCTTTCACGCCTTGCAAATCGAGTGAACCGCGCACGATGTGATAACGCACACCAGGCAAGTCTTTCACACGACCACCGCGAACCAACACCACGGAGTGTTCCTGCAAATTGTGGCCTTCACCACCAATGTAGGAGATCACCTCGAAGCCGTTGGTCAAGCGCACTTTGGCAACTTTACGCAGAGCAGAGTTAGGTTTTTTAGGCGTCGTGGTGTACACACGTGTGCACACACCGCGGCGCTGTGGAGAGTTTTGCATCGCAGGGCTTTTTGACTTGGTCTTTTCGACCTCGCGCCCCTGACGCACCAATTGATTGATGGTTGGCATTTAAAAAAACGTCCCTAAACGTTTGGAATGAACAAAAAAATCTTCCCCGCCCCAAATGCGGAAAAGCCTTCTAGTATAACGGCTGAAAAGGGGCTGTGCAAAAATTTCTACACAAGCCTCAGCAAGTCCAAAGTTTGCAAGCGCCAACTTTTCTTATTTGATCCACAAACGCAGAGCATCCCATGCACGGCCCAGCACACCCGCTTGCTCTACGGCGTCCAAAGCCTGCAAGGGCATGTCCACCCACAGGTGTTCATTGCGGAAAATTTTGAGGCTGCCGATGGCCTGGCCCTTGGTGACGGGCGCCACCAAGGGGTCGGGTCGAACCAGTTGTGTTTTGATTTGCGCGGCTGAGCCCGTGGGCACCGCCACCACCAATGCGTCTGAGCGGCCCAGCTTGACTGTGGCGGCTTTGCCTTTCCAAATGACGGGCGTGGCAACGGGTTGCCCCGCTTCAAACAGCTTGACCGCTTCGAAAGCGGTGTAACCCCAATTGAGCAGTTTTTGCGCCTCATTGGCGCGCACAGTCTCGCTGCTGGCGCCCAGCACAATGGCCATCAAGCGACGTGCGCCCAGGTTGGGAAAGTCACGTTTCGCGGTGGCCACCAAGCAGTACCCTGCGGCATCGGTATGACCGGTTGTCATGCCGTCAACGGTCGGGTCTTTGAAAATCAGCAAGTTGCGATTGGTGTCATTGGCCGCGGGTGAGCCTGGATAGCGGTATCTTTTGATGGCATAGGTGCCCATGTGTTCAGGAAAATCGTGCGCCAAGCGCATGGCCAAGGTGCTCAAGTCACGTGCGGTGGTGATGTGACCCGATTCCGTCGAACCTTCTGGATTTTTGTAACTGGTATTTTTCATGCCCAGCACTTTGGCTTGGTCGTTCATCATTTGCACAAAGCGCTCGACTGTGCCGCCCAACCCCTCGGCCAAGGCCACCGTCGCGTCATTGCCCGATTGAACAACCATGCCTTTGATCAAATCTTCGACAGGCACTTTCATTTTGGGGTCGATGAACATGCGAGACCCAGGCATCTTCGAAGCCCGTTCACTAACCGCAAAGCTTTGCTTCATGTCGATCTTTTTCGACTTCAAAGCATCAAAGACCAAGTAGGCGCTCATGAGTTTGGTCATGGATGCCGGCTCAACTGGCATGTCCAACTCACGCGAGGCCAGAATTTGATTGGCCGTCACATCTAACAAAAGATAAGCACGTGCCGCAATTTCAGGCGCCTCAGGTGCGGGGATTTGCGCTTGGACTTGAAGTGGTGACAAACCAACAGTGAAGGCAATCGCAGCCAAACTGACTGCTGCGCGCACAACACTGCGACGAAGGGTCGAGAACAAAGATGTCATGAAGGAGCTTAAAAAATTAAGCGCGCAGATGGCGGCCAACCAAGGATCGAAGCAAAGGCAATTGCCCGTGAAAAAAATGTTCAACACCCGGTATGACGGTGACCGGCAAAGATTGCGGACGGGCCCAGTCCATGACGCTGGCCAGTGGCACCGTGTCGTCCACTTCACCGTGGACCACCAATGTTTTCTCATGAAGTTCAGCCGGCACTGGGGCTACCTGAAAACGTGAAGCGGCAGTGCCGACCAGCACCAATTTTTCCAAGTTGCCTGCTGCTGCCATTTGCACCGCCGCATGGCTGGTTACAAATGCGCCGAAAGAGAAACCCGCCAATGCCAGGCCGTTGGCTGCGGCTGATTGGTCTTGGCTTTGAGCAATGACCGCCATCAGGTCGTCCAGTTCACCACGTCCTTCGTCGTACACACCTGCACTGGCACCGACGCCTCGAAAATTAAATCGGATGGCACGCCAACCATTTTGAACAAAGGCTTTGGCCAAAGTCTGGACCACCTTGTTTTGCATCGTGCCGCCAAACAGAGGATGCGGATGTGCAATGACGGCAATGCCTTTGAATGACCCCTCTGTCGGTTCATCCTGAAGCCCTTCCAACACCCCGACTGGGCCTTGAAACTGCACAACCTGCGTAGCTGAATTCATCAACGCCCCACGTTGGGTGGTGTGACCAAACGTTGTACGACTTGGCCGTTTTGCAAATGGCTTTCAACAATTTCATCGATGTCAGCGTTGTCCACAAAGCTGTACCAAGTGCCTTCGGGATAAACCACGGCCACGGGTCCGCCGGCGCAGCGGTCCAGACAGCCCGCCTTGTTGACGCGGACTTTGCCAACGCCTGCCAAGCCCAAATCCTTCACGCGAGATTTACAGTGATCAAAGGCGGCTTGAGCGCCTTGCAGTGCACAGCAGGCTTCGCCATTCTTTCTTTCGTTCAGGCAGAAAAAAATGTGTCGCTCGTAATATGGGGGATTGTTTTCACTCATTCGCTCATTTTAGAGGTGCGAGATGAGGACAGTCGGCGCATCAAATAAACCAACAAAACAAAAGGCCAAAGCCAACCTATCCATTGAATCAAGCCATGAAATCTAATGAACTGGCCTTGCTCCCAATTGTGTAAAGTCAAAGAAAAGTAAGCACTCGCTGATGCGTTATTAAGCATGGTTAATTGCAGTACCAAACCGACCAACGCCAACACTTGCACTGTTTTTTCCTGAATCCACATCATCGGCAGCGCCAAGAAAGCGGCCAAGAACAAACCCAATTGAACGGGCGGATTGATCCAGCCCCAAGCATGTGAAGGGCCATAAGTCAGTGCAGCGGACAAGGCTGTGACGCTCAAGCCCGCCCCCACCAGGAGTGCCCAAGCAATGGCTTTTTGGTGCAAGCGGCGGATCAAAGTGAATGCCAACATGCATGGCAATAACTGCCCCATGGCCACGCAGACGACTTCATAGATAGGCAAAAGAGGCTGTAATTCCACCTCTCGAACAGGCAACCAATCCAACCAGGGAGTGTCTTGCAACCACAAAGCCAGCGCGTCCTCGGCACGTTCCAGAACCTGCCCAAGTCCCAAGGGCACTGGTGCAGGAAACAACAGTGCCACAGGCCACAAAGCCAACAACACCAAAGCGCCCCTTGCATCGGGCAGGAACCAATTGGCCCGAAAACGGCTCCAACGGTCTAAAAAACCAAATCGCTCCAAAGTCCAAGCCAAGGCCGCACCCATCAACGCCCCCAAGGTGTTCAGTTCCCAATCCACATTAGAGGGAACTCTGGCTGGCAAGAAAAGTTGCAAGGTCTCAAGTCCGAGGGACAGCAATGAAGCCACCACGACAGTGATCGTGACAGCTGGCAAATGCCTGGCACTGCGGCGTAATGCCAGCACGCCAATGAAACCCAAGGGGGCGTAGCCCAGCACGTTGGCCAGGACATCAAAGCCCGTCCAATACCGTGGCCAAGGCGCCCATAAAAAGGCGGTCCAGTCCACCCCTTGCGATCGCCAGTGATCAAATGGATACAAACTGGCGTAGACGATCAATGCGGCGTAGATACCAGCCAAAGGCCATGCCGCTGTCTTTTGCATGTGACTTAAAACGGCTTCACGACCACAAAAACAACCACTGCCACCAGCATCAAAACCGGTGCCTCGTTGAACCAGCGGAACCAAACATGACTGCGGGTGTTTTGGCCAGCTTCAAATTTTTTCAGCAAGCGACCGCAGGCATGGTGGTATCCCACAACAAGAAGCACCACGGCCAATTTGGCGTGCATCCATGCATTGCCTGGGCCCCAACCGATGCCAATGCCCCACCACAACCAAACGCCCAAGGCAATGGCGGGTACAGACAACAAGGTGGTGAACTTGAGGAGTTTGCGCGACATGAGCAACAGCCGCTCACGCTCGGCCACCGAATCTTCGGGCACCATGGCCAGATTGACGAAGATGCGCGGCAGGTAAAACAAGCCAGCAAACCAGCTGGCCACGAAGACGATGTGAAAGGCTTTAATCCAGAGCATAGAGCAAGTGTAGCCCCGGTGATTGTTTTTGAACAAGCTGAAGAACTTGATGTGCATCAAGTTATCTGAGCGCGAAACTTTGAACCAGTCCCCCTGGGGCCACAAACTTCAGGCACAATTTTCAAATGACACCGATTCAAACGCCCTACCCCTTAAGCCGCCCTCGCCGTTTGCGCCGTACAGACTTTTCTAGGCGCTTGGTGCGCGAACACCAATTGACTGTTGACGATTTAATTTATCCCGTGTTTGTGCTGGATGGCAAAAATCAACGACAAGCCGTTGGTTCAATGCCTGGTGTAGAACGATTGAGTTTGGACCTGTTGCTGCCAGTGGCAGAGGACTGCGTGAAATTGGGCATTCCTGTGATGGCCCTCTTCCCTGTCATCAACAGCGCCCTCAAAGACCCCGAAGGCAACGAGGCCCTCAACCCCGATGGCTTGGTGCCCACGGTAGTTCGTGCGTTGAAAAAACATTTTCCCGACTTGGGCGTGATGACCGATGTGGCCCTCGACCCCTTCACCAGCCATGGCCAAGACGGCTGGTTGGACGAGGACGGCTACATCTTGAACGACCCCACGCTGGGCCAACTGGTCAAGCAAGCCATGGTGCAAGCTGACGCGGGCGTTGACATCGTGGCACCCAGTGACATGATGGATGGCCGCATTGGCGCCATTCGCCAAGCGCTCGAAGCCAAAGGCCATGTCCATACGCAGATCATGGCCTACAGTGCCAAGTACGCCAGTTCTTTCTACGGCCCTTTCCGCGACGCCGTAGGATCGGCCGCCAACTTGGGCAAAGGCAATAAAAAAACCTACCAGATGGACCCTGGCAACACCAACGAAGCATTGCGCGAAGTGGCTTTGGACATCGCTGAAGGCGCCGACATGGTGATGGTCAAACCCGGCATGCCTTATTTGGATGTGGTGCGCCGCGTCAAAGATGAATTTGGTGTGCCCACCTTTGCCTACCAAGTGTCGGGCGAATATGCCATGCTGAAAGGAGCCGCACAAAATGGTTGGCTCGACCACGACGGCGTGATGATGGAAAGTTTGTTGGCATTCAAGCGCGCTGGCGCCGACGGCATTCTGACCTACTTTGCGCGCGATGCTGCGCGGCTGTTGGCCCAAGCCTGAGTACGCCAAAGACTCATCAGCCTTGGTATTCAATCGCATGCGCGTTTTCACGGTCTCTGACAAACACGTTCAAGACGCGCTGTCACTGCCACGTGCCTTGCCCGCAAATGGCTATGTCTGGATTGCATGTTCCAGAACATTTTTCCAATCTGAGCAGCAACAGGTTCAACAAGCTTTGCAAAGCCTCACCGGCCACCACCTGCTAGATTTGCACGTGTCCGATTTGCTCAACGGGCACTTGCCTTCTCGATTTGATTTAACGTCTTACTACGATGTGCTGGTTTTCCGTCGTTTGGCGGCCAGCGCCTCTCGCGAACCCGAACCCGAACCCGAACCCGCCAGCAATCTGACGGGCATCAAGTCCAAGGGCAAGTTGTCGGGTCCTCCTGCGCTCAGAAGGGTGGACACCAGCCCCATTGGATTTGCAGTATTCGACAAAGTATTGCTGACAGTACATCCGGACGATTGCGCCATTCGTGAAGCTTATGCTGCACGTTTGTTGTCTGCCAGCAGCCATGCGCAAAACACCCCCCACACAGAATTGCACATGTCGCAGGCGACTGAAATTGCAGACGATCGGTCAACCGGCGCACGTGGCATTCCTGTCAGCCCCGCCGACATGATGTTGCGCATGGTCAGTCAAGTGGTCGATGTGTATTTGGACTTGCGCAGAGAGCTCACGCGGCAGTTGGACCATTGGCAGTCGGAGTTGATCAACCCCGATACCCGCTTCAACAACTGGTCAGCTTTGTTAGAGGCAAGGCTGTCGCTGCACCACCTAGATGAAATCTGCGAAGACCAGCGCAGTGCCATGCAAGATTGGCTTGAATCTTTGAACACATGGACGCCGCCCACCGCCCTGGCACTGATCAAAGAACACGAAATACTTCGCGTACGCAGTCGCGATGTTTTAGAGCACATTGACCGCGTGGTGCATCATGTGCGTCGCTTGGAGCAAAGCATTGAAACAGCCGTGCAAATTCACTTCAATGCACAAAGCAATCGCACCAACGAAACCATGCGAACGCTGACGTCGATCACGGCCATCTTCTTGCCTTTGAATTTGATCGCCGCTATCTTTGGCATGAACTTTGAAGTCATTCCACTGCTGCACAACAACGCTGGCTTTTGGTGGACGATTGGCAGCATGCTGCTGATCGCGCTCACCTTGGCTTGGCTGTTTTGGCGCAAGCGTTATTTGGCACGATCAGGCCGCTAAAAATCGCTCACTCAGCTCAAGTGCTGCTTGAAGAAATCCAGAGTTCTTTGCTTGGCCAACGCAGCCGCTTCAGCTTGCCATGCACCGCGGTGGTTGCAATTGAAGCCATGGTGCGCCGCGTAGGTGAACACTTGCGCATCAGCGTGAGCTGCTTGGAACGCTTTGACCGAGTCCATCGAAATCCATTTGTCCTCCTCGGCAAAGTGCGCCATCACAGGCACTTTAGATTGCCGGGCTGATTCTGCCTCGGTGGTCATGCCACCGCCGTAATACGGTGCAGCAGCCGACAAGCCGTTGAGCAAGCAGGCAGCGCGCCAAGTCAGCAAGCCACCCCAGCAATAACCAACCACGCCCACTTTGCCACCACACACCTTATGGGCATGGTCAATGCTGGCCTGAATGTCTTGCAAAGCACCGGGTGCCGGCAAGGCTTCAATGGCGGTTTTGAGCGCCATGCCGGCGCCCATGTCGGCCTCTGCGTAACCAAGTTCGACATTGGCTTGCGCGCGATGGAACATGGCTGGCGCAATGGCCAGGTAGCCTTCTTTGGCATACGCATCGGCCACTTCACGAATGTGAACGTTGACGCCAAAAATTTCTTGAATCACCACCACCGCCGATTTGGCAGGTGTTGAAGGCTCGGCCACATAAGCCGGAAATTGCGTGCCATCTGCGGCCGTTAATTGAATGACTGTTCCCATGAAATGCTCCTTTAAATGTGTGAACCTGCAAGCGCTCGCTCGACAAAGTCGAGGCGGTCTTGACCCCAGTAAATATCGCCGTTGACCACATAAGAGGGTGCGCCAAACACGCCCGCGTCAATCGCCATTTGTGTGTACGACTCATAGCGGACCTGCACAGCTTGGCTGTGTGCTTGTTCTAAACAACTGGCTGGCAAATGGTGCTCTTTGAGTAACTGCGCCAGCGTTTTTTCATCGGCAATGTTGCGCTGCTCCGCCCAGACTGCGGACAAAACAGCGCCGCTGATCGTCATGGCAGCTTGCGCCCCGGCGGCCATGTCCACAGCAATGATCAGTTTGGCTGCATCATCGCCATTCACGGGAAAGAACGTGGGTTTCAAGTGCAAGGGGGCTCCCAGCCATTTGCTAAAGCGCGCCAACTCGGTCAGCCGATAGGCTTGTCGTTGCGGTGCACGCTGCCCCAAAGGCAAGCCACCCGAAATTGGAAACACCTTGCCACCCAAATCAATGGGCATGACGCGCACGCTGACACCCGCCTGAGTGAGGATTTGCTGAAAGCGCTGATGCCCCAAATAAGCCCAAGGACTTTGGGGTGCAAAGTAATAGTCGACTGAGTGACTCACAAAAAGCTCCTAGTTAAGGTAATCTGCACATTGAATGCTGAAGCACCTGACCGTGTTTTAACCGTTTACTCATTATTCTGCAGGAGACAAAGAATGCGCAAAGTAGTTTTGGTCACAGGCGGGAGTCGCGGCATTGGCGCTGCGACCTGCATCTTGGCTGCACAAAAGGGCTGGGATGTTGCAGTCAATTACACCGCCAACGCACAAGCTGCTGACGAAGTGGTGCAACAAATTAAAGCAGCGGGTGGACGGGCCATTGCCGTTCAAGCCGATGTGGCCAATGAAGATCAGGTCTTGGCCATGTTCCAAAAAGTGCGCACTGAGCTGGGCCCGCTGCAAGGCTTGGTGAACAACGCTGGCGTGGTGGATGTGTCTGCACGGCTCGATCAAATGAGCATGGCCCGCTGGCGACGCATGTTTGAGATCAATGTGTTGGGCTCGATGTTGTGCGCGCGCGAAGCCATCTTGCAAATGAGCACCCAACACGGCGGTCAAGGCGGCAGCATTGTGAACTTGTCCAGCGCAGCCGCGCGTCTGGGCTCGCCAGGCCAGTACTTGGATTACGCAGCGGCCAAAGGTGCCATCGACAGCTTTACGCTGGGCTTGGCCAAAGAAATTGCAGGCGAAGGTATTCGTGTGAATGCCATTCGCCCAGGCTTGATTGACACCGAGATTCACGCCTCTGGCGGGTTGCCCAATCGCGTGAAAGACCTCGAACATTTGGTACCCGCCAAGCGCGGCGGCTCGGCCATGGAAGTGGCGCAGGCCATTGTGTGGTTGCTGTCCGACGAGGCCAGCTACACCACCATGAGTCTGATCGATGTGTCTGGAGGCCGTTGATGACTGGCGCAGCTTCTGCCAAGATAATTTATTACTGGGAAGACCTGCAAGCTGGCAGCGAACATGACCTGGGCACCATCACGCCCACACGCGAAGAAATCATTGCGTTTGCATCGCAATTTGACCCTCAACCGTTTCACCTCGACGATGAAGCCGCCAAAGCCTCGGTGTTTGGCGGCTTGTGTGCCAGTGGTTGGCACACTTGTTCGATGGCCATGCGCTTGATGGTGACGCAGTTTTTGCAGCAGTCTTCGAGCCTGGGCTCGCCAGGTCTTGAAAACGTCCAGTGGAAGAAGCCAGTTTTCCCAAACGACACTTTGCGTCTCAAGCACACCATTTTGGAAACCCGGCCTATGCGCTCTAGACCTGATGTGGGCTTGGTCCGAACCGCGTGGGACATGCACAATCAACACGGCGACAGTGTGTTGCACATGGAGGGCTGGGGCATGTTCAGGCGCAGGCATCCCGCCACTTCGGAAGAAAACAGCCACGCCACAAGCGATTAACATTCACTAGATACAAGATACCGAGAACTTTCATGACCGCTCCTTCGATTGCTCACTACATTTCTGGCCACAAAGCAGCCGGTACATCTGCACGCGCTCAAGACGTGTTCAACCCAGCAACGGGCGCCGTGACAGGTCGCGTGAGTTTGGCCAATGCGCAAGATGTGGCACAAGCCGTGGCTTCTGCCCATGCTGCATTTCCCGCCTGGGCCGACACCCCCCCCTTGCGCAGAGCACGCGTGATGTTCAAGTTTTTAGAGTTGTTGAACCAACACCGCGACACCTTGGCACACATGATCACCGCCGAGCACGGCAAAGTGTTCACCGATGCGCAAGGTGAAGTGACGCGCGGCATCGACATCGTCGAATTTGCATGTGGCATTCCACAACTGCTCAAAGGCGACTTCACCGATCAAGTCTCAACGGGCATCGACAATTGGACAATGCGCCAGCCCTTGGGCGTGGTGGCGGGTGTGACGCCCTTTAACTTCCCCGTCATGGTGCCCATGTGGATGTTCCCAGTAGCATTGGCCTGCGGCAACACCTTTGTCTTGAAGCCCAGTCCGCTTGACCCCAGCCCCAGCTTGTTCATGGCGGAGTTGCTCAAGCAAGCTGGCTTGCCCGATGGCGTGTTCAACGTGGTGCAAGGTGACAAAGAAGCCGTCGACGCACTGGTCGAGCACCCCGATGTCAAAGCCGTCAGCTTTGTCGGCTCCACACCCATTGCCAACAGTTTGTATGAAAACGGCGCACGCCACGGCAAACGCGTGCAAGCTTTGGGAGGTGCCAAGAACCACATGGTGGTCATGCCCGATGCCGACATTGAGCAAGCGGTAGATGCCCTCATTGGTGCAGCTTACGGCTCTGCTGGCGAGCGTTGCATGGCCATCAGCGTGGCCGTGTTGGTGGGCGATGTGGCCGAAAAATTAATGCCCTTGCTGTTGGAAAAAACACGGGCACTCAAAGTTCTGAACGGCACCAACCTGGACGCCGAAATGGGCCCCATTGTGACCGCCGCTGCCAAACAGCGCATCACGGGCTACATCGATGCAGGTGTGGCGGAAGGCGCCAAGCTGCTGGTGGATGGCCGTCAATTTGACGGCGCCAAAGCAGGCGCCGGTTGCGACAACGGTTTCTGGTTGGGTGGCACCTTGTTTGACAACGTCACCACCGACATGAAGATTTACAAGGAAGAAATTTTTGGACCCGTGCTGTCTTGCGTTCGCGTCAAAGATTTTGGCGAAGCCGTGCAAATCATCAACGACCACGAGTTTGGCAATGGCGTGAGTTGTTTCACGCGCGATGGCAATGTCGCGCGAGAATTTTCTCGCCGCATTCAAGTGGGCATGGTGGGCATCAACGTGCCCATTCCTGTGCCCATGGCATGGCATGGTTTTGGCGGTTGGAAGCGCAGCTTGTTTGGCGACATGCATGCCTATGGCGAAGAAGGCGTGCGTTTTTACACCAAGCAAAAATCCATCATGCAGCGCTGGCCAGAGAGCATTGGCAAGGGCGCAGAGTTTGTCATGCCCACTGCCAAATAATTCATGAACGACAGCACCTTTGACTACATCATCGTTGGCGCAGGAACGGCCGGCTGCCTGCTGGCCAATCGCCTGTCTGCCGACGCCAGCAAACGGGTGCTGCTCATTGAAGCAGGCAAGCGAGACGACTACCACTGGATCCACATTCCTGTGGGTTATCTGTATTGCATTGGCAACCCACGCACCGATTGGTTGTATCAAACCGAAGCGGCCGAGGGCTTGAATGGCCGAAGCCTGCGCTACCCGCGCGGCAAAGTGTTAGGCGGTTGCAGCAGCATCAACGGCATGATTTACATGCGCGGCCAAGCACGTGACTATGACCAGTGGGCACAGTTAACCGGCAGCGATGAGTGGCGATGGGACCACTGCTTGCCTTATTTCAAGGCGCATGAAGACCATTACAAAGGGGCCAGCGAACTTCACGGCGCGAAAGGCGTTAAACCAGAATTGTTCAACGGAGCTGTTGCGTCTGACCCAGCTTCTGCCGACTACTTCAACGTATTGAAAGCCAGACAAGCCGGCGGCGAGTGGCGCATTGAAAAGCAACGCTTAAGCTGGCACGTGCTCGACGCATTTGCACAAGCCGCACAGCAAGCAGGCATCCCAGCGACCGACGATTTCAACCAAGGCAACAACGAAGGCGTTGGCTATTTTGATGTGAACCAACGCAGTGGTTGGCGCTGGAACACGGCCCAAGCTTTTTTGCGGCCCACTTGTTTCGCGCGCCCGAATTTTGAGTTGTGGACGCAAGCGCAAGTGGCTGGCTTGGTCCTTGAAACTGACGCTGATGGCGCCAAACGCTGCACCGGCGTGAAGGTCTGGGATGGCCATCAATTGGTCACCGCCACCGCCACACGCGAAGTGGCCTTGAGTGCCGGCAGCATTGGTTCTGCGCAAATTTTGCAGTTGTCTGGTATCGGCAATGCCCTCGCACTGAAAGACGTCGGCGTGGCGCTGCAGCACGATTTGCCTGGCGTGGGTGCCAACCTGCAAGACCATTTGCAAATTCGCTCTGTTTACAAAGTGAAAAACGCCAAGACCCTCAACACCTTGGCCAACAGTTGGTGGGGCAAAGCCAAGATTGGTTTGGAATATGCGCTGTCTCGCAGCGGGCCCATGAGCATGTCACCCAGTCAGTTGGGTGCATTTACCAAAAGTGACCCAGCGCAAAAGTGGGCGAACATTCAATACCATGTGCAACCGCTCAGCTTAGACGCTTTCGGTGAACCGCTGCACAGCTTCCCGGCCATCACCGCCAGTGTGTGCAACTTGAATCCCACCAGCCGCGGCAGTGTCCGTTTGAAAAGCCCTGACTTCAAGGACGCACCTGCCATTGCACCCAACTACCTCAGCACCGACGAAGACCGCAAGGTGGCAGCCGACAGCCTGCGCGTGACGCGCCGCATCATGTCGCAAGCGGCCATGGCGCCCTTTGCGCCAGAAGAGTTCAAACCCGGTGTGCAGTACCAATCGGATGAGGAATTGGCCAAGCTGGCAGGTGACATTGCCAGCACCATTTTTCACCCCGTTGGCACCACCCGCATGGGCGCAGACCATGACCCGATGGCAGTGGTCAACAGCCGCCTGCAAGTGCGCGGCATCCGAGGTTTGCGTGTGGTGGATGCGGGTGTCATGCCCACCATCACCAGTGGCAACACCAACAGCCCCACCCTGATGATTGCTGAAAAAGCAGCACATTGGATGGTGCTGGATGCGCTCAAACACTCACACGACACCCCATGAGACAAATGACGCAGAAAGTGCCACGGGAAATCCCTGATGGCCATGCCCAATGAACAACGCTACATTTCATGCACTCGATGAACTGCAGTTTGGGTTCGTTTTGAGGGCTGAGGAGACACCCAAACTACTCGAACATAAACATCCACAACGAGATGTGACTTTTGACAGGCGCCGCGAAAGCGGCGCTTTTTTTTCATGGAATTACTGATCGTCTCTCTGGC